>SXRM01000020.1 GCA_005792545.1 Pseudomonadota bacterium | reverse complement strand
GGCGCTCGACCTTGACCGGAGCGGGCGCGGGCGGCGGCTCAGGCGCCTCGACCTCGTCGCCAGCGGGCGCGGCGCCACCAGCAGGCGGCGGGGCCATTTCCGCAGGAGCGCCACCGCCCGGACCACCGGCCAATGCCTTAGCGGCCACGATCAGGTCCACGGGGGCCTCGAGCGCGCAACCAAACGACTGGGTGCGGTTGACGCACGCGAGCACCAGCGCCTTGTCGCCCGGCAGGGTGATGCTCGGGGGGACCAGCGCCTTGAAGGCGGCCAGCGCAGCGCCGGGGTTGAGGTAAATCACGGCCGAGCCGGTGTTGCGCTCAGTGGCATTCTTGTAGGCGGGGGCGTCGGCAAGGCCGCCAGCGCGACCAGCCGCACCAGCCTTGGCCTTCTCGAGCGCGCCCGGGCCGACGGCAAAGCCGATCTTGGTCTTGCCGGCGCACATGGCCATCGCGGTCTTGTCGCCGATGACGGCCTTGACCTGCTCGCTGTCTTTGCCGGGAGGCATTTTGGTGTAGTCGATGGCGATGTCGAGCACGTCGCAGGCAATGTCGCCGTCCTTGCTGGTGGCGGCGGTCAGCTTGATGCCCTTGGCTTCGGTCAGCGGACCGACCTTGGCCAGAATCGGGTCAACCTTGCCCTCTTTGAGGCTGGACTCGACGAGCTTGATCATCTCAGCTTCTTCGGCCGACTCCGTCTTGCCCTTGGCGGCGTTCTCGGCGCGAGCAACAGCGATCACCGCGCTCGTCAGGGCGCCGACCATGCGCTTGCCGACGCGCATCGAAGCTTCGCCGTCGGTGGTGCCACCCACGATCAACATGCCGAGCGCCGCCGGGCCGTCGGCGTAGACCGCAAAACCGCTGGTGCCGTCTTGCATCTTGGCCAGGTCCTTCATGTCCTTGGACAGCGCGTCAAAGGTCGCCGCGTCCATCTTGAACATCTCCTTGAGCATGTTCAGCGGCTCGTCCATCTGCTCGATCGCAGCAGCTGGGTCCGACGAAGCGGCGACGCTGAAGTAGCTGTTGGAAGGCAACAGGTTGGCGATGTCGCGGGTGGTGCGACCGCGGCCGGCGGCCAGCTGCTTGCCGAGCTTGCTGCCTTCCTTGGCCTGGAGGCGGAACTCAAAGCGGGCGTTGTCGGTGTCGGCGTTGACCAGCAACTCAAAGCGGGTCATGTCAGTGATGTACGACTTGACCATCTTGCTGTACATGCCGAGAACCTGGGCGTTCATCTTGGCCTTGGCGGGATCGCCGCCGTCCATCTTGCTGCCCAGACCGTCGAGCATGGCCATTGCCTGCTCAATCTCCTTGCCGCGGGTCTTGTTCAGGTCTTCAATCGACACGCCCAGATACAGGGTGCTCGGCGGATCGACCTTGGCGATGCGCTCGGCAAAGCCCTTGACCTTGGCAAAGCGGTCCTTGTCCATCATGGTCACCACGGCGTGGTTGGCCAGGAAGTCGATGTAGACCTTTTCGCCCTTGGGCGCGGTGATCATGGCGGCGTGGCCCTCGGCGGCCGCGTCTTTGGCGGCGGTCGGCATGGCCGCGAGCGTCGCGTCTTTGCCGGTCACCGGCAGCACCATGAAGAAGCCGCCGGCGATTTCTGCCGGGTTGGGCGGGGTGCCCGGCGCGGCGGCCGGGTTGGGCTGATCATGGTAGGCGACGTGCAGGGCCTTGGTCTTGTCCAGCCATTCCAGGTCCTTGATGCCCGCTTGCGCGAGGCCAGCGGTAGCCACGCCCATAGCTTGACCGCGCAGCGAAGCGCCTGGCTGAGCGGCGCCGAACTTGCCCGCCAAAACCTCTGCGGCGTCGAACAGGCCGTTGAACGACTTGACCGAAAGCCACAGCGCGATGCCATCGCCCGCGGCCAGTTCGACGTCGGCGGCAACCGGAGCAGCGGCCGGGGCGGCGACTGCGCCAGCTGCGACGGCCTTCTCGTCAACCTTGGCGGCTTCAGCGGGCGCGGCGGCGGCGCCAGCAGCGGCTGCAGCCTTGGGGGCCTCTTCTTTCTTCTTGCAGCCAACCGACGTGATCACGGCGCCAGCCATGGCGACCGCGACGACGGTGGCGAACATGCGATTATTGAACATCTTCTTCCTCTACAAAATGGCTTGCTGCGGCTGGCAACCGGCGCCGGTCGTCGACAAGGCGCAAGATTTTAGACGCGATCACCAGGACTGGCAAGCGGTGATTTTCCAAGGCGGCGATCACGGGACTCGGCCCTGGACGGGATGCGCGCGCAGAAACAACCGCGGCACACGGCCGATAAGACGCACGCCCGAACCAAAGTATCTGGCCCGACAGCGGCCTTGGTTGCCACCCGGCCCAAAAGCGGGCAAAACGCAGCACGGATCGGGCGCACGGCCGCCAGGGCAAGTCGGGGGCACCATGATGCGCAACCTGTGGATGGCGATCGCGTTGTTTGGGCTGGTCGCTCGGCCTGGTGTGGCCGCTGCGGCTACCGATGCGTGCGCACCGGTGCTGGCGGAGGCCGCCGGCAAGGACCCGGTGCAGCTGGCCACGGAGTTTGAGAAGCAGTTCAGCGGCGATACCAGCGAATTGCGTCCGCTGTGGGCGGCGGCAACGCTGTTGCGTTGCTCGGCTGCGTCGATGAAGGATGCTGGCGCCCAGTGTGCCACAGCAGGTCGGGCGCGGGCGCTGTACAGCAAATTCGAGGACGCGGCCCAGGCGCGCGGCCCCAAGCCTTGGAAAAAAGAGCTGGCAGACGCCAAGAAGTCCGCCGCAGCACTGACCACGGCCTACGCGGAGAGCTGCGCCAAGGCCGCGCACGCCGCCAAGAATGCCGGCCAGCATGAGGCGGCGGCCAACTTGTTTGAGGCGACCTACCAGCTGACCGACAAGGCGCTGCATCTGTACAACGCCGCGCGGGTGTGCGAACTCGGCAAACTGCGCAATGAGGCCGTGGTGTTCTACACCGCCTACCTGGCGCTGCCGGGACCGTGGCTCGACCGGCGCGACGCCGTCACCAAGCTGGTGCAGCTGCAGCGCCAGCTGGCGAGCGACACCAGCGATCAGGTTCGACAGGCCCAGACCGTCGCTGATGCCGCGCGCGCCGCCGGACAGCGGGCGGAGTCGCTGGCGGCGCAGGCAAGCAGTCAGGCGCGCTCCGCCGAGACGCGGGCGTCGCAGGCCGAGTCCCGCGCAGCGCAGGCCGAACAGCGCGCCAATGCTGCCGACCAGCGAGCCCAAGCTGCCGAGCGCAAAGCGTCCGACGCCGAAGCGCGCGTTGCTCAGGCAGAGTCGCGCGTCCGCGCCGCCGAGTCGGCTGCCGCCGAAGCCGGCCGCAAGGCCAACGAAGCGCATCAGCGTGCCCAGCAGGCAGCGACGCAAGCGCAGCAGGCGTCGCAGCGCGCCGAAGCGGCCGAGGCGCAGCTGCGGCAAGCACTGGAAAGCCTGCGCCAGCAACCGGAGCCCGCGCCAGCCCCGGGTCGGGAACGCTGACGATGGCCTTCTGGTACATTCGTGCAATTGCGCAGGTTTTTGCCTGGACCTCGCCGCCCGTCGACGCGCCGCCCGAGTCGGCGCGCGCAGCGCTCAAGCGCGCCATGAAGCAGGCGCCGTGGCTCATCGGCAAGCCGACTGCGTGCCTCGCCGTGCACGATCGCGACATTGCTGGCGTGCCTGTGCGCATCTACCGGCCTTGCGAAGGCGAGCTGCCCGTGGTGGCCTACTTTCACGGTGGCGGCTGGGTCGAGGGCGATCTGGACACCCATGACGTGCCGTGCCGGCTGCTCGCCAACGAAGCCCGCGCGCTGGTGGTGTCGGTGCACTACCGGCGCGCGCCGGAGCACCGTTTTCCAGCGGCGATCGACGACTGCTCGGCGGTGGTGCGCTGGCTGGCGGCAAGTGCCGCAGAGGTCGGCGGCGACCCGCGGCGGATTGCGGTCGGCGGCGAAAGCGCGGGCGGCCATCTGGCGGCGGTTGTGACCCGGCGGTGTCGCGACCTGAACCTGCGCGCGCAGCTGCTGGTCTACCCGGTGGTGGACCTCAACCGCGAATCCGACAGCTACGAGCGCTTTGCCAAAGGTCACGTGCTGACGGCGGCGCGGATGCGCTATTTCATTGCGGCATTCGTGCCCGAAGCGACGCAGCGGCACCGGCCTGACGTGTCGCCGTTGCTCGCCGAAGACCTGAGCGGGCTGGCGCCGACCTACTTGAGCAGTGCGCCCGAAGACGTGCTGCGCGACGAGGGGCTGGCCTACGCGGAACGGCTTCGCCAGGCCGGCACGCCGGTCGAACTGGTGGACGCTACCGGGTTGCTGCACGGCTGGGTCAACATGCTCGGGTTGCCGGCGGCGCGGGCCGAGTGGCTCAAAGCCGCGCGTTGGCTGGGCGAAAGACTGCGATGACAGCGCGCGAGTCGACGCTTTTGCCTTGGCGCTGGCCGCTGTACGTGCAGACCCTGGTGGCGATGCTGATTGGCGCCGCGCTGGGATTGTGGCTCGGCAAGCAGGTTGCGCCGGTGGCGGCGATCGCCAAGTGGATCGTCGAGGTGATCAAGTGGCTGGCCGTGCCACTGATTTTCCTGGCGATTTTCGACGCTTTCGCCCAGCAGGCCTTTCACGGCAAGGGCGTGGCGGCGCTGTTTGGCGTGGCGATCGGCAACGGACTGTGCGCGGTGGGCATTGGGCTAGTCATCTCCAACACGCTGCACCCGGGCCAGTGGATGGACCTGCGCGGCGCCGACCTCGCCCACCTGGGCGGCAAGACATTTCGCGCGCCCGATGCGTCGCCGACCCAAGCGCTGGCCATGATGGCGAAGAGCCCGATGGTGGTCGCCATCATCGCAGCCGTCGCACTGGGCGCGCTGTGGCTCATGCTCCGACCGGGCATCCAGGCGGGAACACCGCTCGCGCAGTTGCCCGAACTGGCAGCGCGCGGCCTGCGCCTGGTGACGCGGGCCTTGGAGTGGATCGTGCGCCTGACGCCGATCGCGGTTTTTGCGAGCGTGGCCAAGGTGTTTGGCGAGCACGGCACTAGCCTGGTGGGCGGCCTGCTGGCCTACTTGTTGGTGTGCCTGGGTGGCATGGCGCTGCATGTGCTACTGGTCTACCACGGCTGGGTGGTCGCCGTTGCGCGGATCGGCGTCGGTCGCTTTTGGCGCGCGGCCCGCGATCCAGTTGTGTACGCGTTTGGCGTCAACAGCAGCTTGGCCACCTTGCCGATGACGCTCAAGGCTTTGGACGAGATCGGGACCACGCCCGGCGCCGCGCGTTTGAGCGCGTGCGTCGGCACCAACTTCAACAACGACGGTATCTTGCTCTACGAGGTGGTGGCCGTTTTGTTCTTGGCGCAGGCGCTCGGTGTCCAGATGAGCCTCGCCGAACAATTGCTGACCGCGGTCATCTGCGTCGCCGCGACGATTGGCGTTGGCGGAATTCCGGAGGCCGGCATTATCTCGCTGGCGCTGGTGCTGGGCGCCGTGCACCTGCCGGTCGAGGCGATTCCGCTGCTGCTGAGCGTGGACTGGCTGATTGCCCGCTGCCGCAGCGTGGTCAACGTGCTCGGCGATATGACGGTGGCAGTGGCGATCGACGTGGTGCAAGGCCAGCGGCGGACTACTGGCGCCAGTTCTTGATTACAGGGGCTGCCGCCAGCGGTCTTGATGGCGCAGGTCCCGCCAGATGACCAGGCCCGCAGCGGCGAGCGACGCAACCAGCACCGCGGCCGACAGAATCCACCACCCGTAGGGCGTCTCGTTGGCGACACAGGCGGCGCAGCGGGCCATCGGTAGTAGATTCGCCATCCTAGTGTCCTCGCGACCAACGGCCGACTCGCCTTCGCGCTGCGGTCAACGGGTTGCCGACGGACGGCTACCAGGCCTCTTCAGGGACGTCCATCAGCCCGAGGTCAGAAGCCTCGACCATCTTGCGCGCCAGCGTCACGCCCGGCAAGGCATTTCGACACCACCAGCGCGCCGACGCGATCTTGCCGGTATAGAACGGCTTGTCGCTCGCTTTGGCCGTCGGCAACTTGCGCAATGCGATCGCGGCGTGCCGGACCAGCAGCCAGGCCACCACGACGTCGGCCAGCGCCAGCAGCACGCGGTTGCCTTGAAAGCCGACGTGGTACGGCGACTCGCCGAGCTTGCCCAGCAGCGCCATCAGCATGCCGTTGAGGTCGCCGAGCGCCTTGGCGAGCAGCTTGCGCTCTTCGGCGAGGTCCGCGCCGCCTTCTTCGGCCTCCAGGGTGGTCTGCACCCGACCGGCCAGCGCTTGCAAGGTCTCGCCACCGTCGCGCGCAATCTTGCGAAAGATGAGGTCGAGCGACTGGATGTGGGTGGTGCCCTCGTACAGCGAATCAATCTTCTGGTCGCGGATGTACTGCTCGAAGGGATAGTCCTGGACATACCCCGACCCGCCGATGATCTGTAGCGCGATGCCCAGCTGCTCGTAGCCGCGGTCGCTGTTCCAGCCCTTGACCAGCGGCAACAGCAGGTCGTTGAGCTTGTCGAGCTCGTCGGCGCGGCTGTCACCGTGGCCGCCCAGCAGCTCGACCTGATCCTGGATGTTGGCCGTAAAGAAGGCCAGCGCCCGCATGCCCTCGGCGTGGGCCTTGCAGCTCATCAGCATCCGTTTGACGTCGGGGTGCTGGATGATCCGCACCCGCGGCGCGCGCTTGTTGGCGGCCTCGGGCAGGTCGGCGCCTTGCACGCGCACCTTGGCGTAATCCAGGGCGTTCAGGTACGCCGTCGACAGCGTCGCCATCGACTTCATGCCCACGGCCATCCGCGCATTCTCGATGACGTGGAACATCTGCCGGATGCCGTCGTGCACGTTGCCCATCAGCAGTCCACGCGCCGGCCGGTCCTCGCCAAACACCAGCTCGCAGGTCGAGCTGGCCTTGATGCCCATCTTCTTTTCGACCTTGCTGACCCGCACGCCGTTGGGCTCGCCGAGGCTGCCGTCTGCGTTGACCCAGATCTTGGGCACGATGAACAGCGACAACCCCTTGGTGCCAACGTCGGCGCCCTCTGGCCGGGCGAGCACGAGGTGGACAATGTTGGCTGGGTAGTCGAAGTCGCCGTTGGTGATGAAGCGCTTGGTGCCCTCGATTTCCCACAAGTCGCCTTCGATGTGGCGGGCTTTGGCGCGACCCGCGCCGACGTCGCTGCCGGCGTCGGGTTCCGTCAGGACCATCGTGCCACCCCAGCACTGCTCGACGTGGGGCTTGAGCAGCCGCGCCTTCTGTTCCGGAGTGCCCAGGCGATCGATGATTTTGGCGATGAACGTGCCGAACAAGTAGAACGAAACCGCAGGGTTGGCGCCGGCAATCAGCTCGAAGGCGCCCCAAATCAGCGAAGGCGGGGCGCCAATGCCGCCCATGTGCTCGGGCAGTTCCAGGCCGCCAAACCCGGCGTCGTAGTAGGCTTTGAGTGACTTCTTGAGCGACGCGGGCAGCAGCACGCTGCCGTCGGGTGCCTGCCGCAAGGGATCGCGATCGGCCTCGTAGAAGCTGGCGGCGATTTCGGACCGGGCCAGCTTGTCGACCTCCGCAAGCACTTGGCGGGCGGTCTCTTCGTCCAGCGACGCAAACTCGCCGTGGCCGAGTACGCCGTTGGCGATATCGCTGACCTCAAACAAGTTGAACTGTATGTCGCGCAGGTTGGACTTGTAGTGCAGGGCGTTGCTCATGGCGGCATCGCGCCGACCCGGACGGGCAGGCAGGGCAGTGGGAGGGACCGACCAGGCTGGCACGGGTCGATCGGCGTCACCGCTTGCGATCGGGTGACGCAGCGCGTCATAGTAGTGGGGCAAGGGGCGCGGGGCAAGGGGCGCGGGGCAAGGGGCAAGGGGCAGACGACTAGCCCACCAACCGCCGGCGCGCCGGGGCAATGATCTCGTCGATGGCGTGGTGCCGCAGCTTGCGCAGCGCGTGGCCGGCCACCACACCGTGGCCGGGTTCGACATCAGCACCGGTGTCGCTGGCGCGCAGATCGGCGATACCGCGGTCAAACGCGCCTTGTACCGCGACCTGCACGGCCTCATCGCCCGCGCTCAGCGCCCAGCGGACGATATCCCACGACAGCTCCGCGTGGCGGGCCTCGTCGTCAGCAATGGCCTGCAGCGTCTGCCGCACCGCCGGATCGCTCGCCTGAGTGGCCGCGACGCGCGCCTCCAGCGCCGCCGAGGTCTCGAAGACGCAGCCTTCGACCACGGCGGCTGCCGCGATCTCGGCCAGCGACACGTGCAACAGCGCCCCGCCGACATGCAGCGGACCCGGACCGCGCACCTGACCGTCGCAGCGCTGCGCCAGCGCGAAGCAGGCTTGAGCGTGGCGCACTTCGTCGATGCCGGCCTGTTGCGCGGCCGACAGCAGGTGCGGCGGTGCACCAGCGGCGAGCAACTCAAGGGTCAGCCGGGCGAAAGCGGCGACTGAGGCGTGCTCCATTTGCGCAGCGGCTTGCCAGTGGTCGGCAAGGCGTTGACGCAGCTGCGGATCGAGGTTCGCCAGAGTCTGCGGCGACGACCAGTCGGCCCGCGCGACCACCTCCGCGGTCTGCCACTGACCGTCAATCGCAAACGGTCGGCCGATGGCGCACAACGGCGGCGTGCAGTGCTTGCCCTTGTTGGGTGTCCAGGTGCACTCCTCGCCGGGCTTGCAGTCGCTGTTGGCGCCGCAGCTGTCGGTGCCACTCTCGCAGACCAACGCCGTCGAACCGCAGCCCGGGTTGTTGATGTACGACACGCAGTCACCCACCGTGCAGTCGGCGCTGCTGTTGCACTTGGCGGCCACGCAGGTGCCGAACTTGGGCCCGCACAGGCAGACCGAACCCGCGCCGCAGTCGGCGTCGGTCTCGCACGACGACGCGCAGTAGCACCAGTCGCCCGGGCCGAGCGATTTTTCGCAGTGGCCGCCCTTGACCTTGTTGGTGCAGTCGGCGTCGGTGGTGCACTCGCCGGCTGGACCACCGCCGCCGCCGCCGGTGCAGGTTTTGCCAACTTCGGGCAGGACCGACGGGCACTGCACGACTTGCCGCCGCCGCAGCATGCCGCTCTTGCAGACGTCGACGCCGGTGTCGATGCCCTTGCTGATGATCGGCTGCGGATCGACACACGCAAACGGACCCGCCGGTTTGCCGGTGTCTTTGGGCACATCGGCAGCGACATCTGGTGCCACGTCGATCGCGATATCCTTGGCCGTGTCCGCAGCCGGAACGTCTGGCGCAGTGTCGGCGGCGACTTCTTTGGCGGCATCCGCGGCAGCGTCGACCGCGGCATCCGCAGCACCATCCGCGGCGACGTCAGTGGCTGCGTCAACCGCGGCATCGGCGACGGTGTCTGGCGCAGAAGTGTCTGCTGCGGCGTCCTGGCTGCCAGTGTCGCCGAGTGCGTTCCCGTCGGCAGCCGTCCCCGTGCCGGCCGCGTTGGTGGCACTGCTGCAGGCATTGGCGGCCAAAAAGGTCGCGGCGGCCGCGCGTAGCAAGTCGTGCAGTTTGTAGCGTCTCATCATGCCCCCTGGCGACGCGCTGGCGCAAACAGGCGCAGCGGTGCCCCGGAGATCGCAATACCGCAAGTGGCAGACGCTTTTCAAGTGTGCACCGCGATTGGCGGCCCTGGCGGCGGTTGCGCCCGGCGGCCCGCCTCGGCCACAATCGCCCGGCCCAACCTTGGAGTCCGGTCATGTCTGAGCCTACGACGCCCCGCTACTTCAAGCCGGACCACATCTCGGCCTTCCGCATCCTGGCCGCCATCACCTGGGACGCGCCCACCGATCCGACTATCTACGGCATGACCGACATCGACGTCAGTGCGTTGGGGCCGTGGCTCGAGCGCAAGCGCGCAGAAACTGGCCAGAAGCTGACCTACACCCACGCCGTGGCGCGCGCCATGGCGATGGTGCTGCGCAGCTACCCTGGCCTGAACTGCATGATCCGCCGGGGCGCCATCTGGCAACGGCGCGACGTCGATGTGTTTCTGCAGGTGGCGGTTCCCAGCGAAAAGGCCGGTCAGGTGCAGGGCGCTGACTTGTCGGGCGCCATCATCCGCAAAGCCGACACCAAGAAGATCGAGGATATCGGCCGCGAGCTTGCCGAAAAGGCCGCCAAGATCCGCGCCCGCCAAGACCCGGAGCTGGCCCAGATCAAGTCGACCATCGCGCGCATCCCGCCGTTTGTCGCCAAAAAAGTCATGCGGTTGCTGGCGTGGCTCAACCTGGACTGGGGACTCGACTTGCGCTGGACCGGCATGCCCGACGACCCGTTTGGGTCGCTGATGGTGACGTCATTGGGAATGCACGGCATCCGCTACGCCTATGCGCCGCTATTCACCAATGCGCGCAGCGTGGGTGTCGTGTTGGTGGGTGGCGTCTTCGACGCCGCGGTGGTGCGCGACGGCCAGATCGTGATTCGGCCGCTGCTGCCGCTGTCGTTGGCGGCAGACCACCGGGTGATTGACGGCTTTCAGGCGTCGATCCTGGCCCGCGAGTGCATCAAGCTGTTGGAGAATCCGGAACTGCTCGACCAAGAGCCAGCGCCGGCGATCTGAGCACCGCGGCCACCCCGCAACAATCCAGGGCGGCAATTCTCGGGGTAGCGCCTACGGCCGCGCGTGCCAGCCGGCGTATTCGGGCAGCGGGACGATGCCTGCGGAATTGGCGCGGCGCACCAGGCCATTCAAGGTCTTGCTCGGCCAGCTTTTCTGGATGAGGTTGACCAGCCAGTTGGGTAGCATGCCCTTGGGGTCGGTCGAAACCTCGACGACCAACCGGGTCTTTTCAACGCCCTTTTGCGCTTCAAAGCGGTAGTAGGTGCCCTTGGCTTCGGCACGCACGCAGCAGTCGTTGACCGGCGCCTTGGGGTGCTCGACGCTCTTGATTTTGGCCAGGAACAAGCCGTTTGCCGGATCCGCGGTGCCGTCGGCCTTGAGCACGTAGTCGCGGTTGCTGATGCCGATCGGCAGCTTGAACTTGATCCAGTAGGTCTCGGACAGTGGGTTCGGTTTCTCCAACTCCTTGGTGTCGTCGAAGCGGTCGACCCAGTGCTTGCGTTGGTTGCGATCCAGAAAGATCGCAAGGATCTTGCCGATATGCACGTCGGCCGTCACTTCACCCTTGAACGAAAACAGCGGCGAGTCGGGCGACTCGCGCCGCCAGACCTTGACGCCGTCGATGACGCCCACGAACTCCCAGTTGGCCTCAGCGGCTGCGGGAGCAGGAGCAGCGAATTGGGCGGCAGTCGCGACCGCGCACAGTGCGGCAAGGCGCAGCGCCGCGGCGATGACTGGTCGGGTATTCAAGAAAAAGCGCATGGTTGGTCTCCAAAATCGGGGTGCAAAAGTATCGGCCAAATCAGACCGGCCGACAAGGGGGCCGGCAGATTGCTTCGCCAACGAGCCCGCTTGCGCGCCGATTCACGCAGCCGTGGCTACCGAGGACCTTGCACCTGGCGCGCCCACAGCAAGTCCAGCACGCGCCCGAACGCCGCGCCGGCCGTCGCTGCCGTCCACGCCTGCAGGCGGGCACCGAGCGCCGGCCGACCGCGCCACCGCACCTGCACGACATCGTGGTCGGCGGACGCCTGCACCAACAAGTCGTCGCTGGTGCCGAGCTCGTCGATGAGGCCGATTTCCTTGGCCTGACTGCCATACCACACCCGACCGTCGGCGACTTCGTCCAGCGCAACGTCGGGGCGATGGCGGGCGATGACGGCTTGGAACAACTGGTGGGTCTGATCGAGGTCGCGCTGGAACTGCGCCCGGCCCTCGGGGGTGTTCTCGCCGAAAACCGTCAGCGTCCGCTTGTACTTGCCGGCTGTGAGCAGTTCGATGTCGACGTCGTGCTTTTTGAGCAGCTTGTGCAGGTTGGGCATCTGGGCGACGACGCCGATGGATCCGACCAGGGCAAACGGTGCGGCGACGATGCGGTTGGCGACCGCAGCCATGAGGTACCCGCCGGACGCAGCAATCTTGTCAACGGCGACAACCAGTTCGACGCCGGCGTCGCGCAGGCGCTGGAGCTGCGATGCGGCAAGGCCGTAGCCGTGCACGACACCGCCCGGGCTCTCCAGCCGCAGCAACACGCGGTCGCCGGCGCGGCGGGCGCCGAGAATCGCGGTGACCTCCTGGCGCAAGTCATCGACCTGGCTGGCACGGATGTCGCCAGCAAAGTCCAGGACGTACAGGCGCTTGCGGTCGCCTGCGTCGCGGAGCTTGGTCGCGGCAGCCTCCGCGGCCTCGTCGGCTTTGGCCAGCGCCTTCCAAGCTTTCTTGCCCAGCAGGCGCGCGTCGATGGCGCGGGCCAGGTGCCGCAGTCGCCGGTCGAGGCGGCGAACGTGCAAGCGAGCGGCGGTCTCGCGGGCGCCGCGCACGAGCGCCCCCAGGCGCCCCAACACGACGAGGATCGCCAGCAGCACAGTGACGGTCTTGGCGAAAAACAGCCCATAGTCTCGGGCAAATGCGAGGATGGCGTCCCACATGATCGGGTCCGGGCGGCGCGTTTGGCCGGCAGGCGACCAAGGTAGGGCGCCATCGCGTGGCGCGCAAACGGGACGGTCAGGGCGCCGCGATCAGATCCTGGCGTGGTGTCCCGTCGACCTGCCCCGGCCAGGTCCAGCCAAACAGCCGGCCCAGCGTGGGTGCCACGTCGATAGCGCGCATGTCCTTGACTTGCAGGCGCCGAGCCCCGGGTCCGGCCAGAATGAAGGCGCCCAGCAGCGGCGGATGGCTGGGATGGTAGCCGTGGCCGCCAACCAGGACCTTGCCGCGCGGCGCCGGGCGGGTGCCCTGCACGGCCTGGACGTCGGGCCGCAGGACAGCAATGAACTCGGGCAGGTTGGGGTCGTCGGCCAGCGAGCCGAGGCCTAAGTCCGCGAACTGGTCCTGCTCGACGATGCCCTCGACCTGCGGCTGCTCGCGCAGGTAGGCCTTGAGCTTGGTCAACGCCGATTCCGCAGGCGTCAGCTTTGGCGGCTTGGCCTTCTTGCCCTTGGGCGGTGGCGACGGCGGCGGCGTTTGGACGATGGGCGCGCCGCGGGTCGAGACGAACACGGCTTGACCGTTGATCGCAAAGCGGATGAGCGATTTTTCCGCGGGCTTGAGCGGTGCGGCCTGCAGCGCTTCCCACGGCGAGAACGCCTCGGTCAGTTCCAAGAACCCGTGGTCGCTGACGACGCACACGACCAGCTTGTCGCGCAGGCCGGCGCGCTGGTACGCGGCGAGGACGTCGCCCAAGTAGCGATCCACCAGCTCCAGGCCCCAGCGTGGCTCGACAGCACCCGGGCCCCAGCTGTGCGAGAAGGTATCGACGGACAAGAAGTGCACCAGGGCCAGCCGCGGCTTTTTGGTCTCGACCAGCCAAACCGCGGCGTCGCGGACCCACGAATCGAGCAGAAACGCCTCGTCGCTGCCGAGCTTGCCAATGTGGCCGACTGGCAGCCCGACTTGCGACTGCAACTGGCTAAGCAACCCCGGTGTGCTGCCCGACTCGAAGTTGCGCTGCCCGTACACCTCGGGCACCTGCCAGTCCAGCCCCTGGGCGCGCGAGGTCTGCGGCCACAACAGCGCCGCGGTCGACCAGCCTGCCGCCTTTGCCACCTGCCAAACGGCCGGCGCGCGCAGGATGGTGGCGTCGCGCTGCCAGGTTTCGACCAGATCATCGTGCTGCCGGTCGTAATAGCGGTTGCCGAGCACGCCGTGTCCGCCTGGATTGCGGCCGGTCGCGATGGACGCGTGCGCGGCCCAGGTCATCGAAGGAAATACGCTCTGTAGCGGCCCGCTGGCACCGGACTCGACCAGACCGCGCAGCACCGGCAGTCGCGGCAGCACCGGCCCCAGACGCTGCCAGGCCAGACCGTCAATGCTGACCAGCAGCATGTGGCTAGGCCGTGCCGGTTCGGCTGCGACCCCGACCACGGCGACCGCTGCGCCCAACAGCAGCACTGCGCCGGCAGCTACAAGGGCCCGTCTCACGAGGCGTGGACACCGAGGCGCACAAGCATGCTCTGCACCACTTGCGCCAGGTCGCGCGGGTTGAACGGCTTGGCAAGCTTGGTGTTGGGCAGGCGATCGAGAAAGTCGACCGACTTGGGTGTAAAGGCGCCGCCGGTCAAGAACACGAAGCGCTCGGCCATGGTCGGCGCGCGCTCAGCGACGGCTTCATACAACTCGGCGCCGGACATCTCGGGCATCAACCAGTCACAGAGCACCAGGTCAAAGGGTTGCTCGCCCAGCAGCAATGCCAAGGCGGATGGCCCGTCGTTGGCCAGCGTCAACTGGTGGCTGCCGGCCAGCGAGAGCTTGATCGTGCGCAGGATCGATGGTTCGTCGTCGACAATGAGGATGCGGCCGCGCAACGGCTGGGCAACCGCCACCGGCAAGCCTTTGGGTGTCGGGTTCGTGCGCACCGGCGATGGCGGCACGGTGACCCGAAAGACGCTGCCAGAGCCCGGCGTACTGTCCACCGCGATGCTGCCGCCGATGGACTGCACGATGGCATTTGCGATGGCCAGCCCCAGGCCGGCGCCGGCGCCGGGCGGTCGAGTGGTGAAGAATGGCTCGAATGCGCGGCGCAGCACATCAGGCGACATGCCGCAACCGCTGTCGGCTATGGTCACCACGGCGTGGCCGTCGCGTGAGGTATAGGTGCGCACCCGCACTTCGTTGTGATCGGCATCGCCTTCCTCGATGGAGTGCACGGCGTTGGTCAGTAGATTGACGAAAACCTGCCCCAAGCGCATTTCCGAGCCATTGACGGCCGGCACGGCTTCGAAGATGGTGGTCAGCTTGGCACGCGGGCGCACTTCGTTGGCGACGATCCGCAACGCCCACGAGAGCGCTTTGCGGATATCTGTTGGGGTGTGAGAATCATCGGCCGGCAGTGCAAACCGCTTCAGATCCGAGATGATGCGGGAAACGCGGTCAGCCGCCATTTCGATCTCGTGGGCCATTTCGCTGGCCTCAGCCAGCCTTGCCAGGCCATCTGCATCGACCGCACGGCCGGCTTCGCATCCCCGCTGTAGTTCGTTGAAGCGCTGCGCCATGGCCGTTGCGCCTGACAGAATTACAGTCAACGGGTTGTTGATTTCGTGGGCGACGCCGGCAGCGAGCGTGCCCAACGAGGCCATGCGGTCGGCCATGACCAGGCGCTGCTGCATCTGGCGTTGGTCGACCACACTGCGAAAGACGGTAACGGCGCCCAACACCTCGCCGCGGTCATCGACAATCGGCGCCACGGACTGCTCGATCGGCAGCTCGTCATGGGCCCGCTTTAGTGCCGCAGATAACGGCGCGTCGTCAGCAGTCGGCCTGTCGGGCCGGAGCGCCGAGCCAAGGGGTGCGGCGACTGGCACTCGTGTGCGCTCATCGAGCAAGCGAAAGGTGTCCCCGATCGGCCGACCGACGGCGTCGAGGGCCGCAGTGCCGGTCAGCGCCTCGGCGGCTGGGTTGGCATACGTGACCCGGCCGACCGCGTCGACGGCAATGACCGCATCGCGAATCGCACGCAGCGTGGTGGCAAACCACTTCTCCCGCTGACGCAATTTCGTTTCCATCGCGTGGCGGTACAGCGCAACTTCGACGGTGCTGCGCAGTTCTTCGGCAAGGATGGGCTTGACCAGGTATCCGTAGGGATGCGCTGTCCGCGCGCGCTCGACCGTGACCGTGTCTGCGTACGCGGTCAAGAACACCACCGGTACGTCGCGGTCCTCGCGCAGCGCGACCGCGGCGGCAATGCCGTCGTCCTGCTGCGCCAGACGGATGTCCATCAGCACGAGATCGGGCGAGTGCGCCCGCGCAGCCGCGACCGCCTCTTCTTGAGTCGCAGCCGTCGCCGGAACGATGTAGCCCATGCGCTCCAAGCTGCGCTGCAGGTCCAAGGCGACCAGGCGCTCGTCCTCGACCACCAAGATGGTGCTGCCATGGTGTTCGTTCACGATGGGCTCCCGGGCGTGGCGACGCGAAACCGCAACTCAAAGTGGGTGCCACCGTCGACGTGGCTGTGCAGCTCACCGCCAAGCTGACGGGCGAACGCGTGGGCAAGGTCCAAGCCAAGGGCGTGCGGTTCGCTGGGCGTGCCGCTGGCCGAAATGCCGACGCCGTCGTCGGCGACCGACAACGCCAGCTGGTTGCCATTGTGCCGCAAAATCGCCACGCGGACATAGCCCTGGCGGCGACCGACGAAGGCGTGCTTGATGGCGTTGGTGACCAGTTCGTGCACGATGAGACCGCAGGAAATCGCCGCGTCGACATTGAGTTGCACGTCGTCCGCCTGCAGATCGACGGCGATGCCGCGCGGCTCGCAATTGTTGGCATGGCGCACACTGGCCAGCAGGCTTTCCAAGTAGTTGCGCGCGTCGATGTGCGACAAATCTTTGGATTGATAGAGCTTTTCGTGAACGAGCGCAATCGACAGCACGCGATTCTGACAGTCGGTCAGCGCGGCGCGCGCCGCCAGATCGTCCATACGCAGCGCTTGCAGGTTGAGCAGGCTGCAAATCACCTGCAGGTTATTCTTGACGCGGTGGTGGATTTCCTTGAGGAGGACTTCTTTTTCGCGAAGTGACGCCAACAGCGCCTGCTCGGCGCGCTTGGCTGCCGTGATGTTGCGCACCAGGGCAAAGGTCTCCTCTTCGCCGATCGGCACAATGCGGGCTTCGTAATCGGATACGGTATCGGCAATCGCGAGCTGGTACTCGATACGTTGCAGTTGGCCGGTAGCAAATGCGCGTGCACACGCCGCGGTGACCGTATCTGCCAAGTGCGGGGGCAACACGTCGTGCGTCTTTTTGCCCAGAAATACCTCGGGCGGCGCAAACAATTCGTCGTTGTCAGGGACAGCGTAGTCTACGTATGTGCCGTCGCGGCGCTGACGAAACAGGATGTCGGGCAGCGCATCGACGATGGCCCTGGCGCGCGCCTCGCTGGCACGGTAGCGCGCTTCGTTGTCCGCCGCCACTTCAAGCGCCGTGTGGGCGCAGATCGCAGAGAGTGCGCTTGACCACGAAGGCATAGCTAGCAGAATCAACTGGTTGGCGACATGCCTGTTCGGTTATGTGTGGTCGTCATGTAAGGCCGCTGATTTACAGACACTTTGAAGGCAGTCTGGGCG
>SXRM01000203.1 GCA_005792545.1 Pseudomonadota bacterium | reverse complement strand
GCCGTGCTCGCAGCCGCGGTAGGGGTTCAGCGTGCGGTCGAAGTCCAGGTCGGGCGACTCGTTGTAGGTCAGCGCCGACCTGCCGTGCTCGTCGGTCACCACAGTCTGCGGTGCAGCCGGGACGGGTTCTTCGCCCCAGCCGTCGTCAAAGGCAAGCGTCTGGCGCGGCTCGAAGCGGCCGGCTGGATTGCGCAGCGTGCCGCGTCCATGCGCTGCGGTGGCCTGCAGGCCCAAGGGGTCGGCGATGCGGGCGTTCACGGTGCTCCGGCGCGGTCCGTTGCGATAGGCAAGCCAAGCTCAAAAGGTCAGGAACCCCTGCAAAAGGATATTGAACTTCGCGAAGTTGGCGAACGACACGCCAAAGCTGCGCTCGCTGGCAGTGGCGCTCGGCGTGGTAATCGGCAGCCGCGCGCCCAAGCCCAGACGCACCGGCCCCAGGCCCACGCGGCCACCGAGCGTCGCGAAGATGTCGTTCATGGCCGGGGCGTTGTACACCTCTTTGAGACCATCGAATTCCGCGACCAGGTCAACGATCCAGGCGCGCGTGACCAGCGACGCCGCCCAATTGAGGTAGCCGACATTGTCAAACGCCGGGTTGCCGCGCAGCGCCAGCATGTGCGTGTACTCCAAACGCAATTGCGCACTGAAAATCAGAGCCTCGGCGCCAAAGATTCCGTAGGGCTGGATCGACATGTACTCGTGCAGGTACTTGGGCAGCACCAGCACGTTGGAGAGCGCGACCTGGTTGGCATCGCTGGTGCCGGTGGGCAGGTACAGCGACAAGCCGCCGGTCCAGCCAATCGCAAGCGGCAGATACAGGCCACCCGCGCCAATCAGGCTTTTGCGCGAGCCAGCGCGCACATCGAGGTTGAGGTTGCCAACGCTGAACTTGCTGCCGTCGCTGCTGGTAAAACCGGCGACCGGCAACGCCGCGGTTACGTCCCAGGTGCCAAAGTTGTACTCAGCCCAAGGCTCGAGGCCAAACACGAACGCGCCGTCGCTGCCCTGGCCCATGGCGACCGCGCTGATGGCTTCGACCTGCTCGATGTTGCTGGCGCTGATGTTGTCGATGGCTTTGGTCTGCGCGGCAGTTGGCGTGACCCCGGCCTTCTTCATGTCGTCGCGCAGCTGCTTCTTGGTCCCATCGACGTTTTTGGCGGCGGCAAGCGCGTGCACTTTAGCCGAGTCGCTCTTTTCGAGCACGCTTACCATTGCCTCGGCGTCGGGATACACCGATTTGGCCGCGCTCACGGCTTGCGTCAGCGCCTTGCGCGCTACGTACGGCACGGGGGCCGCGTGCAGGTTGACGCCCGCCGCCAGCCGGCGGTCTTTGCTCGACTGGCGAATGCTGTGACCGGTGAACAGGTCGGTGTTCTCAAATGGCCGCCGTGCCTGGGCGGGCAGCGCAGCCAGCAGGGCACCCGCCACAACCACCGCGCGCACAAAAGCAAAACGCTGCCCCATGCATTGCCCCCTTGCGGCCGCCCGCCGCCGCCGAATTCAAGACTGGTGCGCTAGAAGCAACAAGCGTAGGAAAAGCCCTGGCCGTCGGACGAGTCGTCGCTGACGCCAGTACCCACGCCAACGCTCGGATACTGGCCGTCGTTGTCGCTGTGCGAGGCGGTCCAGCTGGCGCTAGCCGTGACCTGCCCGGCCTGCCGCAACACCGCGGTCTGCGCCACCGAGCACAAGCGCGCGCCCATGCTCGCACACGACGATGCCGCGGTGGTGAAGGCATAGCTGTTGCTGTTGAAGATCTTGGCCACGCACACGCCGGCGACTTCGATATTGGGCGGCGGACAGGCCAGCGTGGTCCGATCGGTGGCGCAGCAGGCATAGCCGTGCTGGTCGTTGGGGCTGGGGTCATCCTGGACGTTGCTGATGGCGCTCGAGCTGTAGTTGCTGTCGTTGTCCGAGTGGTCGCTTGCCCACATCTTGGCGGAAACGATGCCGTTTTGCCGCAATACGTAGTAGCTGCCCTTGTCGCACAGGTCGGCGTTGACGGCCATGCAGGCGTCGACAGCCTGCTCCCAGGTCGCGTTGTTGTTGTTGTTCACCTTCAAGACGCGAATACCGCTCACCTTCTGTTCGCCCGGCTGCGGTGGCGTGACGTTCTTGCAGCAAGGCGTCATGTACAGCGAGGTCGGCGGATGGTCGTCCGCAGTGCCGCCGTTGGCGGCGCTCCACTTGCCGCCGTCGTTGTCCGCGAAGGACGCGGTCCAACCAGGTCCGATGGCAAAGATCGTTTGGCGGCGCGCTGCAAACGACTGGCTGTCGGTGCAGATGTCGGCCTTGAGCGAAGCGCAGTGCTTGGCAGCGTCCATGAAAATGCGCGCCTTGGAGAAGCTCGCGGTGCAGGCGTCAGGCGCAGCGGTAGTGCTGCAAATCGCGAAGTCGGCGGAGGCCTGCAGCAAGTCATTGCCGCCGGACAGAATCTTGCCGTCGACGATGAGGTCGCCCTTGATCTGGATCTTCTTGTTCGACAAGGTCTGCACGTTGATCGACCAGTTGAACTTGCCGTCGATGTTGCCGGTCACGTTGTCCTTGCTGTCCTTGACCGTTAGCGACCACAGGCCCTTGAGGTTCTTGCCGAGCCAGTCTTTGTTCATGTCGCCCTGGGCGAGCGGGGTGTCGTCGTTGAACTTGAGGTTGAAGGAGTTCCCGCTCTTGCCGCCGCCGTACACGACATAGGGCGCCGACATGCCCGGGCCATAGAGTTCGATCTTGATGGCGCTGATGTCGGAGTTCTGCAAGTTGATGGCAACCCAGAGCTTTTGCGCCGTGCCGATGTCCGGGAAGTCCAGGGTGTCGGTGATGCCGGGGCCGGCGAAATCGGGAATCTGCACGTCGGAGGTCCCCGCCTTGCTGTCGACAAAGGTATTGAAAATCAGCCCATTCGACACGTCGTCAATGCCGTCTGCCGGTAGCGTACCGCCGCCGCCCGCGGTGCAGTCGAGGCTGCCGTCGGCCTTGATGCCCTTGACGACCAGGTTGGTGCCACAGGCCGAGTCGACCTTGGCCATCACCGGCAGTCCACTCAAGTCGGTGTAGCTGCCAGTCAGCGCCACCTTCTTCAAGTCGGCGGTCTTGGCGTAGCTGGCGAGGTTGGGCAGGCCTTGCAGGTCGGCATAAGCCCCGGACTTGGCAACGTCGGCGAGGTCGCTGGCTTTGACGGCGTTTTTCAAATCACCTTGCAGCCCGGCGTCCAAATGTGCGGTGCTGATGCAACCCGAACAGGCGATGGCCTCAGCCGTTCCGGCGCGCGCGGCATACAACACGGCGTGCAGGGGCTTGCGCGGCAGTTCCGGGTCCGAGCCGACGGCGATGCCGATGTACGCGGCCTGGAGCAGTACCGCCTGACCCAACGGCGCAGCGGAGCCGAGCGCGTGCTGAAACTGTCCAGTCGCGACGGCGACGCTGGCCTGCTCGCTCCACAGTGCGGAGCCGCCGATCGCCTCTTTGTACAGGCCCAGCTTGACCCCGTAATTGCCGTCCGCTGCCGGAGCGCCGCCCGAGGTGGCCAATGCGCCTTCGATGAGCGCTGTCGCCGGAACCGCGGCGCTCGCCGGTACCGCCGCAAGCAGCGCGCCCGCACCCGCGAGCGCAAGGGCCATTGCGAACCGCGCGAGCCGAGTGCCCGCGCACAAGCAGGTGAGACTGGTTGCCATGCTGTGCATCCTCCGATGGGCTCGGCGCGCGGCCTTGGTCGGCTGCGGGCGCCACAGTGTACACCACTTTGGTCGGCGGACCAGCGGTGCTTGGCACGGTGGGGGGCCTTGTTCAGACCGTTGATGTTGCTGTGGATTTCTCAGCGCGGGCGTGCAACTGCGCTCCGCCGCCGCGCCGATCTTGTAAATTCAGGGACTTGAACAATGGGGGGGTCTGTTCATAACCTTGAAATTGCAGGGGTATGCGGTTTTCTCGGGCTAAACATGACGGCAACGTCACAACCGCGCCAGCCGCGATTGCGTGGCACAGAAAAAGGCGTACCCTGCCGCGATCGCGCAGCGCTGGAGGCAAGATGGCCACCTTACACCCCCACAACCGACCCCGCTGGCGCACGGCGCTGGGGTTGGCCAGCCTCGCGCTCAGCTTGGCCGGCTGTCCGCAACCGCCAGACACCGCCGACCGAATGCACGCACCGGCGCTAGTGCTGACCAACGGCGTAGTGCTTGCCAATGCCGGCGCCAAGACGCTCGACATCCTGGCCCCCAAGGGCGCAGAGGTGGCGGTGACCCACCTCGCCTACGCGCGCACGGACAGCCAGCGGCTGGTCACGGCGGACGGCAAGCGCGCAGTGATGCTCGACAGCACGGGCCGGGTGCTGACCGTCACCGACGCGGTCACCACCAAGACTATCGCGTTGCCGACGGAGTTCGCCGGGCTGGCCAGCAGCGACGACGGGCTTGCCGTGGCGCTTTGGCACCCGCAGCAAGGCGGCCTGGGCACCACACTCGTCAATAGCGACGAAGTGGCGCTGGTCGACCTCGACAAGCCGGCTGGCAAAGGCAATCCGACGTTGACGACGCTACCGTCGCTGGGCAAGGCCCCGCTGCGCGCCAGAATTACCGCGCCCATCGACGCCGCCGATGGCAAGCACCGCATCCTGTGGGCAGAGACACAAGGGCGCATTGGCATCGCGGACTTTACGCCGGCGGGCACGGTGCGCGCGCTGACGGTGCCGCTGTCGGCGCAGACCCAGAGCGCAATTACACCGACGCGGACGCTGGTTCGCACTTCCGCCGGCAAGGCGGACCTGTACCTGGTCGCGTCGGGGCTGAACGACGTCGTGCACATCGCGATTGACCTGGGCGGCGCACAGCTGACCGCGACGCTGGACCAGGTGGCGGCCGGCGCCAACCCGGTGGATCTGCACCTGTTCGACCCCAAAGAGGGCCTGCGCGCGCTGACCGCCAACTTTGGCAGCAAGGCCCTGGGCCTTTTGGACCCGAGCACCGGCACGGGTCTGGAGATTCCGCTGGCGGTGTCGGTGTCCAAGTTCGTCGCGGTGGCCGGCAACGATGGCAAGCAACGGCTGTTTGGCTGGTTCGCGGGTGCGAGCGTAGCCGCCGGGTACGTGGTAGACCTGGACGACCTGCCCAAGAAAAAGGGCAAGGCGCTGCGACGGCTGGACTTCAGCGCAGGGGTGACCAGCGTGACCGTGGCGAGCCATTTGTTGCTGGTGCAGCTGGGATCAACAGCCGCGCCGCTGGCGTTGGTCAACCCGCAAACGGGCAACATCACGGAATTTCAAGGCACGGGCGGCATTCGCGGCGTGCTGGCGACCACGGTGCAGACGGCACCGACAGCCTACGTGCTGGGCGAGACCAGCACAGGACTGCGGCTGTCGCGGATTGACCTGACCACGCTCGCCGGCACCACCGCCAACGTCGCGCTGACCGGCGCCCAACACCTGGTTCCGCTGGGCACCTCTGGCGTCGCAGTGCTGGGTGGCGGCGGCGGGTGGGGCAACTGGGCACTGGCAGCGCCACAAGGCGCCCTGGACACCGCCAAGTTGCGGTTTGTCGAAGGGTTTGCGCTGGACGGCCTTTTGCAGCAGGAGGCGCCATGAGCGCAGTGATTCGACTGGCTTTGGCCGTTGCGCTGTGCGCCCTCGCTCGACCTGCGATGGCACAGGCGCCGGCCGCGAGTGAACCGGTCCTCATCGGCATCGACCTCGGGACGGCGACGATGCGCGCAGGCACCAAAAGCGGCGTCGCGCTGCTAGACCACGAGTGGTGGGGCGGCGCCTGGTTGCGCGCACACGGCGCCGTGGCCAAAGGCGTGCAGGTGGGTCTTGGTTGGTGGCGACCGACCGAGACCGGCACGCAGCCGACGACGCTTGGCCACGCCGCGGTGCTGGACGTGCGCTACGGCCACGACATCGCTTCGTGGTTGCACACCTACGGCCGCGTGGGCCTTGGCGCGGCCTACGTCGAGCACGAGCGCAACCAAAGCGGCGCGTCGTTTCACGGGTCGCAAATTTTGCCGCTCGGCGTCGCCGCGCTGGGTGTGGACGCGGTGATGGCACCGAGTACCTGGAGCCGAACGCCAGCCTCGCGCTGGCGCTTTACCATGGGCGTCGGCTACGAGGTCGGCTGGATGCAGCTGGTGGGCGGCGATTGGACATTGCAGAGCCAACGGACCCTGTCGCCGGCCGTTCCGCAGCGCGACCTGCCCTTGGGCGGCGCGACGCTGGCAGGCGTGCCGCAACGCGTCTCATTCCTGGTCCGCTTCTAGGGGGTGGCCATGCGTGCAAGCATCCTGGGCTTATTGGTTTTCGCGGCGTGTGACGCGAGCGTTGGCGCCGGCGGGCCGACCGCTGGGTCCGCTGCTGATACCGGTTCCGCTGGAGCAGACATCTGGCATACCGGTCCATCGACAGGCGGCGGCGCTGCGTCCGGGGACCAAAGCCGGCAAAAGCCGCCCGCGGAAAAAGAACCCGAGGCCGATTTCGGCGCCCCGGAGAGCTCGCCCAACTTCGTGTACATCCCGGCCACCGACAGCGACCGGCTGGTGCGGATTTCGGGCGCCACGCTGTCGGTCCAGCTGCTCGAAGTCAGCGCGCAGCCGACGGTGGTGCGGGTGTTGCCCAATCAGGACGTAGCGGTGGTGCTGCACCGCGGCGCCGACGACGTCGCGATTGTGCGGTCCACCGAGAGCGGCGACACCGTAGCCACGGTGCCGGTGCTGCCGCACTGCAACTCGCTGCAAGTCGACCCTGCTGGCAAACACGCGCTGGCCTGGTACGCCTACGGTCTGGCCAAGCCCGGCGATCCGGTCGGCAGCATGCAGGCGGTCAGCCTGATCCGCCTCGCCGAGGGCAAGGACGAGTCGCTGGTGGTGTCGACAGGTTTTCGGCCGCGGCAAGTCGGCTTTACGCAAGATGGCAGCAAGGCGCTGGTGGTCACCGACGACGGCATCAGCATCGTGGTGCTGGCGACTGCCAAGAACGGCGACATCGTCACGCCCGTGCCCATCACCAATAAGCCGCTGGTCAAGGTCGAACGCGAAGTGCAGACGACCGACGACGGCACCTGGGCAGTGGTGCGCGACGCCGACAGTCAGCAGTTGGGCATGGTGCACCTGCCGAGCAAGAAGCTCGCCAGCATCCCGCTGCCCGCTACGCCCACCGACCTGGACCTGGTACCCAAAGGCGGCGGCGTGCTGCTGGTGTTGCGCGACGCCAAGCTGGTGGCACAAGTGATGCTGCCGACGGCGGCGACCGACTCCTTTGACGTAAAATACGCGCCGATGGGCGACCTGTTCGCCGGGCTGGCGCGGGTGACCGACGATGGCAAGTTTGCGCTGCTCTACACCAGCGTTGCGGGCGTGGAACAGGTGGCGACCCTGGAGCTGGCCACTGGCAAGGTGCAAGCGGTCTCGATCAAGAAGACGGTCGACACGGCGATCCTGCCCGCCGGCACGCACAAGGCGATCCTGCTGCACAAACCGGCGCCTGGACCGGGCGGCACCGACACCACCGAGAAATTCGTCGACGAGGCCCATGGCTACACGCTGTTCGACCTCGACACCGGCTACACCAAGCTGGTGCTGACGCCGGTCAAGCCGGCCGAGGTGAGCTTTTCGCTGGCGCCCGCCAAAGCGTGGTTCTTGCTGCCTGACCCGGCGGGGATCGCCCACACCGTGCAAGTGGCGGCGCTGGACACGTTCTTGACGACCGACCACAGCCTGGGCAGCAAGCCCGAGCACGGCCGCTATCTGCCCAAGGCCAGCGTGATGGCGGTAACGCAGAGTCATCCCTCGGGTCGTGTGACGTTTGTGCACACGGCGACGGGGCTGGCAAAAACGGTGACCGGATACGAGCTGAACGGCAAGGTGAAGTAACCCCCCCTTTGTTCAGATATCGGAAAATACTGGACTTATCCTTGCAGTTTTGATCGCAAGACCGGCCAGCTACCAGTGCCCGAGGATGCCCCAGCTCGGCGCGACGGTGGTGCCGGCGAGGCTGCGCTCGGTCCCAAACGCGCTGATGGCGCCGGACGCTGTGAGCACCGACAGCTCTGCCACAAAGTAGACGTAGCGGTAGCCGAGCGCAAAGCCGAGGTTGCCGCCGAAGTAGTTCAGGTCGTCGTCGATGGCGGTGCGGCCCAGGCCGATGGCGGTGGCGTCGACGGTCAGCGCGAACTGGCTGTGCATGGCCTTGACGCCGAACCACAAGCGGCCCCACTCGCGGTACTCGCGGCCCAGTTGCGCGAACGCCTGCATGTCCCAACGGGTAGTGTCGGCGATCTCGACGTAGCTATTGAGATCATTAAGGTACGGAATCACCGACGTGCCGGTGTTGTAGCCGCCGCGGACGCCGATCGCGGCGTGCCACTTGTCCCAGTCGATACCGCGGCGCAGGCTGAGCGCGTAGATACCGTTGCCGAATCGAAAGTTGCTGTCAATGCGGTAGCCGAGGCCCAGTGTGACGTCGATGTGGGCGCCATAGCCAGGGCCGGCGAGCGCGATAGCGACGGCGCGGCCCGCGAGGTCTTGGGCCTGGCTTTGGGTCAGCGACTTGTCGCGCGCAGCTTTGACCAGGGTGTCGGCACTGGTAAAGGCGTCGTCGAGCGCGCCCAACGGCACAACCACGTTGTTGACCTCAGAAATCTGCAATTCGCCGCCGCGCAGCACGCGGGCTGGACGCGCCTCGGACAGGTTGACCGCGCAACCGCAGCACAGGGCCACTGCAACCAGCGATGCAAGCCACTGATGCATCAAATGTCCTCACCGAGCGGCGCATCGGGCGGCGCGCGCAACACCACCGGCGGCAATTCAATCCGTTGGCCATTGACGACGAGGTCGAGCAGGCGGATCTCCAGGTTCGCAAAGCGACGCAGGTCGCG
The DNA here is from genome assembly GCA_005792545.1 of Pseudomonadota bacterium. Taxonomy (GTDB): domain Bacteria; phylum Myxococcota_A; class UBA9042; order UBA9042; family UBA9042; genus SXRM01. Next base: position 14,059 of record SXRM01000203.1, on the reverse strand, counting down.
GGCGCCTTGGTTGATCCCAAACGAGAATCGGGTGTTCTGACCGCGTTGCAGCGCGCGCTTGTCGACGGCGTCGCGCAGCCCCAAACCAGCGAGTTTGCGACCGATGTCGGCGCCGATGCCCGCCAACTCACCGTCGAACACCGTGCCATCGGGCAGGGTCACCGTCACCTGGTCGCAGGCGACGTCCGCCGGTTCTTCGCCGGTGTTGGTCAGCTCTAGCGTCACTTCGATGCGCCGCTGCGCGACGTTGGCCTCGACCACCGACAGCGCAATCGGCATCGCGGCGACCGGCTCGGCATAGAATTGCCACGAGCGGCGCATAGCGGCGCAGCCAGACGCCACGCCAAACGCCACGGCGACAGCGGCCAATAGCGCGATATGGTGGTGGCATGGGCGGTTTGGCAACGGTTCGATCTCCCAAGCGGCGCCATCATGCGCCGGCGGCGGCGCGGCGGCAACTCTGGCCAGGGTGCGGTTCACGGATTGGGGTCCACCGACCTGTGCGCACAACTCGTGTAACTACATGGCGTTCGTGTTGAACCCGGCGGCTGAAGCCGCAGGCTTAGGATACCAAGCCCGGCCTGCGCCGGGCTGGGAGTTTGTATTTGGTTACTCAGCCTTGCGCAAGCAAGGCTTTGCACCCCTAGGCCGCGGCTTCAGCCGCCGGCAGTATTTGCGAGGTGTGTCTGAGCACCATCCCGCCGGTCGCCCCCATTTTAGGAACCGCACCCCTCTGGCCAACGTCCCCCTGTCCACTACCGTGCGGCTTGGGCTATGCTGTCGGGGTGGCATCGGGGAGGTCGTCGTGCGCTGGTTGGCAGTCGTCGGGTTAGGGTGCGCGTTGTTGTGCGCTGCGTGCGAAAACGAAACGCCGGGCGGCACCGGGCCCGGGTCTGGCGGTGCCGGCGTGGGCGACGTGACAGCGGGCGCGATCGACGTCGTCGCCGGGCAAGACTTGGGCGGTGTCGCCGTCGACACGGCGGCCGGCGTGGCAAGCGAAACCGCGGCCGAGGTCGCCTCGGTGCCGCAGTGCGTCGCCGCGACCGATTGCCCGGGTGCACCGTGCCAGGTCGCCGTGTGCACGCCAACGGGCAAGTGCGGCTTGAACCCGGTGGCGGAAAATGCGCCCTGCAGCGACGGCAACGCCTGCACAGTCAAAGACGCGTGCCTTGCCGGCAGTTGCCAGCCCGGCGCGACGCTGGACTGCAACGACGACAATGCGTGCACGGCCGACAAGTGCAACGCGCTCGCAGGCTGCGTCAATCTGGCCATGGCAGCGACTGCGCCTTGTGACGATGGCAACGCGTGCACCAACGGCGACCACTGCGAGGCGGGCCAATGTACGCCGGGCGTGCAAACGTGCCAGTGCACCCAAACCAGCGACTGCGCCAAGTTCGAGGACGGCGACCAGTGCAACGGCACGCTGTACTGCGACAAGGCCGCGCCACCCTACACTTGCAAGCTCAACCCCTCGACCGTGGTGACGTGCGCCAAGGACGCCGATGGCCCATGCGCCAAGAATGCCTGCAACCCGTTGACTGGACAGTGCAAGTTGCAGCAATCGCCGGCCAATTCCCCTTGCAGCGACGGCGACAACTGCACCACCGGTGATTTCTGCGACAGCGGGCAGTGCAGCGCCGGCACCTACTCCTGCGGATGCAAGCAAGACGCAGACTGCGCCGGGCAAGAAGACGGCAACCTGTGCAACGGCACGCTGTTCTGCAACAAAGCTGAGGCCAAATGCCAGGTCAACCCGCTGACGGTCGCCTCGTGCAAGACCGCCGAAGACACCTACTGCAGCCAAAACATGTGCAACCCCAAAGACGGCAAGTGCCACCAGGTGCCAATCCACGAAGGCAAACCGTGCGACGACGGCACCGCCTGCACCCCCAACGAGGCGTGCACGGCCGGTGTCTGCAAGTCGACCACCAGCGCCTGCGAATGCCAGAACGACAGCGACTGCGGCAAGAAAGAAGATGGCGACCCGTGCAACGGCACCCTGTACTGCGACGTCAAGCTCAACAAGTGCGTGGTCAACCCGGCCACCGTCATCCACTGCAACACCGACGACGACCCGGCGTGCCTGCGCGACACCTGCGACAGCAAGACCGGCAAGTGCAGCGAGATCGCGCTGCCCAAAGACGGCACCGGGTGCGACGACGGCAACCCGTGCACCCCCAATTCGCAGTGCTCCGCGGGTGCTTGCGTCGCCGTCACCAACACCTGCCAGTGCCAGTCGAACGCGGACTGCGCCAAGCACGAAGACGGCAACGTCTGTAACGGGTCGCTGTACTGCGACTTGAAGGCCAACGTGTGCGTAGTCAACCCGGCAACAGTGGTTGTGTGCCCCAACGCGTTTGACGAAGCGTGCCTGACCAACCAATGCAACCCCAAGACCGGCGCGTGCGGCATGTTGCCGACCTGGCAGGGCAACCAGTGCGACGACGGCAAGTTCTGCACGGGCGGCGGCTGGTGCCACCTCGGTAAGTGCGACGTCACGGTGCTCGCGGCCTGCGAGTGCGTGCAGGACGCCGACTGTGGCCAGATCGACGACGGCGACCTGTGCAACGGGACGCTCTACTGCGACAAGACCGGCGCCAAGCCCGCGTGCAAGGTCAACCCCAAGACCGTGGTGGTCTGCAAGACCGTGGACGACACTGCGTGCAGCAAGGCGATCTGCCAGCCCAAGACCGGCCAGTGCGCCAAAGTGGCAGCGCCCGGCCCCTGCGACGATGGCAAAAGCTGCACCGCCAACGACCTGTGCGCCGCCGGCCAGTGTTTGGGCGGCCCCAAGGCCTGTGGCGACGATGTGCTGTGCAACATCGACCAGTGCCAGGAGCCGTTTGGCTGCGTGCACTTGCCCGGCCCGGCCAGCGCCTGCGACGACAACAACGTCTGTACGGCCGAGACCTGCGACGCCACCAAGGGGTGCCTGTATGGCCCACTGGGCGGCAAGTGCGATGACGGCAACCCGTGCACCACTGGCGACGGCTGCGCCAAGGGCATGTGCGGTGGGTCGTTTGGCGGTTGCGACGACGACAACCCGTGCACAGGCGACGGCTGCACGGCCGGCAGCTGCAGCCACAACAACCTGGACGGCGTCCCGTGCAGCGACGGTAGTCCATGTACCATCGGCGAAGTGTGCGGCGGCGGCAAATGCACAGGCGCCAAGCCCAAGGTCTGCGACGACGGCCTGGCGTGCACATTGGACAGTTGTGTAGCGTTGAGCGGCGAATGCACCACAACCGACATTGCCGCCGCTCAGTGCAACGACAGCAATCCGTGCACCACCGAGTCCTGCGCGGCCGGCCAGGGCTGCATGCACACCAACAACGCGGCGAGTTGCAACGACAACAACCCGTGCACCAGCTTGGACGCGTGCGTCGGCGGCAAGTGCGCCAAGGCCACGCAGACCAACTGCGACGACGGCAACCTGTGCACGGTCGAGGCGTGCGACGCGCAAAAAGGCGGCTGCGTCTATGGCCCGGCGGCGGTCCTGTGCAACGACGGCGTGGCTTGCACGTCGGCCGATGCCTGCAAGAACGGCGTCTGCGCCGGCAAGCCCGACTGCGATGACAAACAGGCGTGCACGACCGACGTCTGCGACCTGAAAACCGGTGCTTGCAGCTTTCTAGCCCTGGCTCCTACGGCGTGCGACGACGGCAATGTGTGCACCGCGGGCGAGGCGTGTGCCGCGGGCAAGTGCACTGGCGGCACCCAGACCGCGTGCGACGACGGCAACGCCTGCACCGACGACCCCTGCGACGCCAAGAACGGCTGCGGGCACACCACCAACAGCGCGCCGTGCGCGACGGGCGGCTGCACCGAAAACGACAAGTGCGTCAGCGGCGCTTGCAAAGTCGGGTCAGTGCCCAAGTTAGGCAACGTGTCGGCGCCGGTGGTCGCTACGGGTTACACGGGCGGGCAGATCTATGGGTTGATTCCCAGTGGCAACGACTGGTTCGTATTCGGTCAGGCAATTACGGCCGGCGTAGGTACCAATATGGCGCATGGCGGCTTGCTCCCGTTGACTGGCCTGGTCGCGCGCATGACACCGTCAGGCGCGTATGCATGGAAGGTAACGGGCGGCAGCGTGGGGGGAGCGACCCTGAACGGCATCCGCGCGGGCGCGTTGGACGGCGATGGCAATCTCGTCGTCTTCTCGGCGTTCTCGGGGGCACCCAATTACGGCGTTTGGGCCCGGTACGATGGCGCCGGCAAATTGCTCAATGGTGGCCCCGTGCCTTGGGGAGGCAAAGTGCGCGACACTTGGGGTGCTCTGCGCCGCGCGGCATTCGGCGATATCGTGGTGTACGGTGGCTCGGTCAGCAACTCGGGGGGCGGTGGTTCTGCGTTTGCGGCCCGCCTGGACATCAAGACGCTGGAGCTACAAGACGTCGGCCAACACAACGACAATGCAAAATGGTCGCGGTGGATGGGTGGGACGCTGGCCGCAGGCGGGAAAACCACCGTGCTTGTTGGCTACACCCTGCAGAACGGCTACATGCAGGGCCTGGTGAGTTTCTACGGGGGCGACCTCACCGCGCCGCCCTCCAACGTGGCGGTCCATGGCACCCAGACCGCGCCGCGCGCTTTTACCGCGATCGCCGCGCTGCCTGCGGGTGGCTACATCGTGGCTGGCGCGGTGCATGCGGCGCCAAACGCCAGCATCGCAGCGTGGCGGCTTGACCCCGCAGGCAACGTCGTCTGGCAGTCGGCACCTTTGGGTGACAAGAGCGTCAATGTCGGTACGGGCGTGGCCATTTTGGGCGACGGCACGGCCGCAATTTCCGGCCAGATGGCATCGGGTTCGACCGATACCGCGGGCGGCATCTGGCGGTTGGACCACCTGGGCAAGCTTATGTGGTACGCCGAATTGGGCGCAGGGCTGGGCGATGATACCGCCTACGGCGTGACCAAACTGCCTACCGGCGAACTGGCTGCGTATGGACGCATGAAAGACGCCTTGAACAGCGTGGCTCAGCCAACCGTGTTGCGCATGACCGAATTCGGCCACGGCGACTGCGCTTCGGCCGGCTTGTGCGTCGGGGTGACCATGGCGGCGTGCCCCGCTGGCTACCAGAGCAGCTGCAACCTGGCGACCTGCGACAAGGCGACCGGCAAGTGCAGCCTCAAGTTCAGCGCTGGCGGCTCGTGCGACGATGGCAACGCCTGCACCACGACCGAGACCTGCGACGTGGCTTCGCAGTCGTGCAAGGGCTCGGCGCTGACCTGCAACGACGCCAACCCGTGCACGACCGACAGCTGCGACAAGACGCTGGGCTGCGTGGCGACCGACGTCGAGCCCGCAACGGACTGCGGCGGCGGCAAGAAGTGCTTTGCGGGCAAGTGCATGTGAACGCACCCCCCCCCCATTGTTCAGATCGTTGATTATGAAAGATTTTTGGCTACGGAAGGGCCAAAACCGAGCCGGCTCAAATGCTAGCGGCGTCGCCGGCGTGAACTGGGCCGACTGCGGTCGCGGCCATCGCGCGCGCGCACGGCAAGACGATCTGCGCCATCGCGCCCCGGCAGGCCGCCGCGTAGTCGCGAGCAGGCAACCGACCGCCAGCCAGCCGCGCCGAGTTTGAGACGGCCTGCAAAATCTCGGCGCGGGGATCGCGCGTCGGCGCGCTGTCCTGCACACTGGCGATAGCTCGATCGATGGCCGCGCGCACATCGAGGCGACCGGGCTGCGCCCAAGCCCAGCGCACGAACCGCCAGGCCAGTTCCGCATGGCGCGCTTCGTCGTCGGCCATCGCCAAGAGCGTCTGCTGCAGCGCACCGGGTCCCGCCCTGCGCGCAGCAGTGCCCAAACACACGGCGGCCAAAGTCTCGCCGACGCAACCCTCGACCACCGCGGCGAAGGCTGCTTGGGCCAGGTCGGCGTGCGCGCCCAGGTCGCCACAGCGCAAGGCACCGGGCCCGCTGTCCTGGCCGTCCAGTGCGTGCGCAATGGCACAGCACAGGCGAGCGTGGCGCACCTCGTCCGCTGCCGCGTTGGCCGCGTCGGCGACCAGATCGGGGGGCGCGCCAAAGGCCAGTAGATCCATGCCAAAACGCAGAAAGCTTGCGATCGAAGCGTGCTCGTCGGCGGCGTCGGCACGCCACGCAGCAGCCAGAGCTGCACGGTCGGCTGCGGTCAACTCGGCAAACGGTTCCGTCCCCGTGGCCGCATCACTGCACAACCTATGCGACGTCGTCGACCATGCGCTGTCTATGACCAGCGCCGCCACGCGCGCGACGCCATCGACGACCAGCGGGCGACCGCAGCAGGCGCCGGTGCAGAAGTAGTAGCAGCAGGTGTCGCCGACGACCACGCCCGGTGTCGCGGCCGGGTTGCAGCAGCCGTCCTTGACGAGCTTGGGGTCGGGGCAACCCTCGGGCGGCAGGACGCCGGTGTAGGCATCGGGCGTGCCCTCGCCGCCCATCGGCGGTGACTCGATATTGGCCTTGAGCGCTTTGGCGGTAAAGCACTCTTGGGCCGGCTTGCCGAAGTTGCAGACGGGCGGCTGGGTGTCGCTGATGGCATCCGCAGCGCTGACTTCGACCGGCGCGACGTCGGGCGTTGCCGCTGTGTCTGGCGCGACGTCGGCTGTGGCGGCATCTGCTGCAACAGCGTCCGTTGCAGCGACGTCAGTGGGCGGCGCGGTGTCGACGGGTGCCGTATCGGACGGCGAGGCGGTTTCCTTGCTGGCGTCCGCGCTTGCACTGGTTTCGATTGCAGAGTCGGTCGGCACCAGGTCGCTTGCGCCGGAGCTGTCTACTGCAGAAACGGCATCCGCATCGGCACCCGCGGCGGCAGCGTCAGCACCGGCGGGGCTCGACGTACAAGCGGCTGCCGGTAGGGCGCCTAGCAGGCCCATGGCCGCCAACAAGCGATTGCGAAAACGACTGTGGTCACGCATGACTGCCCCCCAAAAGTCAGGTCTTCAGACCCGTGGCGAGTATGGCAGGCGCGCAGGGGCGGCAGCAAGCGCAAGCGACCCGGCGTCGACTGAGTCGGGACGGTTTTCACTTGCCTCGATTGGGGCTACGCTCGCTGCTCAGCCGCCATCTTGCGCCGTGCGGCTGCGGCAGGAGATTCTCATGCGCCCGGTAGCCACGGCCGCGACCGACCCCGGCACCGTGCGCGGCGACAACGCCGACGGTTACGTGGCCGACGACGTGCACGGCATCTACGCGGTCGCGGACGGCAGCAGCGGCCCTCCGGGCGAACTGGCGTGCCGCTTGATGCTGCAAGCCGTGGCCGACCGCGCCGGCAAGCTGGAGAAGCTGGCGTTGGCGGCGGTCAGCGGTGCCGTGGATCCCTCGACAGGTCGGCGCGCGGTCCTCGACGCGCTGAGCTCGCTGTTCCAAGACGTCCACGCCGACTTGCTGGCGCTAGTCCATGAAAGACGTGAACTGCGCGGCGCGACTACCACGGCCACCATCGCGGTATGGGACAGCCGCGGCGTGTACATCGCCCACGTCGGCGATTGCCGGCTGTACCTGCTGCACGACCGCGACCTGCGCCAACTGACCGTCGACCACACCATGGTCGAGGACCTGGTGCGCATGGGCCACCTGCGCGAAGAAGACGCCGCAACGCACCGTCTGCGCGGCGTGGTGAGCCGCAGCGTCGGCGAGTCAGCGCACTGCAAGGTCGACCTGGGCTACGTCGAAGTCGCGCCGGGCGACCGGCTGCTGCTGGTGAGCGACGGGGTCAGCGACTACGTCGACGGCGATGCGCTGTGGAAGCTGCTGTGGCCAGGCGGCTCAGCCCATGCCTTTGTGGCCGACGCGCTCAAGGCCGGCTCGGCCGACAACGTGACTGCGGTGGTGGTCAATCTGCCCGAACCGGGTGTGCCCGCAACCGTCATTTCGTCGGTGTCCGAGGTACTGCAGCACACCGAGCGCCTCGACCTGTTGGCCGGCTTGAGCTTCTGTCGGCACCTGCGCACAGACGAGCTGATGACAGTACTGCGCTACGTGCACGAAGTGCAGTTGCTGCCAGGCACAACCGTTTTTCGGCAGGGCGATGCGGGCAGCGACGTGTACCTGGTCGCCAAGGGCACGCTCGCGGTCGAGGTCGATGGCCAGCGGGTGACTACACTGGGCGTCGGCGCCCATTTTGGCGAAATTGCACTGGTGTCTGGCCATCCGCGCTCGGCGACCATTCGGGCTATCGAGCCCGCGCGGATCCTGCGCCTGAGCCGCGACGACTTCTTTGACCTGAGCCAGCGCGACCAGTCGGTGGCCGTCAAGATCTTGTGGTCGTTCGCACAGACGTTGGCCGGTCGTGTCACCGATTTGAGCACGCAGCTGGCCGATTGGAAGAGCCACGGCTCGCCGCGCGCTGCCGACACCTCGCGCACGATGCCGATGACTGCGGTGCCCGACCCGTCGCTGCTGGGCAAAAAGCGCTGACCGCCACGATGCCGACCGGGCCGCTGCCGCGGTATTTCATTGCTGACTCCGGCGAGCCGCGCGCGCTGCCGGCGGCGCAGACGGCGGCGTTGTGCGAAGCGCTGGATGTCCTGACGCTGGGTGACGCGCGCGGGCCAGCGACGTTTGCGGTCGTTCGCGACCTGGGTGGCAGCCTGCTGCTGTGCTCGGACGCGGTTGCCCAGGCGGATGCGACGCTGAGGCCGCTGCTCGTCCACGCCGAGATCGCGCGCGCTGCGCCGCCGCGGTTCGTGCAGGCCAATCCGCTGTGGTTGTTCGTGCCGGGTGCCGCGGACCTGCCCGAAGGCGGTGACCCGGCCGCGGCGCCGATTGCCGTGATGGGCAGCCTGTTTGGCCCATTCGGGTCGGGTCCCGCCACTGCGTTCGCGGTTGAAGGTCACCTGACTGTGCGGCGCGCCGACTGGCTGCTGGGGCTGGTACGCGGCGCCGATCGACCGTTTGCCCTGGGCAAACAGGGTGAGGGCGGTATCTGCCATGCCCTGCTGCCGGGCGGCGATCCGGCGCAGACGGTCGACGGCAAGGACCTGGTGCTGGCCTACCCGCTATTTGCCCCGAGCGCGGCCGGGCCGCTGGGCAATGGTCAACTGGTGGCGCAGTGGCTCGAAGAGCTGCTGCACAACCTGCAAGCCGCGGTCCGCGCCGTGCGCAAGGACCTGCCGTTCGCGCAAGAGCTGGTACCGCTGACCGACCGTAGCGAAATCGAGGCCAGGCTGGTCCAGCAGGGGTTCGTCATCCGCGGCGACCAGGCGGTGCGCGATCGCCTGTTCGGACGCGACGACGTCATGGACCTGCCACCGGCCGCGAGCCTGGACAACCTGCTCGCCTGTGGTCGCTCTGCGCTCGACGCGTTGGCAGCGCTGGGCTATCCGGACAGTTGGGCGCGCGCGCTACATGGCCGCATCGGTGCGGTCGGCGGACGCATGGCGCCGGTTCTGCCCAAGCCGCCGGAGCGGGCACAACCTGCGGAGCCCACAAGCCAACCGCCGCCGGCCAAGAAGGCCTCCGCCGTGGCCGAGTGGATGGCCGACTTCGCGGAATTGCCGCGGCCCGCGGATGCGCCTAAGATGGCGCCGCGGACGCCCGACAAGACCCCGCCGCCGCCCCGGCGGGTCGCGCGCCCGAGCGAGCCCAAGCCAACCAAAGGGCCGGATTGGATGAAGGACTTTGAGTAGCCACACCTGCACGAGGAAACCATGAGCCACGAACACGAGCGCCCGGTTGAACCCTTCAGCGACCTGCACGTCGAGCACGGCCGTGTGCGTGCGACGCTGTTGCACGATCCGTCGGTCGAAGGTCTGGATGTCGGGCTGTACCTGGACGGCTCCGGCAGCATGAACGACGAGTACAAGAACGAGCAACTGACGACGGGCGGCGGCCTGCTATGGGACCTGTTCGGCTGGGGCTCGCCGCCGATGACGACGCTGCTCGACAACCAGGTCGAGCCGCAGGCGCGCTGGATGCTCAAGTACCTGGCGACCAAGGACCGCAACGGTTCGCTGCGGGTCGCCTACTGGGCCTGCGGCAAGAAAGGTGCCGACATCGAGGTCATCGGCGAGTTGACCGGCGCCAACACCGACGGCCTGAAATTTCCGGGGCCGCGCGAAGCGGGTGCGCAGACGGTGCTGACGCCCGCGCTGCGTGACTACGTCAAGTACTTGGAGCAGCAGGCCCGCGAAGGCTGCAAGCGCGGCTGCTGCGTCATCTTGACCGACGGACAGATCCACGACATCGACGAGGTGCAGCGGTTCAGCCAGATGGTGGTGCAGCGCGTCACCCGCGGCTCGCTGCCGCGCACCAACTTCATCCTGGTCGGCGTTGGCGACGGCGTCGATGAAGAGCAGTTGGAGAAACTCGCGCACATGGAGTTTGCCGGCGTCGGCCACCTGTGGTGCCACCGCATCGCCAAGGAAATCCACCAGGTCGCGGAACTGGTAGCGGTGCTGGTCGACGAGACCATGACTGTCGCGGCCGGCGGCACGATCTACGACGACAAGGGCAACGTCGTGAAGTACTACGAAGGTCGCTTGCCCGCAGTGCTGGAGTTCGAAGTGCCCGAAGGCGCGACCAGCTTCACGCTCGAGGTCAACGGCCAGCGCTTTACGCAACCGCTGCCCGGCGAGGATGACGAGGATCACCACGGCGACGAGGACGAAGACGAAGATCACCACTAGCCGCGCTGCCGATCAAAGATGGCGACACTTTTCAAGTCTTATCAACGGCCTGAACAAAGCCCCCCATTGTGTGGCAGATGCATAAGCACGAAGTGATCTCTCGCCCCTTTAGCGACGTCCACGTGAGCGGCAACCACGTTGTCGCGACGCTGCTGCACGATCCGACCGTGGAGGGGCTCGACGTCGCCCTGTACATGGACGGCAGCGCGAGCATGGAGCCGGAGTACGGCCCTCGCGGCGTGCTCGCCAAGCTCGGCGGCGTGCGCAATACCGTCGAACCGCAGATGCGGTGGATGCTCGAATACCTGGCGAGCAAGGATCGCAACGGCGTGCTGCGCGTGGCGTACTGGGCAACCGGCGATGGTACGCAGCTGGAGATGGTGGGCAACCTGACTGGTCCGCAGGCCAAGGAGTTCAAGTTCCCAGGTCCGCAGTATTACGGCAAGGACACCGTGATGTTGCCGGCCCTGCGCGACTTCTTGGGGTACGTCAAGCAAGAAGTGACCAACGGCCTGAGGCGCGCGCTGTGCGTCATCATCACGGATAGCCAGCTGCGCGATGCCGCGGACGTGCAGGCGTATTCGACGCAGGTTGCCAAGGAGATTGGCGCAGGTCGCCTGCCGCGCATGAACTTTGTGCTGGTCGGCGTCGGCAGCAAGGTCGACGAAGAACAGATGGAAGAGGTCTGCCACGCCAGCTATCCGGGCGTGGGTCACCTGTGGTGCCATCGCGTCGCCGATCGCATGGAAGAGATGGCCGACCTGGTCGCGGTGCTGGTCGACGAGACGATGACGGTTGCGGCCGGTGGCACCGTCTACGACGACAAAGGCAACACGGTCAAAGTCTACGAGGGCCGCCTGCCGGCGGTGCTGGAGTTCGAGATGCCGCCGGGCGCGCTGGGCTTCGTGCTGGAAGTCGCCGGCCAGCGCTATCCCCAGGCGCTGCCGCGCGAAGACGACCACGACGCCGACGACGACCATGACGCTCGTCCGTTTGTTCCTCAGGTCCAGCAGGCGCAGGCTTCGGCGCATCGCGGCCACCGCCACTAGCCACAGGAGAGTCTGCGATGGCTGAACCCCCGCCCGCTGCGCCGTCCGCGTTCAAGGTCAAAGCCATCGGGACCGGCAAGAAAGGCGTCGGACTGGCCCCGGCCGCGGCACATGTGCACGGTCCCGACTGCAACCACGACCACGATGCTGCCGGCGAGCACTCGGCGTCGGGCCATGCCCATGACCATCAAGGTCACGACCACGGCCACGCGCACCACAACTGCGGTCACGACCACCACCACCACCACCACCATGGCCATCAGGAAGTGCCGCCCAGTCAGCGGCCTTGCGAGCAGGATCCTGCCGCCGTCCAACTGGACCTGGAGGCGCTGCTGCCCGGAGAAACGGACGACGAAGGTCGCTTTGCCAAGCTCGCCGAGGTGCTGCAGCGCATCGTCGGCGTGGTGCGCGTGCATCTGCGCACCGACGGGTCGCATCCGGAAGTGTGCGTGCACTACGACCGCCAGGTGGTGCGCCCGACGGCGCTCATCGGCGAGGTACGCCACCGCGGCGTCGTCGTGCGCCAGCGGTATGTCGGGCAGACCTGGTTCGTCAGCGGCATGGACAGCGCGCAGTGTGGCTATGTCGTCGAGCACGTCTTGCAGCGCACGCCTGGCATCCTCAGCGCCAACGTGGCCTACGCCGCCGAGCGGCTGGTGGTCGAATTCGACGCGGAACGCGTGACGGCCGAGGCCATCGTCAAGCGCGTCCGCCACATGGGCTACGAACTGCACGAGCCCGAAGCCGGCCATGTCTGCGCGCACCACGCCCACGCTGGGGGTCTGGCGCCCAAACTCGAACTGCCGTTCGTGGTGGTCTCCGGCGTGTTGCTGGCCATCAATCTGATCCTGGGTGCCGTCGGTCACCGTCCCGCGTGGCTGGAGACCGCGCTGTGCGCCACTGCGCTCGCGTTTGGCGGGGCGTTTGCGGGCCGCGCCGCGCTGATGGCCGTGCGCGCGCTGCAAGTCGACATCGAGGTGCTCACAGTGCTGGCCGCGTTCGGTGCAGCCGCGATGGGAGCGTGGTTCGAGGCGGCGTTCCTGCTGTTCCTGTTTTCGCTTGGACACATGCTGGAGCACCGTGCGCTGGACAAGGCCCGGCGCGCAGTCGAGGCGCTGGGCAAGCTGCGCCCTGACACCGCGCGGGTCGAGCGCTCGGGTGGCGTAACCGATACGCCGGTCGGGTCCGTTCAGATTCATGAAATCGTTCTGGTTCTTCCGGGGGATCGCGTGCCGCTCGATGGCCTCGTCGTCGAAGGTCAATCGCACGCGAACCAGGCTGCGCTCACGGGCGAGAGTCTGCCGGTGCCCAAGAGCGTGGGTGATCCAGTCTTCGCTGGCAGCCTCAATGCCGACGGTGCGCTGCGCGTGCGGGTGACCAAGACGGCCGGCGAGTCGACGCTGGCCAAGCTGGTCGATCTGGTCACCCAAGCCGAAGCGCGCAAAGGCAAAGCGCACCAGGTGACCAAGCGCCTGGAGCAGATCTTCGTGCCGGCGGTGCTGGCGGCGACGCCGCTGCTGGTGCTGATCTTGTGGTGGACGGGAACACCGTTGCAAGACGCGGTGTTGCGCGGCCTGTCGCTGCTGGTGGCCGCGTCTCCTTGCGCGCTGGCGGTGGCGACTCCGGCGGTGGTGCTGAGCGCCGTGGCCCGTGCGGCGCGCAGCGGTGTGCTCATCAAGGGCGGCATCCACCTGGAAACGCTCAGCAACCTGGGCGCCGTGGCTTTTGACAAGACCGGAACGCTGACGGTCGGCCGACCCACCGTGCAAAGCGTCCTTGCGGTTGGATCGCTCAGCGCCGACGACGTCCTGCGCATGGCTGCCAGCGCTGAGACGCTCTCCGCCCATCCGCTGGCGGCCGCGGTGGTCGAGGCGGCAAAGGCCAAGGAGCTGGTGCTATTGCCCGCCGGTCAGGCCAAAGCCGTGCACGGCAAGGGGCTGTACGCGCGCGTCGACGGGCGCGACGTCAAGCTCGGCAGCGCGGCGTTTTTCGACAGCCTGCCCGAGGCCGCTACCCATGCCGTCGTTGCGGAGCAGGGCCAGGGCCGGACCACCATGGTGCTGGCAGTCAACGACGAGGTTGTGGGCGTCTTGAGCCTGGCGGATGCCCCGCGGAGCGAAGCCATCGCAGCGCTGTCGCGGCTCAAAGCCATCGGGCTACAACGAACCGTGATGCTGTCGGGCGATGCGGCGATGGTGGCGCAAGCCGTGGCGCGTCAGCTGGGTCTGGCCGAAGCCAGGGCACCGCTGTTGCCAGACGGCAAGGTGACCCACCTGCGCCAGATGATGCGGGACGAGCCGGGCAAGGTGGCGATGGTCGGCGACGGCGTCAACGATGCTCCGGCTCTCGCTGCAGCGGATGTAGGGATCGCAATGTCCACCGGCACTGATG
>SXRM01000202.1 GCA_005792545.1 Pseudomonadota bacterium | reverse complement strand
GGCTGCGTTGTGCATGGGCGTCGGATACCTGGGATGAAAGTTTCCGCCAGGCGGTCGATGCGCCGCCAAGGCCGCTAGCCAATGGCTTGAAATTACAAACCTAAAAAAGAATGGGCGCTCGGGTTTGGATTTGCGCCCTTGTGGCACGGTGTCAACCGCTTGCCCCTGTCGCCGGCCCGCGCTACCCTGCCCGCCCATGCAAGCCCGCTGCCCCAATTGCCGCCAGCCGCTACAGATGGTGGGCGAGCCGTGCGCCGAAAGAGGCTGCCGTCGTCGCGGTTACCACGGCGTACCCGAAGATGTCCTGACCGCCACTGTCGATCCGAGGATCGGCTTGCAGTTGGACGGCAAGTACTTGCTGGTGAAGGTCCTGGGCAAGGGCGGCATGGGCGTGGTGATGGTGGCGCTGCAGCAGCCGCTGTTGCGCGAAGTGGCGCTCAAGCTCATCAGCGGCGTAGAGGTCGACGCAACGGCACGCGCTCGGTTTGTGCGCGAGGCTCGGGCGGTGGCAGCACTCGACCACCCAAACGTGGTCAAGCTGGTCGATTTCGGCGTAACGGAACTAGACGAACCGGCACCTTACATGGTGATGGAGTTGGTGTCCGGTGCACGTTCTTTGCGTCAAGTGTTCGCCGAGTGGAAGCAGTCGCCGCCGACGTGGCAGGCGTTTGGTGAGGTGTTTGGGCAGTTGCTGGCGGCGCTGGCCGCGGCCCACGACGGCCACATCGTCCACCGCGATATCAAGCCTGACAACGTAATGGCTGGCCGCGCCCACGGCTACGAGTACTTCGTGCGCGTGCTCGACTTCGGCCTCGCAAAGTCGTTCGGCGGCCCAGAGGGCCAGCAAGGCGAAATGGCGTCGCTGACCGATGCAGGCACCGCAGCTGGTACGCCGCAGTACATGGCCCCGGAGCAACTCAAAGGGGCTGGCGCAGCCCGAGTGGATGCGCGCGCTGACCAGTACGCGGTGGCGACCATGATGTTTGAGGTCGCCTGCGGCCGCCGACCGTATCCGCCCTGCGCCGACGTGATGCAACTGGTGTTTGCCAAGGCAGACCCTGAGCAGGACCCATTGCGCGAGGCACCCGAACTTGCAAGCCTTGGCGCGCTCGGGGCCGTGCTGCGCCGCGCGATGGCGTGGTCGGCAGACGACCGCTACCCCAATTGCACGCAGTTGCGCGCCGATGTGTTAGCGGCGGTCGCGCAGTTGGGTCCGAGCAAGCCGGTGGCCCTTGTCGGCAAGTCGGCTGACCTGGCGGGACGACCGCCACCGCTGCCGATGCCGCGCCGCGCATCGACTGCCGCGCCGGTCGCGCGACCCACGGTCGAGCCGCCAGCCAGCGGAACGTTGACGATAGGCCTGCCCGCCACCGCTGACCTGCCGACGCGCGAAGACCCGGTGCCAGTCGAATTACCCGCTCGCAGCCCAGCTTGGCTCTGGCCGGCGGTCGCGATAACGGGCGTCGCGGTCGGGCGCGGCCCTGTGGGTCACGCTTGCCAGGCCCACGGCCGCTCCGTTGCCATTTGGCGCGCCAGCCGTTTCGGCCCCGGCTGCTGCGTCACCCGTCAAGGCCCTGCCGGATGCAGGCAATGAACTGGGCCGCAAATCGCAGGTTGTGGACGCCGGCAGCGTAGCTCCCGCAGTCCCAACCGCGATGCCTGGGCTCGACCAAGTGGACGCTACGGCGGGGCCCATCGATCTCGCACCAGGGCGTTGGGTCGGCGTGCCCGACGACCCTGACGCACAGACGCGGGTGGTAATCCCAGCGATGCCAGACGCGACTGGCGGCGTGAAAGAGGCAAAGCGCCCTCGCGCCAAAGCGCGCAAGACCACGTTCGAGGCCATGAAGCTCTAGGTGCGGCGTGGCAATTCCAACGCGAAAATAAGACCTTGGCCCGCAAGCTTGACCGAATCGTTACGCCAGCGTAGGCTATCGTCGCCAGGAGGTCGACGATGGGCGCGCACGACGAACCGACACCAGATTCCGCGGCTGACGCGCCGATTGACGCCACGCGTCCGCTGGGGCACGCGCCACGCCGCACCGAAATTGCGCCGCCGCAGCCCGGCGTTGCGCAAGAGGCGCCGGTCAACCTCGACATGACCATGCCGGTCAAGATGGCGCGACCGGCGCCCAGTGCGCCGGTTCCTGCCTTACAACCACAGCAGCCTGCCGCACCGGCCCCGACCGTCGCCGCCCAGACGCCGTCGCAGGTCAGCAAGATTGCCTGGTCCAGTGGCCGGCCGCTGTCGGGCCGCTACGTGATGATCGACAAGCTCGGCGAAGGCGGCATGGGCACGGTGTACCTCGCCGAAGACCTGCTGCTGCGCCGCAAAGTGGCGGTCAAGACGCTGTGGGACGACGAGCTGTACGAAGAAGCCGACATTGAGCGCTTTCGCAAGGAAGTCGCCGTCGCGCACTCGGTCAGCCACCCCAACGTCGCGCGCACCTACGACCTCGGCGAGGCCAACGGCGTCCACTTCATCACCATGGAGTACCTGCGCGGCACCACCTTGATGGGCAAAATCAAAGAGTCCGGCAAGCTGACCAGTGCTGAGGTCCGCGAAATCGCGATTCCACTCTGCCGCGGTCTGCTGTCGGCGCACAAGGCCGGTGTCGTTCACCGCGACTTGAAGCCCGCCAACGTGATGCTGACCGGCGGCGAGCGCAAAGTGGCGGTGATGGACTTTGGCATCGCCGCGATGGTTGCCGACAAGCGCGATGGCGCCACGCAGGCGACCCGCCGCGCCGATCTCCGCCACATCAAAAGTTGGGATGTGACCTCGGCTGGCCTGGGTACGCCGGTGTACATGGCGCCAGAACAGTGGGACCAGACCACCGGCGACGCGCGCACCGACGTGTATGCGTTGGGCGTCATCCTCTATGTGGCGCTGACGGGCGAAGCGCCTTACCACGCCGACACCGCCGACGAGATTGGCAACTTGCACAAGTCGGCGCCGGTGCCGGATGTGCTTAAGCTCGTGCCAACCGCAGACAAGGATTTGGCTGCGCTCATCAAGCACTGCATGGCCAAGCGGCCCGAAGACCGGCCGCAGACGATGCAGGAAGTGTTGGAGCGCCTGGAGCGCCCCGAGCGCATCAAGCAGTACGCGGCCCAGCTTGCCCTGGGCACACTCGGCGCGGCGGCGGCGCTGTTCCTGGTCGGCTTTGCGCTGTATCAGCTGGTGGCAGGCGCACTTATCCAAGAACTGCGGCCGTCGATGCGGCGGCTGGCGACGATTGCCGCCATGCAGCTCAACCACGCGGACCTGGACCAAATTCGGGTGGCAGACGATATGCGCTCGCCCGCGTACCGCAACGTGGCAGCGACCGTGGCGCGCATTAAGGAAGCAAACCCGGAAGTGACCCAGTTCTACGTCATGCGCCAGGGTTCGCGGCCCGGCGAGTACGTGTACGTGTTCGACATCGAGAGCGCCGACCACGACGACAATGGCAATGGCTTCATCGAGCCTGGTGAAGAGGGCAATCCCCCCGGTCGGCCCTACGACGGCAGGGCCTATCCGGCAATGGCGTCGGCCCTGGCGACGGGCAACCCGCACGCAGACGACAACTTTGCGCCAGACGCCGGCAATCAGTTCAGCGTCGTGCTGTCGGGCTACGCGCCGGTGCCGCTGGGCAAAAAGGATGCTGGCTATTTCGCAGGCGTCGACGCATCGAGCGCTCCACTGCGCAGGCTGATGTGGGGGCTGTTTATTGCGCTGACTGCCGCCCAGGCCATCATCATGGCGACGCTCGGTGTCTTGCTGGCACCTGGCCGGCGCTTTCAGAAGTCCCTGGAAAGCACCGCACCGGCGAGCAAGTAGGTCCGCACAGCGATGGCCGGCAGCGACCAGGATTCCAACGGCCAACCGCCGCCGCCGCGGCCACCGGTACCTGCGCGGCAGCTGCGCCCGCCCGGCCAGGCGCCAATTCCGCCGACCGGAGAGCGACCGGCGTTGCCCGTGCCGGGTCGGCCGCCACCTCATGCGGAAGCGGGACCGCCACGGCCGGTACAACGGCCGGCGCCGGCGCCGCCTTCTCGCCCGATCCAGGCCGACGACACCGCCCGCGAAGACGGTCCCAGCCTGCATCGCACACCGCCGGCGCCGCATGTGCCCGCGCAGGTTGCCGCGCCGCGCCCTGCCCCGCCTCGTGCTTCGCAGCCGCTTGCCCCGCAAGCGGCGCAAAAAAGTGTGCCACCGCCGGTCCCGCCGCCTTCTGACCGTGCGCCACGTTCGCGTCCTGGGGCAATCCGGGCGCTGGACTGGAGTTCTGGCCGGCCGCTCAATGGCCGGTACCGCATGGTCCAAAAGCTTGGCGAAGGCGGCATGGGCGCGGTGTGGCTGTGCGACGACATCCTGTTGCGACGCAAGGTGGCGCTAAAGACCCTGTTTGCCGACCGCCACCAGGTGACCGACGAAGACCTGGAGCGCTTTCGGCGCGAAGTGGCGATTGCACACACCATCAACCACGAGAACATTGCTCGCACCTATGACCTTGGTGAAGCGGCCGGCGTGCATTACCTGACCATGGAGTTTCTGGAAGGCGAAACCCTGGTCGACCGCCTCAAGAAAGGCGACCCCTTGGGGCCGCAGGAGTTGCGCGAAGTTGCGATACCGTTGTGCCAGGGCCTGCGCGCGGCCCACAAGGCCGGCGTGGTACACCGTGACCTCAAGCCAGCCAACGTGATGCTGGTCAACGACACCCGCAAAGTCGTGGTGATGGACTTTGGCATCGCCGCGGCAGTAGACGAGAGCGAGCCGCAAGAGCAGAAATTGCAGCCGGTGGCCAATGTGCCCTGGGAAGTGACCTCGGCCGGTCGCGGCACGCCGACGTACATGGCACCGGAACAATGGGCCGGCCAGCGCGGCGACCAGCGCACCGATGTCTATGCACTAGGCATCATTCTGTATGTGTGCTTGACCAAGAAGGTGCCGTACAAGGCTGGCAGCAGCCAGGAACTGTCGGACCTGCACCAATCGGCGCCGGTGCCGCGGGTCGAAGCCCTGGCGCCCAACACCCCGCGCGACCTCGCCAACTTGATTGCGCGTTGCATGGCCAAGCGGCCCGAAGACCGGCCGCAGAGCATGGACGAAGTGCTCGACGTGTTGGAGCGCGGCAAGGGTCGCAGAGCTTATGTGTGGCAGGTGCTCGGTGTGTCGGCAGCGCTGGCGGCGGTGCTGGCACTGGTGGGCCTGGGCATGTGGTCGCTGTCGCACCGCACGGTGATTCGCGAGATGCGGCCGTCGATGGGTCGGCTTGCGGAACTCATCGCTCTGCAGGTTAATGCCGCGGACTTGGATCAGATTCAGGGCGAAAGTGATGTCGACAGCCCTGCCTTCAAACGGGTGCACGCGGTGTTGCAACGCTACCACCAGCGTTATCCCGAGACCAAAAGCCTGTACGTGATGAAAGCGATGCGCGAGGCCAACCAGTACGCTATCGTCGTCGACCTGTACCCCCATGACACCGACCAGGACGGCGACAAGGTCATCAGCGACGAAGAAAAAGGCGCGTTGCCGGGCGAGCCGTATGACGGCAGCGATTCACCTTTCATGGTGGAGGCACTCAAGGGCAAGGGGCCGGTCGCGGACGAGGACTTCAGCACCGATGACTGGGGCATCGCGCTGTCGGGCTATTGTGCCATCCACAAAGACGGCGCGGTGACCAAGTACTTTGCCGGCGCGGATGCCAGCAATGACCCGTTGGCGCGGTTCAAAGTCAAGCTATTCGTGATTCTGGGCGCGCTGTGGGTGCTGTTGGCGGTGGGCTTTGCAGTGGTGCGGGCGCGGATTGCGGTGCGGCGGGGGGTGACGGCTGCGCCGAAAACCCATTGGCACCGCCGGGCGATGCCGCGCCGATGCCGCAACCCCTGCCGCGCTTGCCCGCCGCAGCCAATGGAGCCGACGCTGCGCCACCCTGCCCTGATTGCCCTGCTCGCCGCCGCGCTGGTGGGCGTCGGTTTTGCCGCTGCGCGCGTGTTGGCGGTCGGTGCCCCGACGCAGGCGCCGCTCGTATACGCCGGAACCGTCACGGACGCGGCAGGGAAGCCGTACCCGACCGCGGTCGAGGTGACGGTCGCATTCTCTTGCCGACGGCCTGATTCCAGGCCAGGTGTGGTTTGAGGTGACCGGATTGCAAGAGTCGGTGGCGGCCAAGGGCCAAGACGGGCTGCCGGCGGCGCTGGCGCAAGCGGTGACCATCACGGCCGGTACATTTGAGGTGGCGGTAGTGCGCGCGTGGACGCTACCGCAGGTACAAGCCGCAACCGTGCGTTGGCCGTCGACGGCCGGAGGCCATGCGCAAGTCGACTTGCAGCTTTTGGCCTGGCCAGGTCTGGGCGACCAGGCCGCGCGTCTGCAATGGGAACTGGCCGCCACGCCCATGGGACCTGCGGTTTGGCCGCCCGCTTCTGCGCTTCAGCTTTCAGAGCCCCTACCGGTTGACGACGCGGCCGCTGCTGGCAAGCAACCTGTGTGGTCCAAAGCCGTGCCGATGGCCCCGCTGGCTGCGGCCGGCCTCGGACCGGACAAGCTCGGCATTGTGCGTGTGCGTCTGGTCTACGGGGACTCAAAGGCGGGCCTACCGGGCGAGAATGCGCGCGGCCCATGGGTAACTGCCCTTGCGCAAAAGCCAGCCAGTGCTGGCGCCGACGCGACCGAGACGGTAGACGCCGCAAATACGCCCGACGTCATCGATGCCGCGGTTGGTCACGACACGACGGCGCTCGCGGACAGCAAAGCACTGCTCTCGCCCACACCAAGGGGCAGCGACGGCGCTTGTGGCGCCGAACGACAGCCGGTCTCTGCGTGGGTCTTCGCCCTAGGGATGGTCGTCGGCCTAGTGCGCTGGCGACGGCGGTGACGGCGACTGTTCGGTTTCACTGGCACCAAAGGACAGGACCGCCGGCAACAGGTTGGCCGCGACGCCGCTGCCCGGTCCAACCAACTTGGTTTTGCCATTCCGGCCAACCAGCGTCAGCCCGACACCGGGCGCGACAGAGACCCGTGCAAGGCCGCGGCCAACCACGCTACGTAGTTCGTCGGCGAGGCCTGTCGTGCCGTGAACGCGGACAAAGCCCGCGGGTAGTCGCCATTGTCCGCGCTCGCAGACTGCACCCGGTCCGGCAATCACCACCACTTCGCCGGTGGCCAGCACCACCACAGTCTTGGGCTGCATCACCGGGCGCTGCGTCCCGGCGAGCAGTCGCCCTGCCAGTTCCAGCGACGCCGGGCAGTCAAACCGGCACGGCAGGTGCCGCAGCGGCGTCACGTTGCGCTCGCCGAGTTCGACAGTCAGCGTGTCGAGCAGGGGGTCAAAGCGCAGCGACCGCCACGCCGCCCGCGCCACGGCTACCGGGTTGTCGCCGGCACGGTCGGTCGTCACCACTTCGACAAAGGCATCGCAAAACGCCTCGACACAGCACGACGGATAGCCGTACGCAGCACCAATCTGCCGATGCACGCCGACCATACGGGCGACCGCCGACCGGAAATCGCCGCGGCCGTCCAGCTGGTGCAACTCGGTTTCCCAGTCCAGGCAACGCTGTGCCGTCGCAACGTCGCGCGCCACTACCGCTAGGTACGCAACTTGCCCAGAGGCCTCAGGCCGCGGCGCCAGTTGCCCGCCAACCTGCGCGGTCCAGGGTTGGTGACTCTGCGCCAGAGCGAGGCCGTGCTGACGCGTCGCCTGGCGAAAGGGCTCCAGCTCGCCGGCACGCAGCCGCAATCGCCATGCCGCGCGCAAACCGAGCCCAAGCCCGCGCACCTCCGCAGCGCCGGGGTCGAAGGCACTCGCGCTGTCGACGGGCGGCGCCGCCACTATTTGACGCGGTGCCAGTTGCGGGTCGGAAAGCCGCGATTGGCGGGAGGCGGCTGCGTGCCGAGCACGTACGACGCGCGGCGGTTCTTGATTTCGTCGGTGTTGTCCGGGGTCTGCACCTTGAGCACGCGCTCGCCAAAGCCCTGCGCCAGGATGCTGGCGTTGAGCCCCTTCTTGGCAAACCAGTTGGCAATCGACGTCGCGCGCTTCTTGGACAACTCGTCGTTGTCTTCCGGCTTGCCGACCGTGTCGGTGTAGCCGCCGATGTACAGGTTGACTTGCAGGTAGCCCGCCACGCGCTTGAGCTCGGTCTGGATGCGGTCCATCGGAGCCTGCAGCTTCTGCTCCTCGCTCGGCAGGATGTCCCACTTGCCCGACTCGAACACCACGTCTTCGTGCGGAATGTCGATAAACGTCACCGCCTCCAGCCCATTCCAGTAGCCGGCCGGGTCGTAGGCCCGCAGGCTGAAGCGGCTCATCACCGCACCTTCGGGCTGCGTCCACTTGATGACCAGCGGCGTGCCGGGCGCGTCGCCTGCGAACTTGACCGTGACATTGTCGATCGGCTTGCCGTCGTCGCCGGTGACGTCCAGCTCGATCTTGCCGGCCGGCTCGGTCAGCCGCACGGTCAGCTGCCGCTTGGCCTCGTCCACGTCGTCGGCCGACAGCTGGATTTTGGGGACATCGCCAACTGCGGTGTCGAACTCGAGCTCAAAGTCCTTGAAGGCGATGTTGGCTGCCTTGCCAGACAGCTTGCACTGGTACTTGAACACGCCCTTGCCCTGCGGAACCGGGAAACGCCGCTCTTGGCCGGCCTTGATGGCGCCGATTGCAATCGCGACGTCCTGTCCGTCCGAGCGCTTGCACTCGGCCTTGAGGCCGGCGACGTTGACGCCCGGCTTGAAGATAAGCACCGGCTTTTCTTGCGAGAGCTTGACGTGGCCGCGCACAGAGAAACCGAGGTCCGCGCCGCTGACTTGCGCGTGCGCTGGCGCGACGAAAACCAAGCCGGCCGCCAGTGCGGACGCGGCTGCTTTGCCAAATTCGAGGGACATGAGACTGACTCCGCGGGGCACAAGCGCCCAGGCCCGCCGCCGCAGCCTACCACGCAGGCACACAGGCGGTCACCGGTCAACGGCTCAGACGGCTGTGGATTCGCGCCGCACGGCTATTGCGGTACCACGCAGGTGCCCTTGGCGCACACGGCGCCTTTGGGCGGCATGCACTTGCACAGGGCGGCGCCACAGGTCGGGCCGTAAGCTTCGAGCAGGGCTTTGATCTGCGTCTGGTCCGCGTTCTTGCTGATCGGCATGCCGCCGCACGGCAGGTCGCCGATCGGGCAAAGTCCCGTTACCAGCACGGTGCAGTCCTCGTCCTTGCCGCAATAGCCGCCAAGCTGCTTGGCCAGGCCCAGCAGGGCCGCCTTGACCTCCTCACAGGAGCCTTTGCAGTCGGGCGGACACTGCTTGCAGCTGCCGTCGAGGCAGAACGCTGGTTTGGGCGGCGCGCAGCCGCAGTTGAAGCCGCTGCACTGCGACTTCATCGCGGCGTCGGCAATGGGCTCGATCTTGGTCAAGTCGCTGCCAGCGGCGATCGGCTTCTGGTAGCAGCCGGCTGAGCCACAGTACGGGTACTCGAACACCTGACAGCCCTTGTCGGGCGTGCACGTTTGCATCTTGGCGATCTCGGCGTCGAGCTTGCTGGTCAGCTGCACGCAGTCGCCGGTCTCGCACTCTGGAATCGGGCAGCCGTTCTTGTCCTTCTTGCATACGCAGTTGATCGCGCAAGGCGCACATCCAGCATCGGCCGGGGCGACGGCGTCTGTGGCTGGACCTGTGTCTGCGGCGGCTACCTCGGCGGCTACCTCGGCGGCAACCTCGGCAGATGCGTCGGCCGCACCATCTGGCACAGCGACGGTATCCTTGGGCGCATCGGCGGCGGCATCGACCGTGGCGTCCGGCAAACCAGCGTCTGGGATCGCCACGGCATCGGACAAGGTGCTGTCAACCTTGCTGTCTTCTGCAGCGGCACTGTCGGCGCCGCCATCGGTGGGTGCGGCCACATCGGAGACCGCGTCCGCGATCGTCGCGGCGTCGGCCGTGATTCCGGTCGCGGCCGGAGCGGGTGATTCGCACGCCAGGGTGATCAGCGCGGCGAGGATGGCAAACGACAGGGGGCGCATCACGATCTCCGGGTGCCCAACTTCGGGCCCGCGCAGGCTACCTGAATTTGCGACGCCCGGCATGCGACTTGGACGGTGCATGAACGGTCAAGCGCCGTGATTTGCTGATCATGAACGGTCATGGATCGGTCATGAGAGCATTTGAGCTATACAGAATCGCGATGACCCGAGGTCTTCGGCGATTGCCGTTCTTGCTTGCTCGGTGGGTCGCAAGCTCGCGGCTTTGCAAGCCGACTCGCCGCTTCTTTCTTGCGGTGGGTTTGATCTCACCTCAAGGCGATTCTGTATAGGGGTGACCGTTCAGTGACCGGTCAATTGACCGCACAGCAGTCGGCAGACTGTTGCCTGTCCTGCGACAGCGATCGGCGCCAAACGCGCTGCTTGGGGGCCTAATAGGGGTTTTTCCCTACTACCCCTTGACGACACTTTCAGACGCATGGCATCGTGGTGAAGCGCGAAGCTGCGCGTCCCCCACCGCAGAACAGCCATCGCTGACAGAACCGGAAACGTGCGCATGTCTTATGCGTCGAACGGCAACAAGAGGAGCATCTCATGAGCAGAAAGATGTATTCCGGCACACTCCTGAGTCTCGCAGCAGCGGGTCTCACGGTGGCGTCGCCCGGCATCGCAGACGAAACCTGCCCGACACCCACCTCGACACAAGGCGTCGAGTCGGTCAACGGCACCTTCACAGTTAGCGCCAAGGTCGAAATCAAGCCGACGCTGTGGGTCGCCAACGGCGGTGAGGACTCGGTGTCCAAGATCGCGACCGACGTCGACAAGGAGACGGCGCGTTACAGCACCGCATTCTGGAAAGGCGGCATCGGCGGCAACGGTGCCGTTCTGCCCAACCACAGCCCGTGGGACGGCCCGGCGCCTTCGCGCAGCGCCGTGGACACCGACGGCAACGCCTACATCGCCAACCGCGGCTTCAACCGCGTGGCTGAAGTCGTCAAGATCCTGTCGACCGGGTGCATCGACCGCAATGCCAACGGCAAGTGCGACACCTCGGCGGACCTGAACGGCAACGGCAACATCTCGGCCAGCGAGATGTACCCGATTGTCGACGACAACGGCAACGGCACCATCGACGACAGCGAGATCCGCGACGAGCGCATCGCGTGGATTCGCAAGGTCGGCACCAGCAACGAACTGGCCCGCGCGCTCGCCATCGACAAGCAGGGCTTCCTGTGGATCGGCATGTACAACACCATGCGCATCTACAAGATGGACCCGAGCAATGGCGCGGTGCTCGGCAACTGGAGCATCGGCGTTCGTCCGTACGGCGCTTCGGTTGATAGCAAGAACCGCATCTTCACTGCCTCGCTCGGTGGCTCGAGCCAGAAGCGCATCGACGCGACCAACCCGACCGTGCAAACGCAATTCAACGTGGCGCAGGGCTACGGCATGGCGATCGGCAAGGACCACGTTGGCCAGGAGTGGGTTGTCGCTGCGCACTACAATGGCTTTGGCTTCCAGCGCTATGACCCGGATACCTTGGCGTCGTCGCTACCGATGGGCAGCGCGGGCTACGGTCCCCTCGGTATTTCGTTCGACAAAGATGGCCACATCGTCATTTCGGGCTCGCAGTATGCGGGAACGCGCGGCGCAGCCAAGGTCCGCTCGGATGGCTCGGTCGTGTGGACGCGTGAGGCGCCGGCGACCTGCAACGCTGGCGACCAGCGCGGCGCGATCGTCGACGCCAACAACGACATCTGGATTGTCAGCATGCAGTTGCACAAGGTCTGCAAGTACCTGGCCAACGGCAGCTACGGCGCGCAAGTCGTCGTCGGCACCTACCCCTACACCTATAGCGACGCCAGCGGCATCGGCCTGCAGTTCAGCGATCCAACCGGCAAGGTGGCTTTCCAGTCTGACGCAGTCGGTCCCGACTTCAACTGGGCCGGCGCACCGGTGTGCTTCAACGGTTCGGGCGACGTCAAGTTGAGCGTCGCTGCCGCCAATACCCAGGCTGGCCTTGGCTTTGCCAACCCCGCGCCGGTGGCTCTGACGGCCAATGGCGCCCAGTTGTGCGGCACGATTCCGGCTGGCGTTCAAGGCCGCTACATCGAGCTGACCTTCACCATCAAGACGGGCGGCAGCGTCACCGTCAGCGACCCCGGCTCCGGTACTTGCACGATCGACCTGCCGGAGGCCAACAAAGCACCCGTCGCTGCATGCTCCAGCCCGAACGTGTGCGCCAACGCCATGTGCATCGGCGCGGCCAACATCGATGCCGGCTCTTCCGATCCGGACGGCGACGCCCTGAGCTACAGCGCCAGCCCTGACGGTCCCTACACGCTCGGCCAGACGTTGGTCTCGCTGTCAGTCAGCGACGGCAAGGCCACCGCGACCTGTCAGGGCACCGTCACCGTCAGCGACTGCACGGCACCCGACATCGTCTGCCCGGGCGGCGTCGTGGCCGAGTGCACCGGTGGTGGCGCCGCGACGGTCAACCCCGGCGAGGCGTCGGCGCAGGACAACTGCGGCGTGCCGACGTTGGTGCAGGCCGGCAGTGCCAGCTTTGCGCTGGGCACGACCTCGGTCAGCTTCTCGGCGTCCGACGCCGCGGGCAATGCCAGCAGCTGCGCAAGCAGCATCACGGTGCAGGACACCACGGCGCCGACGCTGTCGTGCCCGGCGGCTTCGACCGTTGAGTGCACCGGCAACGGCGGGGCAGAATTCTCGCCTGCTGGCGCCTCGGCCAGCGACGTTTGCACCTCCGCCACCGTCAGCAACGCCGCCGGCGGTTTCTTTGCCGTGGGCACCCACTCGCTCGCGTACAGCGCAGCGGACCAGGCCGGCAACGGCGCACAGTGCTCGTCGAGCCTGACGGTGCAAGACACAACCGCGCCGTCGCTATCTTGCCCGGCCGCCTCGACCATCGAGTGCACGGGGAACAACGGTGCGTCGTTCGCCCCGGCGGCGGCTCAGGCTAGCGACATCTGCACTTCGGCTAGCGTCAGCAACGCCGCGGGCGGCTTCTTTGGCCTCGGCACCCATGCCCTGGCGTACAGCGCCGCCGACCAGGCGGGCAATTCCTCGCAGTGCGGGTCGAGCGTCACGGTCGCTGATACCACCGCGCCGACCGTCAGCGTGGGCGGCGGCGGTCAACTGTGGCCGCCGAACCACAAGTACATTACCGTCAGCCTGGCCGACTGTGGCATTGGCGTGCAAGACGTCTGCAACGGCTCGCTGTCGCTGTCCGCTGCGCAGGCCGCGATTACCTGCGTTTCGTCGGACGAAGTCGAGGACACCACCGGCGACGGCAAGACCAACAAGGACATCATTGTGGTCAACGGCACCACGGTGCAGTTGCGCGCCGAGCGCGCTGGCAACCAGGATGGCCGCGTCTACAGCATCGGCTTTGCGGTCAAGGACGGCTCGGGCAACGTGACCAATGGCACTTGCAAGGTGACCGTTCCGCACAGCCAGGGTCCCAAGGGCATCGCGGTCGACAGCGGCGCCAAGTACACGGTTTGCAAGTAGTGGCCTAGCACTGCCAGCCCTGGTCTCGCGGCGGGTTCCGCCGCGAGACCAGGGCGAAGTGCGGGCGGCCGCCATTGCGGCCGCAGGCAGGGGTGAGCGCGCCGACGCGCGCGAGGGGGCGGCGAGCCCCCTAGACGCTGTAAGCATCTAGTAGGCGAAACGTAATGCAGACTTCCCCAGTTACAGCAAACTCCATCCCAACGCGAACTTCGGGTTTCGCCTACTAGCAATCGGCGCCGGCCGGCGGGGAGCAGTGGTTGGCTCCCCGCCGGCCGAGACGCCGGGCTTCTCGCGTTTCCAGTTCACATCGTCTTACACTGGCTCGTGCGCTGCGACGTTGGCCGCGATCGGTTGACGCAATTGCATCGCCTTGCAGGGGTTCCACATGGTCAGGGGCAGCTACCGCGCTCGTCACATGGCTTGCGCACTGGTCTTGTCGGTGGTCGCGTGCGTGCACTGCGATCGCAAGCCACCTCCGGCGCCCGCTGCCGCGGCGGCAAACACAGCGACAGTGCCCGGTGAGCAGGCCGAAGCAGCAACGCCCACCGACCTTGCCCCTGCGGCGACGGGTGCCGGCGCGCGCTTTGATCCGGCGCAGCCCAGCGCCGCCACGCTGGCGGAGCGCACCGCCATCGAGCAGATCGGCGAAGCCGCGGTCTATTCGGCACAAGCGGAAGCGCGCCTGGCTGCTGCCTTGCGCCACCCAGACCAGGACGTACGCGGCCACGCCTGCTGGGGCTTGGGCCGGATGGCACCACAAACCCAGGGTCAGATCGCTGCGCTGGTCACTGCGCTCGCTGACCCGATTTGGAGCGTCCAGCACAATGCGGGTTGGGCGCTGGTCCGGTTTGGCCAGCCGGCGGTGCCCGCATTGGACGCTGCTCTGCGCGACGGTGGGCCAGCCGTCCGGGCGCGCGCAGCGTTGGCGCTCTTGGAAATTGCGCCCGACTACTCAGCACGGTGCGAAGTGGCCTTGCTGGCCGTCGATGTTACCGCCGATCCGCAACTGGGCGGTGCCGTGCTGACTGGGCTGGGCAAGTTACAGCAGCCGTCAGAGGCCGCCCTGGAGCGCCTGCGCCAGGCGGTGGCGGGCGACCAGGCTGAAGCCGCGCTGGGCGCCATTGGCGCGCTCGGCGCTAAGGCTGCCTCAGCGGCGCCAGATGTTGCCAAAGCGTTGGAAAGTAAGAGCAAAGCTGTGCGCCAGCGGGCTGCTGCCACGGCTGGAAGCCTCGGCACCGTGGCGCCGGTGTTGCTCGACGCCTTGGTCGTGGCGGTAAGCGACAAAGACGAGCACCTGGCCGCGGAAGCAGCCGGCGCGCTATCGCGGCTGGACGCCGTGGATGCCCTCAAGCGCGTGGCCACAACGGCGGCGGTGCCGGCGCGAGCGCTGGCGATTACCGCAGCTGGCACGGCGCCGCAGTGGTCGGCGGCTCGGCTGGCCCTGTTGATGACTGCGGCGGCAGACGAGGCCTGGCAGGTGCGCCTCAGCGCCGTCGCTGCCTTTGTCGGGCGGCCGGAGTCGACGACCGCACCCGCAAAGGCCATGCTCAAGCGCGCACTTGCCGACGGCAACGATGCCGTGCGCGATCAGGCCAAAGCAGTTCTTGCCGCCCCGCCGCAACCGCCCACCGCTGGCAAGGGCAGCCAGGGCAGCAAGGGTGCGCCGTGAGCGCCTGGAAGTCGCTCGTCGCGGTAGCCGCGCTCTCTGCTGCACTGGCTGTGTACGTCTTGTGGCCGGACCAGCCCGAGCGCGGTTCGCCCGCTGTGACCCCTGAGTCGGCGGGAAGTCGCGCAGGTAGCGCGCCGAAAGGCGAGGATCCCGCCGAGCCCGCAAACCCGGTCGCACTAGGCGCAGCGGGCAAGTCCGCCTCGCCCGCGCCGCCCCCGTGGCTGAATCTCATCGCCCGACCGGCTGGACCATTTGCGCCCAACAGCCGTGACACCGATTTCGTGGCCCCAATGCCGGCCGGTCACGAGCCTGCGGCCATGCGCGGCACTGCCGACAACCTGGCGCGCTGGCTGGCAGAGCCGGAGAACCAGCAGGCTCAGGCGCAACTGGTTGGGGTCGATTGTCGTCAGCCGCCCTGCATCCTGTCGCTGCGCCACGACCTGCCGGCCGACCCGCAGTTTGTTGGCAGGGCGCAAGCGTGGCTGTCCAATTCGGTGGGCTTGGGCGCGGTCCACATGTTTACGGCGCCGCTCGATGCGCGACAGACCCGCCAGTGGTACTACTTCAATCCGTTTGAAGAGGGCACGCCCGAGCACCACCAATACGCCAGCGCTGCGATTGCGCGCATCGACGCCGAGCGCCGCACTTTCAACCACCGCGATCCCAGCGAAGCCATGACGGGCCCACTGACGCCGCCGCCGCCGCGACCGTAGCAGCCTATGGAGGGTGTTGACGAATCAACGCCGGCTGCGCGTAACCATCCATCCCGCCATGCTTTGTTGTCGGCCCTGTTCCTCCTCGACAGTCCGCAGGACTGTCTCATTGACGCGCATGTAGTGCGTCTCAGTCGTTGCAGGGCCTCCGCCTCGCCTGGCGGGCGCCTGATTCCGCTCGCGAAGGCAAAATACGTCTACACCTTCTAAGGAGCCTGCCCACTATTACTCGATCGCTGTGGATACCCGGGAGCGGCGAGTCGGCTTGCAAAGACGCGAGCTTGCGACCCACCGAGCCAGCTAAGCTGCGATGAGGCCCCTGCGAATCGCCACCCGCACCAGGCTGGCCACGTCGCGGACGCCCAGTTTGCTCATCAGGTTGGCGCGGTGTACTTCGACGGTCTTGGCGCTAATGCCTAAGATATCACCGATCTGCAAGCTGGTGTGGCCATCGGCAACAGCCTGCAACACCTCGCGTTCGCGCGCGGTCAGCTGCGGATCGGTTGCGGTCGTCGGTTGCCCAGACCCCGGCGCCCAATGTGACACGCTGGCGCTGAAATACGCGCCACCCGCGGCCACTGAGCGCACCGCCGCGACCAGTTCGTCCAAGTCCGCACCCTTGACCAAATAGCCGGCAATGCCAGCTCGAATCGCCGGCCGCACGAATTCGTCTTCGGCGTGCATCGACAGCACCACAATGCGGGTTCGGGGAGCGCAGGCCCGCAATTGTTCCGCGGCGGCAACGCCGTGCAACCCCGGCAACGAGAGGTCGAGCACGCACACGTCGGGATCGAGCGCTTGCACCAGCGCCACCACCGTGTCGCCGCGGTCCGCCTCGCCAACCACGCACAGGTCTGGTGTCGTGGAAAACAGCGCGCGCAAACCCTGCCGCACGATAGCGTGGTCGTCGCACAGCAGGATGCGGATGACGTTCATGGCACCGGACTCCCAGGGTTGGCGCCGGCAGGCGTCAATGGCAAGACAGCCTCGATGCGCGTTCCGCCGCCATCGCCCGCTGTGGCCTGCAGGGTGCCGCCAAGCAAGGCTGCTCGCTCGCGCATGCTGGTCAGACCCGCGCGCGGTGGCGCCGCGCCGATGCCCTTGCCGTCGTCGCAGACAAGCAGCGACATCGACTCCGCCGTGACCGTCAGCGACACCTCGACCCGGTGGGCGCCGCTGTGGCGCACGACGTTGGTCAGCGCTTCTTGGGTAATGCGGTAGGCCGCCAGCTCGACCGCGGCGTCCGTCGCCTCGGCCTGCAGATTGGTGGCATAGGCGACCGCGATGCCGTGGCTCTCCTGCACCCCTTCGCACAGGCGCGCGATGGCTTGTGCAAGACCGAGCTCATCCAAGCTAGCCGGCGCCAACGACAGCACGGCGCGGCGCACGCCTTCGATCGCCTTGTCGACCAGTGCTACCCCAGTGCCAAGCGAGGGGTCCGCGTTTGCCGCCACTTGCAGGCGCAACCGCAAGCCGGTGAGCGTTTGCCCCAGTTCGTCGTGCAACTCGCGGGCCAGCGCTTTGCGTTCGGCGGCCTGGACGTTGGTGGCCCGCGCCGACATTGCGCGCAGTTCTGCCGTTCGCCCGGCGACCTGCACTTCCAGTTCTTCGTTGTGCCTTTGCAGAGCCTGTCGCGACGCCTCGCGCTGGTCCCACAGCTCGCTCAGGCGCTGTTCAGCCGACCGCACGGCGTGCAACGGCACCCGCCACAAAAGCACGCCAAGGCCGGCGGCCAACAAACCGAAGGCTGCCAGCAGTATCGACGCAGTGCGCAGCGCCCGTCCCAAGGAGGCCGCCACCCACACATGTCCCTGCGCGGCACCGCCCACTTGAACGGGAAACGCCTGCCACACCAACGTCTGCTGCTCGGCGCCCTCTTCGGACAGCGCATCGAGCGACACGCCGTTGTGGTCGACCAGCCGCACGGCCGCGAGGTCCGAATTCGCGAGCATCGGCCGCGCATTCTGCAAAAGCTTGAGAGAATCGTAGCGCCACAGCTCGGGTTGCTCGTCGGACTCGCGGCCGATCCGCTCAGCCAGTTGCGCCGCGGCGGCGTTGGCCTGCAAGCGCAGTTCGGTGACGGTGAAGGACAGCCACAGCACCGGCGCGGACAGCCAGACCGTCACCCAGACGATGGCAACCAGGGGTTCCAAAAGGGCCCGCAGACGCGACACCAGTTGCATGGGCGGTTGCATGCTCATCGCCTAAAGCCCCACGGCTTCGGCGCGCCGCAAGACCGGTTGCGCCGGCGGCCCGCGCATGCACGCTGCTAGCTGACGAAGCTCAGCGGGGGCCTCAGCTGTCAGGATGAGTGACAAGTCCTTGTAAAATGGCCACGCGCCTTGCCGCACCGTCTCGGCTCCCGGCTGGACGCCGTTGTAGGTCAACAGGGCAACGGCGACTCCCTGCAATCGAATGGTCGCCAGGTCCGACAACCCGACCGCGTCGGGCGTGTGGGTGACAGTCCGCAACATCGCTGCGTCGTGGTAGAGCGTTCGCCAACGTCTGGTGCGCGCGTTGTCGGCGTCCACTTGGGCAAAGGCCGGTAGTGCGCGCGCAACAGCCAGGTGGCTCGAGTCTCCCGGCTCGCGCTGGAACACCACAAGCGGCTGGCCCCGCGGCCACCTTGCCTGTTGCCCCCCAAAGGCCGCAAGCAAGTCCTCGCTGCGCCAGTCGACCGGTGGCGTGTCCGGGTGCGCGGCCAGGACAACCGGCACGCGTGCGTAGGGCAGCACTTGCAGCCCCGAACGAAGCTCTGCCGGCCGCAACGGCCGGGACACCAGCGCGCCGTCAATCGCGCCATCGAGCAACGCCCGCACGCCGCCCGTACTGCCGATGCTTTCGGCGACCGTGGGTGTCACAGCGCCTGCCGGCGTGCATGCCGCGACCAACGCCCGCGTCAGCGCCAGATTGCTGCCTGAGCCGGCCAGCAGCCAGGGACCTGCGCTGCGCACCACGCGCCGTGCGGTGTCGGGGCTGACCTTGGGCGGCAGGAGCTCAAAGGCAGGAGCGAGCGAAACTGCGAGAAACAAGGCCTGAGCGACGACCACCAAGGCCACGATGGACCACAGCGCAGCGACGGCGGTTCTTGCGCGGTGGGGGCTCGGCATAGGCACCAGATTTGTGGGGGCTACGTTATTTGTCCCGCGCGGCGATCCTGCCGCGAATGGCGGGCGTTGTCGATGGCGCCCGTGGTGATTCCAATAGGTGTTTTCCCCAATTGTCGGTCCATCGCATTCGCGCCATCCTGGGGCTGGCCGTCGCAACGGCGGTCCGGCAGGGATTTGAGGATGCGCAAGCAATCAGCTTGCTGGTGGGCGAGGCTGGCGACCGGCGTTTTGGGCCTAACCTTGGTCACGCCAGCCTGGGCTCAAGAGGCGTCCTTGCCAACTGCATCGGCGACTCCAAGTGATGAGGCGAGGCCCGCGGCGGCTGGACACGCTGCTCCGGGTAGCGAAGTCGCGGCGACGCCGGACGACAGCGGCTACGACCTCGTCGTCGAAGGGCGCCGCGCTGGTCGGGTGCGCGACATCGACCTCGACCGCAGCGTCCATCCGCTGGGCGCAGAACGCTTGCGCACGAGCCAGGCCGAATCGACCGCGGCCGCGACTGCGCAGTTGCCAGGCTCGTTCGGTCAGGTGACCAACCGCGGCGCTGGTTCGCCGCTTTTGCGCGGCCTCATCGGTCCACAGAACCTCATCGTCATCGAGGGCTTGCGCTTCAACAACTCGACGTTTCGCACCGGCCCGAATCAGTACCTCGCCACCATCGACCTGTCGGCTGTCGACCGCATCGAAGTATTGTTGGGCCCTGGCGGTGCACTGTACGGCAGCGATGCCATGGGCGGCGTGATTGGCGTGTACTTGCCACCGTTGCCGCGCTTTGGCACCGGTGGCATGCCGAATGGGCGCGTTTGGGGCAGCTACGACAGCGCGGACAGCGGCACGGCGTTTGGCGCACACAGTGGCTGGGCCGGCGACCGCGTGGCCTACGAAATTGGCGCTGCATTTCGCGACCATGGTGCGTTGCGGCTGGGCGGCGGCGAGTTGGCGCGCGCCTCTGACTATGCACAAACGGGCTGGCACGCTCGCGCGGCCGTGCGCCTGGACGAGGCCTGGTCGCTGCAGGGTGCGGTGCTCGGCAATTCCGTCGCCGGCGCGGGCCGTACTGACGACCTCGGCCGCGGCATCGTGCGCAACTATGACAACCGCGATACCTTTGCTTGGATTGAGCTGAACCGCGAAGTGCAAGAAGGCCTCACGCGCTATGTGCGCTTCGCGGCCGTGGCCCACGGCCACTCGGAGGTCGCTGGGGTTGCGCGGTGCACGCTCAAGTCCGGCGCGGTGCCCAGCCTGGACGTGTGTGCGGCCGACGGCATCGCCCGCGCGCGCGATCCGGCCACCGATCTGCCCGCAAGCGTCACCCGTCACGACGAGTTTACCGATGACGTGCTGACGGTTGGCGCCCTTGCGACGGCGCGGCTTCACGCGGACGACGAACGACTGCGAGTCACCGTAGGCGCCGAGGGTTGGCACGACAGCGTGCAGTCCAGCGCCCGCCAACGCCGCAATGGGGTCGCCGCACAAGCCTGGAAGGCCCTGGACCGCGGCAACTTTTCCAGCGGCAGCACCCATACCCAGCTTGGAGGCTTTGCTCACGCCGACTGGCAGGCGCTGCGCGGCGAGGGCTGGGCGGCGTCGCTCAATGTTGGCGGCCGCGGCGGCTGGGTGTCTGCGTTCGCGGCCAACGTGCCCGGCGTGGGCGACGTCAAGTATGCGCTGCCGGTCATGGCTGCGACCGGTGGAGCTGTACTCAACCTTGGCGAAGCCGTAGCGGTGTTCGGCAACTACTCCAACGGGCTGCGCGCACCGAATCTGCAAGAAACCACCGTCCTAGGCAACACTGGCGACCAGTTTGAGGTGCCCAACGCCAACCTGGGCGCGGAACGCATCGCCGCTATCGAACTGGGGCTACGGCTAAACCTGGGCGGTGCGCGGGCGCTACTGTCGGTGTATCGCAATTCCGTAAGCGATTTCATCGACCGCGAGACTGTGGCGGCGAGCAACTACGCGAGCTACGGTGTCGACGCCGCCGACCTCGGCTGCACAGCCCTCGGCGACGCCAAGTGCAAACCGGTGTCGCGACGGGTCAACCTCGGGACTGCCGCCATCCAGGGCGCGGAGTTCTCCGTTCGCGGACCGTCGCTGCTCGGCGTGCGACCCTGGGCGATCGTCAACTGGCTGCAAGGCGACACCACGGCCGCCAATGGCACCACACAGCCGCTGCGGCGCGCGCCGCCGCTCAACGCCCTGTTCGGGCTGCGCTGGCAGTCGGCCGACCAGGGCCTGCACATAGAACCGTGGCTGCGAGCAACGGCCGAGCAGACCCGCCTGAACACCGGCGACACCAAAGACCTGCGCATCTGCGAGGATCCCGCCAAGCCGGGAACGCCGTACGCGGGCGCGACCTGTCCTGGCACGCCAGGTTGGATGACCGTCAACCTGCGCGCCGGCTGGCGGTGGCGCGAGCCCTTCACTGGTATCAAGGCTGTCCGCGTGGACGGCGACGCGACCAACTTGCTCGATGTACGGTACCGCGTGCACGGGTCGGGCATGGACGGTGCCGGTCGAGGCGTGAGGGTCTTGCTAGGCTGGGAATTCTGAGTGCCAGGCTGCAGCGCATACATGACGCCGGGCCGCGACAGGCGAGGAACCTGAGTGGCGCGCAAGTGTCGAGATTTTGCGAGCTCACTTCGGCGCTTTGCCTTGGGCAGGTGCCCGCGGACATTCAGCGCGCGACCGACTTGATCTGAGGCCATTCGCTGGCGAGAAGCCAGCGCCGCGCAGCTGCCAGCGGCAACAACGACTCGCGCAGGAACTCCTGCTCCACATCGTGCGGCAAGCACGCCTGAAACGCCGACAGCACTGCGGCCTTCTTCTCGGTGTCGAACACAGCCCACTCGTCGTCCGGTGGCAACTGCCCCGTCGTCAACTGGTTGATCACGCTCTCGATCGCAGCACGGGCCCGCGCGCCACGCGCCTGCAGCTTCACGTTCAGGTTGCTGGCGCTGACCGGCGCACCACACTCGTGCTCCAGAAGGCGCGCCAGGACGGCGTTGATGCGGCCGCCGGCAAAAGTGTGCCAGATCGTACGGTCTTTCGTTTCCTCGATAGGTCGTGCGTCACCGCTCAGGTTTAAGTGCTCCAACTGCCGGCGCACGGCCTCAAGCGCGGCCCGAGCCGCCGGTGTGCAGCCCTCAGGCGCGGCGCCACCGGCGAGCAGTTCCCGGACTTTCTCGCAGACCTGACGGCTGTATACGTTGGGGCGGCCGGTCCAGCTGGGCACGTCGCCGTGGTCGCCCGGCTCGACGTGGACCACGCCGCGGGCCGGGTCGAGGTGCGTGATCCGCCAAGCGCGGCCCGCCAAGCGAACGGTCGGGCGAGCACCGCGGAGTTGCAGGGCGAACCACGATTGCACGGTACCGATTTCGTCATCGCCCCAGCGGACGGTCAAGGTGTCGGGCGACTCGAAGACGGCGTACAGGCGGAAGAAACTCTTGGCGCCGAACACTTTTTCAGCCTTGCGCCCGAGCAGCAGCAAGCCGCCCTCTGTGTCGACCCAGCCCTCGACAAGCAGGTGGTCGATCAGGTGGCCCAACTCACCTTCGCCAAAGCCGGCAAACGAAGGCACCGGCTGCAAATGCGCCAGCAGCTGGCCGCGGGTCATGCCACTGGTCTCGAGCAAATTCGCAAAAATCTGATGGACAAGCACCGTCCACGAGCGGGTCGATGGCACCACATCTTCGATCCAGCCGGCGAGGAACAGCTCGGCGAGCGCCAGCGAGACGACCAGATCCTCGGGGGTTTCGGCCAAGAACGTCATGCAGGGGTTGGTGTTGGCGCGGCGACCGGTGCGGCCCAGGCGTTGCGCAAGGGATGCGACGGTACCCGGAGCGTCGAGCTGAATGACCTCGTCCAGATTGCCCACGTCGATGCCGAGTTCCATGCTGCTGGTTGCCACCAGTGTGCCGACCCGCTCGGACTCGAAGGCCAGTTCCGCTTCGGCGCGGCGCGCACGGCCCACGGCGCTGTGGTGGATCCAGGCGCGGGCCGTGGGCCCCAAGGCGCCCGAGAGGCGCTCGGCCTGAGTACGGCTTTGCACAAAGGCCAGCTGCTTTTGCGTGGCCCCCTTGGCGCGAATCAAGGACGCGGCCCACGCGACGTCGTCGCCGATATCGAAGGTGAACTTCGGCACTTTACGCGCACCACCCGGGTCGACGACCAGCGGCGCCTGCGCCGCTCCGGCACCTTGCAGCCAGCGGGCCAGCTCGACGGGGTTGCCCACCGTGGCCGACAGACCGACACGCTGGATGTGGCGCCCTGCCCTCTGCTGCAGCCGCTCGATCAAGCTGACCAGGTGGGCGCCGCGCGCGTCATTGGCAAAGGCGTGCACTTCATCGACGATGGCAAGCCGAACCTGATCGAGAAGTTGCGCTGCACCGCCGCTCGGCCGGATGAGCAGCACCTCGATCGACTCAGGGGTGATGAGCAGCATGTCGGGCGGCTCGGCCAACAGGCGCTTGCGCTCGGCCGGCGAGACATCGCCATGCCACTTGCCGACTTTGAGGCCCACCGCTTCGGCCAAACGCGTCAGGCGGCCATCTTGGTTGTTGAGCAACGCCCGCAGCGGGCAGATGTAGAGGATACTGCAGCGCGGCCAGCGCTCGGCCAGCACACGGCTCCAGGCGGGCAGGACGGCTGCCTCGGTCTTGCCACCGGCGGTTGGCGCCAAGACGATGCAGTCGCGGCCGTCGAGCACAGGCGCAATCGTCTGTTCTTGAACCGGGCGCAACCCGTGAAACCGCAAGACTTCGCGGATCAGGTATTGCAACGAGGGGTGAAGGCGGTCGAAGTCGGTCACAGGTCAAACCCAGCCACCAGCAGCGTCGCATCGACTTCCGCCGCCTGCCGCCCCTCGACCACCGCGCGCTCCACCTCAGACAGCGAGGGGTCGGCCGCCGTGACCTTGAAGGCAAAGTGCAGCAGCGGATCGTACTCGGCGTGTTGCCGACACCGGCCCAAGACGCCAATCAGCTCGCGCAAGTAGCGCCGCGGCGTGGTCTCGACTTTGCCACCGAAGGCGCCCGCGACGTCGTCGGCCAGCTTGCCCAGGAAGGTGTCGCTGCAGCGGCTGGCCGTACCAGGATTGACGATTTCATAGATCTCACGCACTTGCTGCCCGACCCGCACCAAGCGCACGTGGTCAAAGCCGGGCAAGCGCAGCTGCGGCGCATCCAGGTCGGCAAACGGGCCATCGTCGAGCTGGCCGATGCGCTGCTGCAAGGGCTCGACGGTCGGAACCCCACGCGGCGAATCAAAAAAGCTAGTGGTGCCGGCAATCACCAGCAGGGTGCGCGGCAGCTCGCCGGCTTCAAGCGCCGCCAGCCAGTTTTGCACCAGCTCGAGGCCAGACTTGCGCAAGTCGGCACGCGGCAAGCGAACCAGGCGCTCCACCTCGTCGACGACCAAGACCAGGCCCTTGTAGCCGGCCTGGTGCACGACGGTCGCCAGGCCGCGCAGCATCGGCAAGGCGTCGACATCGCTCAATTGGCCCGCCAAGTGGGCGCGACGCTTGGCGGTTGCGGCCACCTTGGCGTCGCCCGACAGCCACTGCAGCAGGGCCCGTGCCACCTCGGTCTCGCCCGCCAGCGACGCCTGCGCATAGCCCGAAAGCGCCTGGGCAAACGCCGGGGCAGCATCGGCAACGGGCCCAAGCAGGGTGCGCACTTCGCGGGCCAGCGCCGCGTCGAAGCGTTGGTCGCCCGGGTCTAGGCCGGCACCCAGGTCGGGATCCATGACGCGCCCGGTCGCCTTGAACAGCCACTGGTCCAGGATGTGCCGCAGCGCGTTGTCGGGCTGTTCGGCCACGCCCAAGTGGGCACACGCCTCGCGGTACAGGGCCACCGGCTTGTGCAGCGGCACTTCGGGATACGCCACGCGCACATACGCAGCGGCAAAGCCCTGGCTTCGGGCACGGGCGGCCAAGAAGCGCAAGAAAAACGTCTTGCCGGCCCCGTATTCGCCGCGCAAGAAGCGGGCCCGCCCGCGGCCGTCGGCAATGCGCTGCAAGTCGCGATCGAGTGAGGCGACTTGGTCGTCGATGCCCGTGGCGATGGCGTCTTGGCCCTCATTGGGCACTTCGCCGACGCGCAGGGCCTCGATGACGATGTCGGCTATCCTGGCAGATGCACGGTGAGTCACGCGGTTGGCTCCGTAGCGGCGGCGGTGGCGGCCCGCCTAAGGGGTGATGCGCTCGATCCAGGCGTAGACCAGCTCGCCTTCTTGCTCGCGCGTCTCGAACGGCGCTACGCCCTGGTCGGCAGTGCGCTGGCGGAGCAACGTCGCCATCAGGCCCTGCACCAAGAACGGCGGTATGCCGAGCAGGCGGGCCAATTGCGGTGCGGTCAGAACCCGCTGGGCACGCAGGACTTCGAGCGCCCGCGCCTCGCGCGCGCTCGCCCCGGTCTGCGGTGCAGTCGTTGCGGCCGGCTCCGTCAACGCAGGCGCTCGGAGCTCGGCCAGGGCCGCCACGCGAAGCTCGGCCTTGGCGCTGGGCATGACCGCAGCGCTTGCAGTGCTGGCCGGTTGGGCACTGGCCGCCGCTGTAACTTCGTTGCCGTACCACCACGACGGCACGGACAGCGGCTGGGCGCCGGCGCCGCGGCCGATGGCGAACAGCGGCACCACCACTTCTTCCAGGCTGGCTCCACCGTGGAAGCCCTGGCGCTGCGGACCGTGAAAGGCACCGTACTCGGCCAGCGCGTGCACGGCCGGCAGGGGCAGCGGCCCGCGCTCGAAGGCAACAGAACCAGCGGTCGGCAAGGTATGGAAGCGGCCACCGGCGGCTGTCGGCAGGCATTTGCGGGTACTGTCGACATACGGCGTGTGGCCGTGGTCGGCGGTGAACAGCACCGTCCAGCCGTCGGCCACCGCCTGCTGCAGGGTGGCCAGGGCGCCGGGCCCAAGCCCAGCAAATTCCCAGCGGTCGTGGACAGCGGTCTCGTGACTGGCCAAGGCGTCATCGACCCCGTTCCACACCGCCACCACCAGGCGCACGTCGCCGGGGTTCACCAGGACTTGCCGCAGGGCCTCGGCATTGTTCTTCAGATCGGGCTTGAGGAACAGGCGCTTGGCAAAGGGGGCCAGCGCCGTGTTCTGCTGAAGCGCGATGCGGTCGTTGCTGGCGTTGCTTAGCGCATCTTCGGAGTCGTCCAAGCGCGGCGTGCCGGGAATCTCGCCCAACATCAGCGCTCTGCGGGCATGCGACGTCACGGTAGGCACGAGCGAAATGCCGACACCCAAGGCCGGGCGCTGGCGCAGCGACTCGCCCACGGCCGTGGGGCCGCCGCTGAGCGCTACCGGCACCAGGCCACGCTCGCCCAAGTCGCGGGTCAGCTCCAAGGCGGTCGACAGGTCGCAACCGTCGAGCACGGCAAGGTATACCCGCTGGCCGGCATCGAGCAGGGGCCGCACCAGCGAGCGGCCGACGTGGTGCAAGGCCAGCGGTCCGGCTGCATCGTTGGCACCGGTGACCGCCGGCCAATCCCGCGCCAGGGCGGCGGCAAAGGCACAATTCCAGCGGCTGCGCTGGGCCAGCGCGTCGTCGAGCACGGCCTG
The DNA here is from genome assembly GCA_005792545.1 of Pseudomonadota bacterium. Taxonomy (GTDB): domain Bacteria; phylum Myxococcota_A; class UBA9042; order UBA9042; family UBA9042; genus SXRM01. The sequence continues at coordinate 6,432 of SXRM01000202.1, read as the reverse complement.
TGCGCCGTTGTCGAGCGGGCCCGCAGCGGTCAACCGCGCCCGGCGCAGCTCACGGATCGCTAGGTCGAGCCAGCCGAGGCCCACGGCATCGCGAAACCAAGCCCGCCACGGCGCACCTTCGCCAGGCAGCTGCAGCGCGGCAATGCCACGGCGCACGCGGGCGGCGGTGCGCGCCAATTGCAGCGCATCCGAGCGCAGGGCTGCCGAGCGGTGCGCGAACAAGGCCGCCAACTCCGCCTCGGCGGGGGCCTGACCGCGCCGCAGCGACTCGCCCAGTGCAGCCAGGGCCTGGTCCAGGCAACCGAGCAGCAGGGGATGGGCCGCGACCTCGGCCAATTGCCAGCGAACACGGTGCGCCAGCGCTTCGGCGGGCTGCACAGCGGCGTCGGCCTTTGACTTGGCGCTCTGGTCCGCAAGGCGCACGGCACGCTCGACCAGTGCGGCAAGCTCGCCAGGCTCCAGGTCGGGCGGTGGCGGCACCGCTGGCAAGAGCTTGCTGCCCTTGTCGCTGCCCACCAGCGCGCCACGGGTCAACAGTGCTTCGATGCCATGCTGAATTCCCCATGCCAGCGCCGCGCCGTGGCGGCCATGGGCATCGCGCAGGGCTTCGGTCAGCATCGCCGGCCGCTCGGGCTGCGGCGGGCCCTGCAGGATCCATTCGGCCAGCCATTGCTCGGGCGTGCGCTGACCGATGCGCAGCGGCGAGTCGAGTTCGGCCGCCAAGACCAGGGCGCGGACATCGCCGATCCGCAACCGCTGCCCCAGGCTGGCCTTGTCAAGCAGGCTTTCGAGCTTGGGGGCCCAGCGGAACACCGCCGCCGCCACGTCTTCGTCGACCACGGGATCGCAGTCGCGGCGCCCCGCAGCCGCCATGACGTCGTCGGCGCGGATGTTGACCATGCGGCGCAGATAGGCGCGGTCCATCAGGTCGCGCGGCAGCCGCACATCGGCCCGAACTACCGCCACCACCGGATCGGGCGACTCGCGCAGCACCGCCCGCAGCGTGACCTCGCCAGTCACGGTCGCCACCCGCCAGTGGCGCTGCGCGGTATCGACGCGCGCCGCCAGGTCGACCAGCAGCGGATGGGCCGCGAGCAAGACGAACTCAGCCGTGACCGACTCGCCACGCTGAAAGCGCGTGAGCGCGGCCTTGACGATGCTGGTGCCCAGGGTGGCGCTGGCCGTCATGGCTCCTCGACCACGATGTGGATGGTGAACTTGTGCGCCGTGGGCTGGGCGGTCAGCAGTTCTTGGGCGGCGAGTTGCGCCTCGCGCTCCAGTTCGTAGCGGGCAACGCGCTGCCGCCACACTTGTTCCTCTGGGGGCTGTGGTGGCGGTGGCGGCGGAGGGGGCGGTGGCGGTGGAGGGGGCGGTGGAGGGGGCGGTGGCGGTGGCGGTGGCGGAATGTCAATGAGTTCCTTGAAGATCCGGTCGACATCGGCGGCCCATGAGGGAACGTGGCGTGCCAAGGGGATTTCAACCCCGTCGCTCAGCAAATTGTCGAGTCGCGCCGACGTCAGCCGCCGCTGTTCGTCGTTGCCACGGGCTTCGATGAATTCAACCTTGTCGAGTTTGTCAGAAACCACGTCTAGCGCCCGCTTGTCCTCGGTCAGGCCTAGCCGCAACGTCTTCCAGGCAGGTGCATTGGCATCGTCGCGCCAGCCCGCCACGATGCGCACCCGGTCGGCCGACGAGCCGCTGCCCTGCCCCTTGGCGCGGCCGACGATGGCCTCACCGAGCGCCGTTCGCAGGGTCGTGGACTGGCCCTTGCGCTTGGACTCGCGCAACTTGCGTTTGCCGATCAGGAACTCCAGCTTGGACAGAAACTGATCCAGGTCCGCGCCCCCCACGCGGCGGGAAGCCTCGACGATGTCTTTGGCGAGCTTGGCCTGCTCGGCCGCGCTGACCACCACGTTGCGCCGCGCGACGCCCAGCACCTCTTCGGCTGCGGCAATCGCCTTGTCCCACGTGGCATTGTCGACCACGTCTTCGAGCACCAGCTCGCACTGCTCGGGCAGGTCGGCCAAAACGTGAATGGTCTTGGCTTGGCCGGCTACCCGCACCTCGTAGTTGCGGACGAACACCAGCACGAACAGCAGCAGGTCGGCCACTTCCTTGGTCAGGCCCCACTTCCAGTCGCCGTCGGGGCCCATCAGGTCGCGCAGGTCCTTGGCCTGCACCTGCTTCTTGCCGTCGGTCTGGCGCTTCAGCGCCGCCAGAAACTTGCCGTCTTCGCGGCCGGTCACCGAACCCGCACCGGTGAACGCCAGCTCGAGCGGCAGGCCAAAGCTGTTGACCAAGCCCGCCTGCTGGTTGGTGACCGATTGCGCCGCGCCGGTCTTGATGGCGCGAACCACCAGGTCGGCGACCGTGCCCAGGTCGTTCTTGTTGACTTTGTGCGGGAATTGCGGGTGCTGCGGGTAGCGGCCATCCAGGATGTACTCGGCGAGCTTTTTGGGCGCCGTGGCGTGGTCCAGGCGTTGGGCGCCGTCGCCTTCGTGCACGTCGAGCTCGCCGCGCATCGAGCGGAGCTGGCCCTTGGCGAAGTAGGCCGTGCGGATTGCCCCCAGCAAGGCCTGCTTCTGCGTGGCCTGGAACGAGTGCAGCGCGACCTTGATCTGCTGGGCCTCGGCCGGGGCATAGGCATCCAGGTAGCTCCGCTCGTCGCGGGCCACCAGGTCGATGGCGGCGTAGTTGGACAAGGCGTCCAGGCCTGCCGAGTCGAAGTGCTCGGGCAGCCAGACCAACGTCCATTGGGTGTTTCGACCGCGGGCGCGCACGGCGTGGTCCACGTCGTCTTGGCGGGTGCAGGTCGGATCCTCGTCGTAGGGGTAGTCGATTAGGATCAGAAAGGCCTCGGATGCAGCAGGGGCGAACTCGTTGGTCGTGCCGGCGTAGCTCAGCGTCCGGACGTTGCCAAAGCGCATGCGGCCGCTGCGGTCGGTGCCGCGCCAGGTGACCCTGAGCGGCGCGCTGGCCGCGGTGCCCAGACCAAGGCCAAGCTCGGCATCCACCAGCGCACGAATCGCGGCAAAGCGGTTGGGTGCGGTCAGCTCGGACTTGGCGCGCTCGAGCACGGCTTGGTAGTCAACGCGGTGGGTTTCGATGCGCACCAGCGGGTTGGCCTCGGCGCCGACCACCACTTCGGCCGCGGCACCAGACAGCCGGCGCAGCATCGCCGTCACCTTGTTGGCTGCCGTGGCCTCGGTCAGCGCCGGCACATCGCGCTGGTTGAGCAGCCATAGCGCCCGCGCGTGCAGCTGGTCGCGCAGTGTCTGGCCGTTGGGGTAGTAGCTGCGGTCGCTCAGCTGGGCCATCAGCGCAGTGCGCACCACCTGGGTCAGGGCCCTCTTGTCACTGTCGCTGTGGCCGGCGGCGGCGTCGGCCTTGCCCTGCAAGCGCTCCCAGGTGTCGATCGACGCGACGATGCGCTGGGCCAGCGCCCCGGTACCAGCCTGCCGCGCCTGCGAGACGCCGTCGGCGTCGAACAGCACCTCCCACAACGCCCCCACCGGAATGAACTGGCCTACTTGCAGGTCGTCGTAGGCGCGAATCAGCCGGAACAGCGCACCGATGGCGGTGCGGTTGCGCGACAGCGCCTGGGTGGCGTCGACCAGGATGCGCAGCAGCGCCGGATGGAACGGGTAGACGGCCCGCACCGAAGCGCGGTCGAGCCCGCCCGCCAAGCGCTCGACTTCGGGCCACTTCTGGTCCAAGAAGCGGTCGATGGCCTGCTCGAACGCCTGCTCCTCGCCGGCTGGCAGGTCCTTTTTGCGGACCAAGACGCGCTTCTCGGCCACCTTGTACAGGTCCTGCTCTTCGAGCTGCAGCATCGGCTGGAAGCGGTTGGCCACAAAGCCCAGCCGCTCGCGGAAGCCAGCCTCGCTCATGTCTTGCGGGCAGGTCTCGGTGATGCTGGTCTGCACCGCCACGGCAGCAAAGAACGGCAGCGGCCGGGCCATGTCGCTGTCGACCAGGGCCGAGAGGTCGTTGATCTGGCTGGAGTACTCCTGCGCCATCTTGCCGCGTAGCCAGATGACCAGCTCGTCAATCAGCCAGGCGATGCCGGTGTAGCCAAGCTCCTTGGCATGCTTGGCGATGCGATCCATGCCGTCGCGGAAGGCGACGCGGACGTCATCGCCCGCCAAGTGGTCGGCGCTGCCGTGGTCGCGCCAGCCCTTGACCAGCGCGGCCAGCTCCAGGCGCTCGTCCAGAGAGGTGCTGTGCCGGTGCAGGTGCCAAATGGCCAGGCGCGGCTCGGCGGCGATGGCGCTGCCCAGCAAGGCGTCGAAACCGCCTGGATAGCGGTCGCCATCGCGCTCAAAGCGGCTGAAGATCTCTTCGTGGTCGGCCAGCTCGGGGGCGGTGTGGCCCAGCTTGGTCACGGTCGCGGTATAGGCGTCGTACAGGGCCGCCCGCAGCGAGTCGCGCCCCATCATGTTCAGGCGCACGACCAAGGTCTTGTTGGTGTCGAGCCAGCGGTGCTTTTCGCGCAGCACGCGCAGCGCCGGGTCGCCCACGTCGTAGACCAGGTCCGAGCCCTCGAGCATGCGCCCCAGCACCGTCATCAGGTGCGACTTGCCCGAGCCGAAGGTGCCGTAGATGTAGCGGCCGATCGGCTGGTTCTGCTCGAAGCGCTGCCCCACCGCGGCCAGCAGCTGGTCCAGGCCGGCCTGCACCTTGGGGGTCACCACGTAGGTGCGCAGGTTGTCGACCTCGGTGTCGGCCGACCAGCCCTCGCCGGCCAGCCGCACGATGAAGGCATCGACGTCGGTCGACGCGGGCTGCTGCAAGTGGTCGAGGATTCGCATCAGAACTCCTTAATTCGCCAGGGGCTGAACCCGAATCAAGTAGCGCTTCTTGCCGCCGCGGCCGTCGAGCCGCAGGTCGCCGCTCGCGACCAGGTCGTCGAGCACGACCGGCAGCTTGGCCTGGCTCCGCGGCCAGCGCGCGGCGATCTCGGCCTGGGTGCCACCACCTTCGCGGACCTCGTACAGGTCGCGGACCTTTTCGGCCAGCGAGCGCACGATGTCGAGGGCCTGGGCGCGCTCGTCGAGTGACACGCTCTGCGTCACCCCACCCTGCCCCGCGGCGGCCTCGATGCTCAACCGGCCGGTCTTCTTGTAGTTCTGCCACGCCGGCAGCACGTCGCAGGGGCAAGCGGCGCGGCCGCACGCAGCTTCGGCCAGGTCGCGCAGCTCGGCGTGGTGGCTGGCATCGCTCCAGCGTCGCACGTCGTCCAGGCTCTGCCACAGGCCGAGCGTTGGGCCGCAGCGGCGCGGATCGGCCACGGTGGGCGTGGGCAGCGGGTCGCTGGGGTCGGTGGCGGCCAGATCGTAGGCGGCAGCTTGGGCCAGGCCGCGGTTCAGGTCGCGCCAGCCGTTCCAGCCCCAGCGGGTGGGGATCATGTCGTCGAAGGCGATGAAGCGCTCGCGGGGCACGTCGAGCTTGCCGCGCAGGTCGTAGTAGCTCGGCTTTTGGAAGTCGGTCTTGGCGTAGGGCGGTGGAACCTCGATTTCCAGACCGGTCTCGCCCCGGTCCTCGCGGTCTTGCAGGGCCCAGGTGGCGCGCCACTGCCCGCGCTTGCGGATGCCCTCGTCGGCGTAGATGCGGTAGTCGTGGTCGGCCAGGGCTTGGCTGCGCAGGAGCTTTTCGGCCGCCAGGGTCAGGTCGTAGCCGGTGGTGGCCTGCCAGATGTCGATGACGGCTTGCACGCGCGGATCGCGCGACCAGACGGCGACGATTTCTTCGAGGCGATAGGGGCGAGGGTCGGCCAGGGTGCCAGAGTCGCTGTGGCGGCTTTGGTCGCTGCGCGGGGCGAATAGGTCTTCGAGTCGGTCGAGTAGCCAGGATTCGCTGGCTTTTTTGGCTTCGACGAGCAGGTCGGGGGTCTGCCAGCGGCGCTTGAAGGCGAAGGTTTCCAGGAGTTGTAGGCGCGGGTCGGCTTCGATGGCGTCGATGCGGGCCTGCAGGCGCTCGCGGTGGCTTTCGCTGTAGTGGTCGGGGATTTCGGTGACCTTGTCGTGGCCGTGGCGGCTCCACCAGGCCGACTTTTCGTCGTCGTCGGCTTCCTGGTCGGCGCGGGCGGCCAGGATCTCGAACGGGCGGTGGCCGGGAGCGAGGGGCTCGATGGCGGGCGGAGCGACTGTGGGCAGCGGCGGGTCGATGAGGCCGTAGCTGCCGTAGGTCAGCCAGTCGAGCTCTTCTTGCAGGGCGACCATCTGGTGGGTCAGGTATCGGTAGTGTTCGCGGGCGGTTGCGAGGAGCGTGGTGAGGTTGGCAGCGGTGAAGTCGGTGGCTAGGATGGCCGCTGGGAGGTTGGCGGCGCGGGTGGTGGCGGTGGCGTCGAGGGCGGCGGCGAGGGCGATGCGGGGTTGGCGGTCGCGGGTGGTGATGGGGGCGCGTTGGAGTTTTGTGGAGTCGCGTTGGAGC
>SXRM01000201.1 GCA_005792545.1 Pseudomonadota bacterium | reverse complement strand
CGAGCGGCGTGGCGAGAACGGTTGACGAGTAGGGACGGCAATACGGGGCAAACTCGGGCTGGGCATCGGGCACCTCCTGGTGCCCAGTGTAGTTGGCGTGGAATTCGGTGGTAGATGGGGTTTGCTGGGCTGTTACGTCGCAATCAATACCTTGTGGACCGACACCGCCATTGCCGGTCGGCCTGGTGACAAGACCTACGTCGTCCAAACCTCGCCCAAAGTCATCGAACGCTGCCTCCTAATGATTATTGATTTTGGTGATCTCGTCCTCGACCCCATTTGCGGCTTCGGCACCACCGCCTACGTCGCCGAGCAATGGGGCCGCCGTTGGATCACCATCGACACTTCGAGGGTCGCACTCGCCCTGGCCCGCACGCGCCTGATGGCGGCCAAGTACCCGTACTACCTCCTCGAGGACTCGCCCGAAGGCCTCGCCAAGAACGCGGACCTGCACGGCCGCCCCATTCCCCGCATCGACACCAAAGGCGACATCAAGAAGGGCTTCGTTTGCCGGCGCGTGCCGCACGTGACGCTCAAATCCATCGCCAACAACCCCGACATCAAGCCCGGCATGTCGCGCGCCGACATCGACGCCGCCATCGCCCGCCACGCCGACGTCGAAGTGCTGGTCGACCAGCCTTACGAAGACAAGAAGCGCATCCGCGTCGCCGGCCCGTTCACGGTTGAATCGCTGTCACCCCACCGCGTGCTCGACGCCGACCTCGAGCGGCCAGCCAACGAAGCGGGCGACGACAAGGGCGCCGGCTTCGTCCCGATGATTGTCGACAACCTGCGCGCGGCTGGCGTGCAAAACACCAAGAAGGCCGAGCGGCTGGTGTTCGACCGCCTCGACCTGCACCCCGGCCAGTGGTTGCATGCCGAGGGCGAGTACCTTGAGAGCGACAAGCAACTGCGTCACGTCGCAATATCCATCGGCCCCGAGCACGGCACCGTCGGCGAGGAGCACGTCAAGGAGGCCGCCAAGGAGGCGGTGAAGGGCGCCGGCTTTGACCTCGTGCTCGTCTGCGGCTTTGCCTTTGATGCGCACGCGCTTGCCGCAGCAGCAGAATTCGCCCCTCTCCCCTCTGCGGGAGAGGGGCAGCCGCGAAGCGGCGGGGTGAGGGGTCCGGACCACGCCTTCGCCACCACGGTCGGCGTCAAGCAGGTTGGCAAACTGCCGGTACTGCTCGTCCGCATGAACCCCGACCTCGCCATGGGCGACGAACTCCTCAAAAAGACCGGCGCCGCCAACCTGTTCATGACCTTTGGCGAGCCCGACATCGAGGTGCGGGTACGCGGCGACGGCCAGTTGGAAGTCGAAGTGCGCGGCCTCGACGTCTACGACCCGACCACTGGGCAAATCCGTTCCAGCCAGAAGCTCGACCCCACGACCGGGCAACTGGTCGCCAACAAGGAGTCGGTGGCAGACATCGCCTGCTGGTTCCTGGACACCGACTACAACGAAGAGGCGTTCTTCGTCCGGCACGCGTACTTTCTGGGTGCCGATGAGCCGTACGAGAAGCTCAAGAAGGCGTTGCGGGCCGAAATCGACGAGGCGGCGTGGTCGGCGTTGTACGCGGCGACGTCGCGGCCGTTTGCGCGGCCGAAGGGAGGGCGGATTGCCGTCAAGGTGATCAACCACTATGGGGATGAGGTTTTGAAGGTGGTGAAGGTGTAGGCCTTGCTTGCCGGCCAACCGGCGTAGAGGTAGACGATGGCAGACGAAAGCGCAGCAACAGTTGAACAGACGGCGCTACCTGGGCTTGCCGCGCCGACAGAAGTCGAGGCGGCGGTTCGGGCGTACCTGGATGCGCGCTTGGCCACCATTGTCCAGGCACAGTACCCGGAGGAGTTGGCACGCTTCCGTGCGCTTGTCGCAGAGGCGCGCGACCTTCATCGCACGGTCACAACCGCTTTCGAACGAACAAGTGTCGAACTCACCGGCAGAATCGCGGCGCTGCAGGCAGACCTCGCCAAGTCCGTGGACCAAGCGCTTGCGTCACTCGAAGAGACGGCAATCGAGTGCCGTGGCCGCACGGAAGCAGCTGGGACTGCCATTGATGCGGCAATCGCGGACTTCAGCGAACGAGGCGTAGCCGACTTGAAGTCCGCCCTCGCCGCAGCGCAAGAGGCTGCGCTGCGCAACCTGGAGGCCAGTGTCGCAGCGGAGCTTGAACGCAGCACGTCGTCGATTCGCGCTGCCAACGAGGCAGTAGCGGCAACCAGTGAGGCGAACGAAACGCTCAAAGCTCGCGTCGAGCAACTGCGCACCGACGCTGAAGCTTCGTGGACGAAGGCCTTGGACGCAGCCGTCGCGGCACTCAATGAAAAGGTTGACGGCGCTCTTGCCGCGCAGAAAGCCGCGATTACCGAGTTGCAAAGCAAGGCACAGGCTCAGGTGGCTGCCGCGGCTGATGAATTCAAGACCGAGGCGAAGTTGCGGGCCGAGGCGCACGAGGCAGCGCTTGGGCAATCCAAGGCAGATTTCGCTGCCGTAATCGCCGACTATAAGGACAAGGTGGAGCAGTCTTTTGCTGCGACGGCGACAAGATTCTCTGCCCTGACCGGCTCAACCGAGCAGACCGTGAGCGATGCGATCGCCAAGCATCAATCGGCACTTCAAGTGCAAGAAGGCGATGGCGCGGCACTGTTGGCACGGCTCAAGGCGCTGGAAGCCGAGGTCAAAGACACAGCCGGGGTCACCGGCATGGTCGCTTTGAGCGGCCACAATCGAAAACGCGCAGCGGAGGCCGCCAAGGAGGCTGCGGTGTGGCGGTCGTTTGCGATACGGTCTGCTTTGCTCGGCGCTGCTGCCGTCTGCACGTTGTTTTTTCAATACTGGTGGAGTGTGGCCGGTGATCCTGAACTCGGTGCCATCGGCATGAGGTTGGGCATCAGTCTGCCGATTTGGGTGCTTTTTACTTATTGCGCAGCCACGGCCTCGGACTTCCAGAAAAGCGCCGAGTACAACGAGCGTATCGCAAATGAGCTGGCATCGATGGAGCCGTACTTGGCGCCGATGCCCGACGCAGAAAAGCACCAAATCAAGAGCCGCTTGGCTGACAGGTTCTTTGGCGCCGGCAACGCGCAGGCCGCCAAGGATGACCGCCCAGGCCATTTGGATGCACTGAAGTCTGGCGCGGAAGGTGTAAAGGCCGCACTGGCACCGGTCGCGGATCTCATCGACAAGGTTAGGAAGTAACGGGCGGTGCAGACAACCTCGCCGTTTCCGAGCACGCTGGCCCGAGAAATACAACCAGAACCACAGAGTTGTCGACGATGGATCAGCCGCCCAACGAAAAACACCCCGACCTCGCCCCCCGCCGCACCGCCCAACTCGCGCTGCTCGAGTTCCTGCGCCACGCCGAACGAACCGCCGCGCCTGTCACACCAGCCGCCATCGCCAAAGCCACCGGCTGGAAAACCACCTCAGCGCGCACCTACATCGGCAAGGGCAAGCTCGACGACTTCCTGACCGCGCGAGATGACGGCAGCTACGAAGTGCACGACACTGTTGGTATCGCCGACGAGGAGTTCATCAAGCGCCTGAGCCAATCGCGCGCAATTCAGGCGTTTGGGTCGCATCTCAAGAACGCGATAGCTCGGCAGCTGCTGGCACGGGCGCGCGACAACTTCTTGTTGGCCGTTGAGCTCTTCAACCGGCCGAGCCTGACAAACCGCAGTGACGCCTTTCTCATGCTGTTTGGCACTGCATGGGAACAACTGCTGAAAGCCGAAATCGCCGAAGTCGACGAAGGCAATCTCTATGATGGCACGGCGGAATCGGGCCAACGCCGCCGGACAATCGGCTTCCATGAGGCCATGCGCCGCGCGTTCACGGACCCCAAGGACCCAATTCGCCGCAACTTGGCTGTGATTCGTGACCTGCGTGACGATGCCACACACTTGCTGGTGCCTGAGGTGCAGGCGATAGCGACCCGCTACTTCCAAGCCGGGGTCGGCAACTTCTGCGATAGGTTTTCTGCCTTTGCTCAGGTATCAGCGTTGCCGGACATGGCAGCCGGCCTGCTGGCGCTCGCCCTGCCCTACGCCCGGCCAGACTTCGCTGGCCTTGCACGGCACTATGGCAATCAGGGTGCGGTCGAGATCCGCCACCTTGTGCAACGCTTGGAGGCGGATGCCGAGCAGGCCAATGACCCCAAGTTCGCCATCAGGGTCGAGTACCGCTTGACCCTGGATAACCGCAGTACCGGCGCCGAAATCGCGCTGACAAGAAAGCCGGGCGCAGACGTGGTCGGCGTGATTGTCGAAAAGCCAATTGATGTCGAGAAGGGCTTCCCCTATCGCGCCAACGAGCTCGCTGCAAAGCTGTCTGAGCAAACCGGGGCGCAGTGGACAGTGACCGACGTGCTTGCAGTCTGCGACAAGGAACGGTGGCGGGGCGACAACAACCGGTACCACTACCATGTTGCGAAGGCCAGGACCCACATCTACTCCGAGCTCTGCTTGGCTGAAATGGCGCGCCGCTATCGTGAACACCCAGGCTGGCTCGACGGCTGCCGGGATTGGCGCCGGCACCAGGAGCGGCAAGCCCGACTTGAACGCCCGCTGGCGACACGGCGAAGGCGCTAGACCGCAATCGACCGACGACAGAATTTGACAACCCGTTCAACCCCCAGCACCCTTGCCCCCAGCCGACTATGCCGCCGGCCAACCACAACCCGCAACGCCCACAAGCACCCGGAGGCCCCAAATGCCCAAGCCAGCCGCCCCAGATGCGCCCCAGCCCATCGCAAAACCCGAGGGCCTCAACGACAAGGACTTGCTCGACGCTATCAAGGCCTACAACGCCTTTCTGGCGAACGAATTGGTCGCGCTGTTTCCCGAAGACCTGACACCCAGTGACGTGCGAGACCACCTGGTCAAGCACGCAGCCGCACATGGAAAGCTGGGCACAGCGCGCTCGGCGGTCAAAGGCGCGGTTGAGACCAAAACGGACCTCGTCAAGCGAGCGACCGCCATCCATAACCAAGTGCTCGGGCTGGTCAATGCGTCGACGCCGCCGGGCGCGGTGGGCCGCGCGGACTACTTTCCGACCGCCAACACAGACCCCGACCTTGGCGAGCTGCTGGCGGCGCTGGGCAAGGGTATTGCCAAGCGCAAGCGACCTCCGTTGCCGCCCACCCTGACCACCGCTGGAATTATCGAACTCGGCGAAGCTGTGTCGGCGGCGTTGCAGAGCCGCGAAACGACCGGTGACAACCGCTCAGGCCAGTCCCGCGCCACTGCGGCCTTCGAGCGCCGTACGCTGGAAATCCGTCGCCGCCTGCGCGAACTGGCCTTGCGCTACTTCGGGTACACCAGCGACAAACTCATCGAGTTCGGCCTGAAACCGCGGGTGTTTGTCGGCGGCCGCAAGCGCAAGGTCAGCACCGACGCGCCCAAGCCCGCACCCGACGGCGGCGGCGAGGCGTAAGCGAACGCGTGGTCCCGCCCTCTCCCCTCGGCGGGAGAGGGACAGCGCGACCGCCGGCAGGCGGGCGTGCAGGGTGAGGGGTCGCCACCCCAACGCTTGTAGGCGACTGTGCGGCGCGATGGCGTCGCCACACTCACCCCGCTTGACGCCACACCGCTCCCAGCCGCAAATTGCACGCCCGGCCGGGCCATCCGTTGGGTCCCGGCCCCGCACCATGCCCGACGACAGCGAATCTTTTACCGCGCCCCACAGCGCTACCCGCGCGTGCCGCGCGTGACCTCCGCCGCGCCGACGCCCGCGCCGAGCCATGCCGTGCCCGCAGTGCAGGCTCTGCGCGCTGCGCTCGACCACGCGGCGCACCTGCTGCCGTCGCAAAACCCGCTCGGCATGTTCGTGCACCACAACACGCTGCACGCGTTTGAGGACTTGCCGTTTCGGTTGGCGGTCGAGACGGCCGCGGACCTGCACGGCGCACGGGCCTGGTGCACCATGGCGTTCTTCCACGACGCCTGGGCTGAGGGGCGCATCCTGTCGCGCGACCTCGACGACGTGTTGGCGCGCGAGGTGAGCGACGATGCTCTTGCTCTTCCCGGGCTGGTGCTGCCGCGGCGGCAGGCCATGCGCATGCTGATGCTGGCGCCCGAGACCGGGCTGCACGACCCCGAAGCCAGCGCGTGGGCGCTGCACGAGCACAAGTACCTGGACCACTTGCCAGTGGGCTTGGACCGCGCGGCCGAAGAACGCCTGCGCTGCGCCGGATCGCCGCCGCGGGTGTTGCGCGCGCTGTGGCAAGCGTGCAGCAGCCTGGGTCCGGTCGCCGCGGCGGCTCGCCAGACCCAGGATCACGCGCGACCGGTGCGACTGGCAGCGCTGGTGCGGCGACACTTGGGCGCCGACCTTGATGCGTTGGTCGAGCCGCAGTTGGTGCGCTGGATCAGTGCCTATCTCGATTTGGGCCAGGCCGACTGGGCCATGCCGGATCGCGAGCGCGGACTGTGGCGGTCCGTGTTGCACCTGCTCGACGCGGCCGGCACGCGCCTGCATGCCGGCGGCGGTTGGTTGCGCGCCCAAGCCCGGCGCCTGGTGCGCGATGGCGTATCGGCGGAGGCCAGCGCCTTGGAGTCGTTGGCCGAGATTGGCGTCGCCGGTGCCAACCTTTCGGCGTTCGTTGCGGGCACGGTGCTGGCGCTGCGCGGCTTTGCGGGCATGTTGGTGCGGCTGGGCGAGCGCCCTGACTTCGCGCCGACGGCGCCGCCACCGGTCGATTTGGTGGACTTGCTTGCGGTGCGACTGTTGGTAGAGCGGGCGGCGGTTCGGTTCCTGCTCGCCGGTCTGGATGACCGCGGGCATGGCCAGACGCTGATGCGGCGCCTGGCCGCGTTTGCGGTGCCGACGCGCGATGCCAATGCCGGGATTCGGGCAGTTGCTCCGCTGTTTCACGTCGCACTGTGCTTGGGCTTGCCCCCCGAAGCCATCGCCGAAGCCACCTATACCCAACGCCACGCGCTGCGGTCGCTGGTTGACGGCGGTCAGGACCGCCGCCTGCGCTGGCTGTGGCAGCTGGCCTACGAGCGCCGCTACCGCATGCAGGTGCTCGACGCCTTGGTCCGACATCCGCGCCAGCACTGGACTTTGCCGGCGTTGCCCCACACCCAGGTTGTGTGCTGTATCGACGACCGCGAAGAGTCGTTTCGCCGGCACCTGGAAGAACTTGACTCCAGCTACGAGACGTTTGGCTACGCCGGCTTTTTCGGCCTGACGGTGCGCGCTGTGGTGCCAGGGGCGCCGCGGCCGCGCCACCATTGCCCGGCGCCGATTGCCGCAACCCACATCCTGGTCGAGGAACCGGCGGATACGGAGCGCCACGCGCCCTTCGGTGCCGACCGCGCTTTGGAGGGGATGCAATCGGGTGCGGATTTGCTTGGGCGCGGCGCGACCATCGGCCTGGTGCGTGGCAGCCTTGCCGGTCTGATTGGGTCGCTCGCCTTGTTGCCGATGGCGTGGCGGCTGCTGTTTCCCGAGGCCAGCGCGGTGGCGGCGCGACGGCGGCACTTGCGGCCGGTGACGCGCCTGCGCCTGCTGCAAGCTGATCCGCCGCAGTGGCTCGACGGCCTGCCGATCGGTCTGACGACAACCGACATGGTGCAAGTTGCGGCGCGCGTGCTGGGCGAGATGGGCCTGCGGACCTTTGCGCCCTTGGTGGTGGTGCTGGGCCACGGCAGCGCCAGCGTCAACAACCCGCACGCCGCCGGCTACAACTGTGGCGCGTGTTCGGGCGGCAGCGGCGCCATCCATGCGCGGGCGTTTGCGGCGTTGTGCAACCGGCAAGAGGTGCGGCAAGGCCTTGCATCTACCGGCCTGCACATCCCAGACCAGACCTGGTTCGTGGGCGGTCACCACAACACCGCCGACGACGACATCGACCTGTTTGATGAAGACCTGGTGCCGGAACAGCACCGCGCGGACCTGGAGCGGGTGCACCGCGACCTCGACGTGGCACGTCGCCGCAACGCCCACGAGCGCTGTCGCCGCTTTGGTGTCGAGAGCCTCTCGCACGGCGACAACGAACTCGAGACTGCGCTACAGCACGCAGTCGGCCGCACCCAAGACCTCGCGCAGGCCCGCCCTGAGTACAACCATGCCACCAATGCCTTGTGCGTGGTCGGTCGGCGGGCGCTGACGCGCGGGTTGTTTCTGGATCGCCGCGCGTTTTTGGTCTCCTACGATCCGAGCGACCAAGCCGCTGCGAGCCATCTGGCCAGCTTGCTCGCGGCCGTTGGGCCGGTGGGCGCCGGCATCAACTTGGAGTACTTTTTTTCGTTCGTCGACAACGAGGCCTACGGCGCGGGCACCAAGCTGCCCCATAACGTGGTTGGCCTGTTGGGGGTCATCAACGGCGCCAGCAGCGACCTGCGCACGGGCCTGGTCCACCAGATGGTCGAGATCCACGAACCGATGCGGCTGCTGGTGGTCATCGAAGGCACGCCGCAGCAGGCGCTGGCCGCCGTGCAGGCTTCGGCTGCGATGCGACAGCTGGTCGAGCAACGCTGGGTGCTGCTTGCCGTCGTCGATCCGGTCCACAACGAAGCACTGTTCTTGCATGAATCGGGCTTTGAGCCGCACCTGTCCGAGACAGAGCAATTGCCGCGCGTCGCCAGCTCGCGGGCCTGGTATGCGGGACAGGCGGGCAACCTGGCGCCGGCGACAATTGACCCCGTGCTGGTCGGGAGCGCGCCATGATTGCTGTGCTCGACGTCCAGGTCGTCGCCTCCTCACGCGACCGCGGCCACCCGGCGGCGAAAGCCGCAGGCTCAAAGTCCAAAGCCCGGCCTACGCCGGGCTGGGCAGTCGCGCACGCGAGCTCGCCTGCTGATACTGCACGCACTGGGGGCGCAGGGTGATCCCGCTGCTAGACGTCCTGGCGGTCGTCATCCTCGCCGCACCGGCGTTTGCGCTGCTGCTTTTGGTGGTCGCGCACCTGGCGCTAGGCGAGGGGCTGGCCGAGCGGCGCATCCAGCAAGTCACGGCTGCGTCGTTTGCGGTGGGTTTGATCGGTGCGCTGTCGCTGGCCGCGTTGCTGGTCCTTGGCGACGTGCCGCGGGTGGTGGTGTCGTTGGGGTCGCTGCTGTCGTTGCGCGGCTACCAGTTCGACCTGGCCATGGAGCTGCGGGCGACGACGCTGCTGCTGCTCACGCTCACGTTCGTGCTCGCCGGGCTGGTCGGCGTCTACTCCGCGCGCTACCTGCACCGCGACGAGGGCTTTTTTCGCTTCTACTTGCTGCTGGTGGTGTTTGCCATCGGTATGGAGCTCATCGCCACCGCCCGCAGCCTGACGCTGTTGTTTGCCGGTTGGGAGTTGGTGGGCCTGACCAGCGCGCTGCTCATCGCCTTCTACTTTCGGCGGCCTGGTCCGACGCGCCATGGCCTGCGCGCCTATGCGACCTACCGCGCCACCGACGTCGGGCTGTTGCTCGCGGTGGCCATCTTGGAGCACCAGGGCCACACCGCCGATTTTGACCGGCTGGCCGTTGTGCAGCTCAGCGAACCGTGGTTGGCGACAGTTGCAGGCCTGCTCATTGTGGGCGCGATGGGCAAGGGCGCGATCATGCCGTTGTCCGGGTGGTTGCCCAAAGCAATGGAAGGGCCAACGCCGTCGTCCGCCATCTTCTACGGCGCCTTGTCCGTCCACGCGTCGCCGTATCTGCTGCTGCGCGCGTCGCCTTTGTTGGACCGCGTTCCGTTCGCGGCACCGGTCATCGTCGGTCTGGGCGCGCTGACGGCACTGCACGCGACGCTGGTCGGCCGCACCCGTCCCGATATCAAGACTGCGCTCGGCTACGCGTCGGTCGCTCAGGTGGGCCTGATCTGGGTCGAAGTCGGGCTGGGCTGGCACAAGCTGGCACTGGCGCACATTGTCGGCCACGCCGCGCTGCGGACCTGGCACCTGCTGCGGTCGCCCAGTGTCCTGAGCGAACGCGCGATGATGCGGCTGCGCACCGGTCGCGAATCCTGGTGGTCGGCGGTCGGCGTCGAGCGTCTGGTCCCCCAGCGCGCCCGCAGCTGGCTGTACCGGGTGTGTCTGGAAGGCTGGTATCTTGACCAGGCTGGGCGCGTGCTGATTCTCAATCCGCTGGTCGGCTTGCTGCGCCGGCTCGACGGCCTGGACACCCGCTGGCGCGACTGGCTTGGCGCGGAGGATCGCGTCGGCCTGGGCCCGATGCCCACTGCGCAGGCCGACGAATCGTTGACGCGCCAGACCATCCGCACGCCGGCGACGAGGGGACCATGAACGCCCAACCGCTGGCCGTGCTAACGCTAGCGCTGCTGGCTGCTGGCGCCGCACTCAGTCGATGGTCACCGCGGCGAGAAACCCGCGCCGTGGCTATCGCCCATGCTGGCATGGCGCTGTGTACAGCTCTGGCCTCGGCGCTGTCGATTGGCCCTGGCGGTGCGCTCGATGGCCAGGCGCTGGGCGGCCTGGTCGCCACCTCGTCGCTGGCGGTCACCCTATTGCCGGCGCTCGCTGCTCTGTCGTTCGCGCTGGTGCTCAGCTGGCCCGAGGCCGAATCGGGCCACCGTACGGTAGCGCAGTCGCTGGGCCTGCCAGCGCTGGCGATTGCGGCGTTACTGGCAGGACACCTTGCCGTGTTGGTCGTCTGCGACATCGTGCTCGCGGTGTTGACCGTCCACGCCACCGAGGACCGCGCCCGCAAAGCCCAAGCGGTTGCGCGCGGCGGCGGCATCGGTCTGGTACTCGCGGGCCTGGTGATGGTGCCAACGGACCTGTGGTTGGCCCCCCTGCCGCAAGTGTCCGCAGCCATGGGCCTACTGCCAGCGTCGCTGATGGTGGCCGGCATTGCCTTGCAGTTGGGCATTGGCCCGGCCTCGTTCAGTCTGCGGGCGGCGATGTGCAGCGGCATGACGGCGCGTGGCGTGCTGACCGTGCTGCCACTCGGCGGCCTTGCGCTGCTGCTCCGGGTCGCCGGACCGGCCTTTGCCCACGCTGCCGACGCGCAAACGCGCCATGTGGTGATGCTCGCCGCGTTGCTGAGTGCCCTCACGACGGCCGCCCTGGTGCTCGTGCAGCGCGCCGCTGGTTCCGCGCTGGCACTTTTGCTGTCGACCTCGCACGCGCTGGTGTTGGTGGGTCTGGTCGGCCGCGACCCGGGCGCTTATTTGGGCGGTGAGCTGCTGTGGGCGGCGACGCTGGTAGCCGGCGCCGGTGCCGGGGTCTGTTTGCTGGCCCTGCGGGCGCGTCATGGCCGTCTGCGCCTGGACCGCTGGAATGGCTTCTACGCGTCGAGCACCGGGCTGTCGGCGCTGCTGCTGTTCTTTTCGGTGGCGCTGGGCGGACTGCCGGGCACGCTCGATTTTGCGGCGCTGGATCTGGTGCTGCACGGCGCCGTGTCGGACCACTTGGACACCATGGTGTTGTGCGCGCTGTGCATGGCGGTGGCCGGGTTTGCTGCGGTGCGTATGGCATTTGGGCTGCTTTTCGGGGCGCCTGGGGTCGATGCCAGGCCGGACGACATGCCGCTACTGCCGCGCGAGCGGTATGCGCTGCTGACGCTGGCGATTCCGTTGTTGGTGGCGGGTCTGGCGCCTGAGGTGCTGCCGGCGGTGCGGCAGGTGGCGCAGGTGGGGGCGCAGGCGGGGCCGAAGCAGGAGCACAGGGACTAGCCCAGGGTCAGATTCAGGCTCAGGGTCAGGCTCAGGGTCAGGCTCTGGCCCGGCAACCGCAGACGGGCAGCCAGCTGATCTCACCGCAGCTTGCCACCCGAGCGCGCTGGCGCGACCATTACGGCCGACGGGCACAATCGCGCCCGCGGAGCCGACCATGCGCCCTGCCGTACCCTTTGTCGTTGTCCTGGCTGTCTGCGCACTGCCGGCCGCGGCTGCCGATGCGCCGAACGCCCGCGTGGTCGTCGCTCGCGAAAGCGCCCCGACCTATCCGATTCTGGGTGGTAAGGGCGAGGCCACGCTTTTGCTCAACGCCGAGACGGGCAGCAAAGAGGCTGCGCTGTCGCTACTGACGCTCGCTCCTGGCGCAGAGGTGCTGGAGCACCTGCACGAGGGCAGCGCGGAGCTGCTGTACATCGAGGCGGGCGCGTGCGAACTGACGGTCGGCGGGGTCAAGGTGCAAGCCGGGCCGGGCAGCGCGGTGCGGATTCCGGCCGGGGTCAAGCACAGCGCGCGGGTGACGTCGGCGGTGCAGTCGCTGCGGGCAGTGCAGGTGTATGTGGGGCCGGGGCCGGAGCAGCGGTTTCGGGGGGGCCCAAGCAAGTGATTGCCTACACCAGGCTCAGAAAACCGCCACCCCCTGCACCAAAACCCCACTAACCTTGCCATCCGCCCCGGCATGCGGCGCCGCCATCACCGCATCAAACGGCCACTTGAGCCAACTCGGCCCGCTGGCCACCGCCTTGCCGGTACCGCGCCCACTGCGCGCCGCCTTGACCGGCTTGTCATCGGCAATCGCCACCCGCGCCAGCAAACCACCCAACGCCAGCCCGACTGCCGAGCCACCCAGGTTGGCCTTGATAATCGCATCGCCATCGGTGGTGAACATCGCCGTGAAAAGCGCCGCCAAGCCCGCCCCGCACAAGCCGCCGAAATTGGCACCAGCCAACACGCGCGGATCGGTATCTACCCACGGCGACATCAACACCGCGCTCGCCACCAACCCGAGGTCGGTCAGCGCCAGCATTCGCCCAGCCGCCGCAGTGTCCGACACGTCGTTTTCGAGCGCCAGCGACCACCCGGCGAACCAGGCTCCCCACACCGCGCCGCTGCTGCCCATAGTGGTCTGCCAATTGTTCCACTGCGTCGTCTGCGACAGCGCGATGCCACCCAACCCGAACAGCGAGCCGCCAAGCAGCGTCATGCCCCCCTGCAAGTTACCACGGTCGCTACTGAATTCGTGGTCATTGAGCAGCACACCGAGCCACGCGCCATGCCACAGACCGAGGCCGGTGGCCACCGGAATGATGGCGCGGTCGCCCCCCTTGTAATCCGTGACATCGCCCAGCCAAACGCCAGCCAACATGCCCGCGGCACCGGTCGCCAGGTGCACGAGCTTGCCGGTGTCGTTGTCCTGGTTGGCGAGCAGCGCCACGCCGCCGCCGAGCGCCTTGCCGTAGCTGGCCAGCAGCGCCACCTCGAACACGTTGCCGACCGTCATGTCCGAGTGCTGAGCCAAGGCCATGCCACCAAGTACGCCCAAGCCACCGCCCAAGCCCATGCCGCCGTACTCGGGCCGGTCGTGACGCAACACCGAGCCCAAGAAGCCGCCGTAATACGCACCCTCGGCCGCGCAGTACGCCGTCAGCGCCACGTCGCCTTTCGCAAACCGCATTGCCGGCGCGGTCAGCACGCCGATGCCTACGCCGGCGAGGCTGCCCGCAAGCAGCGTCGCATACCCCGGGCGCTGGTCTTGTTGCGGCGTCGCCAGGGCCAGCGCCCCCGCTGTCGCGACCGCCGCCGCGATGCCCATGACGTCCACGGTCAGCACGTCCTGGCTCGACAGGTTGAGCGCATCGGCGCCCAGCACCGCGATGCCCAAGCCCGCCAGCTCTCCTGCCAGCGAAAGGCCAGCGCGGATGCGGGTGACGCCGGAGTCGTCCTCGCTGATGCGCTCGCCGGTGTTGGCGTTGACGGGGCGGTGGATGAGTGCGTCGGCCGACAGCCAACCGGCCCACGAACCCCAGCTGAGCGCGCTGAGATAGTAGTGCTGCCGCGCAGTGCTAATTTGCCGCCCAAAGATGTAGCCGGATCCAGCGCCGACCACCGCGCCAGCGACCCAGCCGATGGAACCAGCGGACCGCGTTCCGGCAAAGTCACCCACCGACGACAGCGCCCAGCCGCCGAAATAGCCGCCGCCGATCGTGGCCAGCAGCGCCGAGCCGCCAAGCTGCGGCAGCCCGCGATCGGTCAGCACCTGCGGGTGGTCGCGGCCGAGCACCTCGACCGCGGACTTGCGCGTCTCCATGTCGCCGTCGACGTTGGCAGCAATGCCATACAGCGCGTTCACGGCCTCCTTGCGCTTGTGGCGACTCAAGGCGTCCAGGGCTGTGCGCTGTGGCCGCAGGTTTTCGGCACCCGTCGCGATGTCGACCAAGGCCTGCACCGCGGCAAGCTCAGGCACCTCGGCCAGCAACAGAATTGCCGCCTCGTTGACCGCGGGATTGCAATCGTGCAGCGCGGCATACCGCAACGCCGCCACCGCCCGCGGATCGGCCGACGCGACCACTTGCTTCCAGCGCGACGGTCGATCGGCAAAGGGCGCCGCCAGCGCGTCGAGCAGGGGCTGCAGCAGCGCGGTGTCTGGATTCGCGACCGCTGGCGCCGTCACGGGCGTCGCGGCAACGGCAGGCGCGGCCGGGACGACCGGCACCGCACCTCCGTCCTCAGCAAAAACGGGGGCTGCAATGCCCGAAGCGATGGCGACCACCGCCACGATGCCGAACTGCCTACGCATGGGTTCCTCGCTGCCGGATCGACCGGCGCCGCCATTGTGGGCGCGACGGGCTGGCACGGCAAACTGGGCTTGGGCGCTCTGTCACAAATGCATCACTGCAGCGCCAGTCGCCACCAGCAATGCGGCCAGCCCACGCCGCCAGCCGAGCGGCTCGCGCAGCCATACGACCCCCAGCAGCGCCGCAAACATCACGCTAGTCTCGCGCAACGCCGCGACCATCGCCACCGGCGCCCTGCCCATCGCCCACAGCGCCAGCGCATAGGCACCAATCGAGGCGGTTCCGCCAATCCAGGTCTGGGCGGCGTTGCTGCGAACGTGGGCAATCACATCGCCGCGCCGCAGCCACCAAACACCGGTCGCGAAAATCACGCTCTGTAGTGCGCCATGCCACACGACGTACGACGGCGCGAACCCCGCTTTGCGCGACCCCAGGCCGTCGAGCACGGTGTAGGTCGCGGTACAGGTCGCGGACAGCAACGCAAACGCCAGCGTGCGACCGCGCGCCGCCCTGCCCTGCACCAGCGACAGCAGGCCCATGCACAGCAGCACGATGCCGACCCAGCCTTGCGGCGACAGTGACTCGGCGACGAACGGCGCGGACACCAGGGCCACCAGCAACGGCGGCGTGCCGCGCATCAGCGCGTACAGTGGCGCCAGCTGCCCGCCGCGATAGGCTATCGACATCGCTGAGAAATAGACCAGGTGGATGCCGATCGAGACAGCCATCCACGGCCACGCTGCACGGGCCGGAGCAGGCAAGACCGCCATGGCAATCAGGCACGCCGGCAGGCTGCCCACCGCGATGCCAAAGGCACCGAGCAATGGGTCGCCGGCCCGCTTGAGCGCGGCTGACCACCCGGCATGCAACAGTGCGGCGGTCAGAACGGCGGCGGTAGCAATAGGGTCCAGGGTGCGATCCGTGCGCCGCTAGCCGGCTTTGGCGGAGTAGGGCAGGTCTACCTGGGTAAAGCGCCCGGTGCGCCCGGCAAGGGTGCGGGCGGCGGCGGCTGCAGCACCTCACCCTGAACCGGCGTCGCTGCGGCCGGTGGCGCAACCGGCGGCAGCGTCGGCCCGATCGGAGCGGCAACCGGCGGCGCGCGAAACCGCACGCTTGGCGGGTCAAACACCAGCTTGGTCTTGACGCGGCCTGCCAGCATGGAGCCAATGCCGATGCCCGCGAAAGCGCCGATGACCGTGCCATAGGCCATGCTGGTCAGCAGACGCTGCACTTGCGTTTCGTTGTTACCGCGCTGGAACTCGTCACTGGCGAGCACGTAGACCTCGCCGATGATAAAGCCCAGCTGCCCGCCGAGGATGCCGCCCACGATGCTCGGCCAGCTGCGGGTGTCTTCGCTGGTCAAGATGGCTTCGCCTTGCGGGGCGCGCGCGACCAGGCCCTGAACGCGCGCGTGCGCCTCGGGATCGCCAGACTGCACCAGCACCGCGCCGTCGTCGGATTCGACCTCGGTAATCTTGATGGGTTCGGCCTCCTGCGCGCTCTCGCCCAGGTGGACGGTCTTGCCGATCACCTCGCGGCCAACGAGCTGCCGGGCGGGCACGGCATAGCGAATTGGCACCGCGCAACCGGCGCTGGCGAGCAAGACGACCAGCGCGGTGAGACAAGGCGGAGAGCGAACGGTTGTGCGAGGCATGGGCGGCTCCTGCGCGGCGCGCGGGGCGTTATTTTCGCAGGCGACGGGCCGGATTCATAGGGGTGGCGCCTCAGCAACGACGCACGGACAGCAGCCGGTTCTGGGCCAGAGTCAGGATCAATCGCCTACCAAAAGGCCCAGCCGATCGCGGCTCCGACCGCGTTGGCGCCGTGGTTTGGCTGCGCGGTTTCGCCGTTGGACAGGTGCTCAAGCTGGACCGCGGCATGCCAGGTGTTGTCCGGCGCCTGGTAGCCGATCGCCAGATTCGACAGAAAGTTGAGGCGCGACGCGTTGCCGACGAACGTCCGGGCGCTCCACACGGTCGCGCTCGCCCAACCGATGAACGGCCCGCTGTGGTCGATTGTGTCCCAATACCAGCGGGTTGTGATGCCAAAGGCCAGGCACGGCACCCAGCGGCCGTCGGGATTGCGCCAGCCAAACAGCGGCATCGCTTTGGCGCCCATCGCAAAGCCGCGCCAAAGGGCGAACTCGCGTTCGAGGTCGAGGCGCAGCATCCATTCGGCCGAGCGATCGAAGTCGACCGACGCAAAGGCGTTGGCGCCGACTAGCGTTGCTCGCGCTCGCGGCGTGGCCGCCTGGGCAAAAGTTGCAGCCGCGAGCAGAATGACGGCGACAGCCCCCGCCAGTGCCAAACGGGCAACGCTCATTGCGGCTTGATCGTGGGAATTGGCAGTGGCCCCAAACCAAGGGCAGCGCGAAACTGCGGATCCGCCAGCAAGTGCCTGGCGATCTCCACCACGGCGTTGCTGTACGTTTCCGCGTAGTTCTCGGCCGAAGCCGAACGACCCCAGCGCTTGGACCTGCCGACGACCACAGCGTCGTACAACACGGCGCCGGCGTCGTCCTGGACCTGAATTTGCGCCGCTACCTCACCGTTGTAGGTGTTGTCTTCGCGGACGAAAAAGGTCTTGACTGCGCCGCGCAAGACGCGCCTCGCCGCACCTTCGGTCACTGCCACTCCGCTGGCGGGCAACACCTGCGCCAGGCCGTGACTGACAAACGCCGCGACCTGATCGGCCGACGTCAGCGGCGTGGCCGGACGGTCGCGCGCATCCTCGCCAATGGTTGCCGAATTGGCGCGGCGATCGACGAACAGGTCCACCCGCAGTGGCGTGCCGGCACTGTGAGTCCCAGCACCGACCACGTTCAGGTCGTCGGTCGGCTTCCAAACCAGCGGCAACTGTCGCGGCCCATCGACGCGGTCCGCGCCACTGCACGCCGTTGCCACCACGGCAGCCATCACCAAAAGCAGCAGGCGATTCATCGAACGCACACGGGCGCGGTCCGGCGCAGGTGCGCGATTGTCGGGCAGGTTCAGTGCGGCTTCAGGAGGGCCGTGACCGTCCGGGTGCGGTTCCTAATAGGGGGACGACCGGCGGGATGGTGCTCAGACACACCTCGCGAATACTGCCGGCGGCTGAAGCCGCGGCCTAGGCATACCAAGCCTTGCCTCCGCAAGGCTGGGCAATCACGTGTGAAATCTCAGCCCGGCGCAGGCCGCGCTTTGCACAGCTAGCCTGCGGCCTGAGCCGCGGGGTCCAACCAGAACGCCTTGAAGACCAATTAGTTCCGCGCACAAGGCGGTGGACCGGCAAGCGCGATCCGCACCCCGACCGTCCTTGGCGCCACCGCCGACCGTGCTACGCTTCCGCCAGTGGACAGCGCCGGAGTTTGCCTGTGGCCAATTCGAAAGCAGACAGTGAGTTTGAAGCGTTGCTCGGCGACTTCCTGCCGGGATCACCGCGGCCCTTGCAGAAACTCGCGGCGCCGACGCCAAAGAAGCAGCCGCCTGCGACACCCCCGGGCCCCCCACCAGTTGTCGCGCCGCCGCCTCAGTGGACCGCGGACCTCGCAGCGCGCGAGGCCGAAATCGCTGGCCTGCGCGCACAATTGGATGCTGCGTTGGCCGAAGCGCAAGCAGCGCGTGCAACAGCGCAAGCAGCGTTGCCGCGTGCCATTGCTGCGGCGGCGGCCCTGGACGCTGCACAAGCCGCGGCGCGAGAAGTCGACGCAGACCGCCGTGTCCAAGCCCGGCGCGTCACCGAACTGCAACAGCAGCTGGCGGCGGCGCAGAAGCTGTGGGCGAATGCCGATCGGCGCTTCTTGCCCACAACGCGAGGCTTGCAAGGCGACGAGCCGACGCGCGCTGTCCTGCTGATGCTGGAGACGCACGGCGCAGAAGCGCTCGACGCGCTGCTGGACCGCGACCCCAGCGCATCGGCCAGGCTATTTGAGCGCCTGGTGCTGAGCTGCGGCGCGGATCCTTGCACCCCGCGTCACCCGGGGACGCTGGTACTTAAGGTTGACCGCGATCGCTGCGAAGTGTGTGCCGGTTCCGATAGCCGCCAGGCGTTCTCGGCGTTTCGTCAAGCCGTGCGGGCGGCGGGCTTCACGCGCTGCACCGTAGTCGGTGGCTCGCCCGCTTACCGCGAGATGCTGCGCGAGCTGGAGCGAACGCTGAGCGACGGCTTGGAGCTGCGGTACGTCGAAGACGTGGCGCCTAAGGCCGACCAGCGGGCGCGGCAAGTGCGCGGCCTGGTCATCATCTGGGGCGCAACTGCCGTGGACCACGCCGCGACCAGCCACTACCGCGACGCGGGCGACAAGGTGCTGGAGATTCCCCACCGCGGTATCGGCGGCATGTTGCGCAAGGCGGCAGCGGAGTTGCAGCGGGGGCGGCGTTAGCGACCGCTTGCCCGCGTCGGCACCCATGGTACCCTGCGCTCCGCCGCAGGTCGCACACGAGCCATGGCCAAGTTCCGCATCGCCGACGTCAACGACTTTCTAAGCCTGACCGGCGGGGGCGTGCGGCGTTACCATCTAGAAAAACTGCGCTTTTTGAGCAAGCGCGACGACATCGAGTACCATCTGCTGCTGCCCAGCGACCGGCCCGGCGTCGAGGTGTTTGGCCATGCGCGTGTGCACCATGTGCCGGCGCTGCCATTGCTGAGCTCCGGCTATCGATTGATGGCCAACCCTTTGCGGATGCGCCAGGTGCTGCGCGCGATTCGGCCAGATCTGGTGGAGGTCGGCAGCCCCTACAACACGCCGGACTTCGTGCGGTTTGCGCTGTGGGGGCTCGACGTGCCGGTCGTCGGCTTCTGGCACGCCAACTTTCCGGTGACCGACGTCGGCCGCGTGCTGCGCAAAACTGCGACCTGGCTAGGCGACGTGGCAGAGCGCCTGGCGTGGGCGTGGGCTCGCCGTACCTATGGCCAAATGGCTGCTACGCTGGCTGCGACGCACTGTATGGTGGACCAGTTGCACGATCACGGCATCGGCCGCGTGATCCATTCGCCGTTGGGCGTGGACACCCAGATGTTCCACCCGCGGCACCGCGACCGCGCGCTGCGCGCCAGTTGGGGCGCCGGCGCCGACGATGTGGTGATGGCCTACGCCGGCCGTTTGAGTGAAGAGAAGAACTACAGGCCACTGCTCGCGGCCTACGAACGTCTGCGCGCGAATTCGGCACACAGGCCCATACTGGTTGTCGCCGGCAACGGTCCGGGTGCTGAGCAAGTGCGCCAGCTCGCCGATCGCTATGCAGAAGTGCGCTTCCTGGGTTTTGTCGAGCAGCCGCGCGAAATGGCTCGAATTCTCGCTTCGGTGGACGCGGTCGCGTCGCTGTCGCCCTACGAGACCTTTGGCCTCGCAGCCGTGGAAGCACTGGCCTCCGGTGCGGCGCTATTGGGGTCAACGCAGATGAGCATCGGCGAGTTGTTGGCCGCGACGCGGTCAGGAATAGCCCTGGACGTCATCGATGCGGATACGGTCGCGACTGCGTGGCTGGATCTGCTCAAGCCGGGCCGTGCGGCGCTGCTCGGCGCCCGCGGGCACCAAGAGGCGCAGGCGCGCTACAGCTGGAAGGCGACGTTTTCCAGGCAGGTGCAGGTGTACCAGGAAGTCATCGCGGACGCGCTCGAGGCGCGGTCTGCGCCGCGCCTGGTCGGATCGCGCATTGCGGGCTTGCTGGCGACCGACAACGAGGCCGCGCTCGCCGCCCGCGCCGCGCGTACGGAGCGCGAGCGCAAGCCCAGGGCCGCCGCAAACCGGCGACCTTCTTGACACCAGCGCACTCCGCTTTACAATACCGCCGCTTGCGCCCGGCCGCGCACGCGTCGGCATGGGGTCGACGCGGACCTGACCGAGCGCAACCTGATACGCCCATTCGCAAATTTCGGCCCCGACACCTCCGGGCCACGTACCCTTGGGCGCGAGGATTTTCCATGAAGCTGAGCATCAAATTGACTACCCTGCTCGCGCTCGCCACCCTCGGTTCCCTGGCGATCGCGTGCGGCAGCAGCGGCGGCACCACGGGCGGCGGCACGACCACCGACACCGCAACGGCCACGGATAGCGGCGCGACCGCCGACACCGGCACGGCGACTGACGGCGCCACCGCGACCGACACTGGCACCAAGGCCGACGGCACCACGGCGACGGACACCGCAACCGCGGGCGACGCCACCGCCACGACAGACGCCGCAGCGGCTGGCGCGGGTTGCACCGGCGCGACCGATCAGGCCTACCTCAAGTCGCTGGCCGACGACAAGGCCAAAGGCGACAAGTTCGCCAACGACGTCAAGGCCTGCACGCTGGGCAACTCCAGCAAGCCCGACGAGGCGTCCGCGGCCGCGGCAATCGGCGCCTGCGTGGTCAAGGACAAGGGCCACCCGATTACCGAAGTCTGCGGTGGCTGCTACGGCATCCGCGGCTACTGCACGTTCAAGAACTGCGTCGCCAACGCCGCCGAGGTGAGCACCGCCAACTGCGTCGCCGATCCCGGTGGCGAATCGTGCACGAAGTGCGCCGACAAGTTCGGCTGCATCAAGAAGTCGGAAGACTGCAAGGCCGGCAAGTAAGCCGAACCGAGCGCGCAATCGCGAACGCGGCCGGCGGTTCCTCCATTGGGACCGCCGGCCGCGGCGTTTTTGGCCGCCGTTGGCCAACCCTTACGGCTGTGGCATCATCGCCGCTCGCCGGAGTCCATCCGCCGCACCCGGAGCCGCCGTCATGAATCCCGTCGTTCGCACACTTCTGTCGTGCTTGGCGTGCGCAGCGCTGCCTACCACCGCCTTCGCCGCGGGGTATGACACCCCAGTGCTGTATTCAGCCCGCCACATGGGCATGGGCGGCACCGCCATTGGGTACGTCGACGACCCGAGTTCGATTTTCCACAATCCGGCGGGCCTGGAAGGCGTAGCGCGTGGCGCTGTACTCGCCAACTTGTCGCCGATCATGGCCAAAATTCACGGCAGCCCGTCGGACCACGTAGTCACCGGCGCCGATGGCAAGACGTCGCGGCCCGGCTTGAACATCTGGTCCGAGACGGCGATCTCGCCAGCATTCCTGGTGGCCGCCGGCTATCGCCTCATCGACCGAGTTGCGGTCGGCTTCTCCGTGTACCCGGTGGCCAGCGCCGGCGGCCGCTACACCTACGCCACCAACAAAGGCAAGGAAGTCGTCGAGGTCTCGGACTACACGCGCCTGGTGTTCATCGACTACGCCCCCGCGGTGTCGGTCCGGCTGTCCAGTGATCTTTCGCTTGGCCTGGCTTGGCGCTACTCGACCGCGCAATTCCAACGCAAGCGCAGCAACCCCGACGCGATCGGCACCCCGAGCAACGTCGACTTGGATATGAAGGGCAGCAATCTCGAAGGCTTCCGGCTGGGCTTGCAGTGGCGCCACAAGGACTTTTCAGCTGGCGCGGTGTACCGGGCGCGGACAGATACCGAAGTCACCACCGATTCCGGCATGCTGGAAAACACCAAGGGCAAGAACATCAAATACGCCTTCGTGCTGCCGGCCAAGTTTGGATTTGGGTTCCAATACCGAGGTGTGACCGACCTGCGCCTTGCGTTCGACGCGGAGTACACCCAGCAGAGCGACAACGACTCGACGGCGCTAGCCGGCACCGGCGTGGCCGGTGAAGCGCCAAATACCGTCGAGTTCCCGGTATCGGTACCCAACATCTCGAAGTGGAACGACAACTTTACCTTGCGTTTCGGCGCCGCGTACAAGTTGGGCGGCGTCGAGGCGCGCGCCGGCTACCTGCTCGACGGAGCAGCCTCGCAGCCCAAATACGTGTCCGCATTCGGCACGCCGCCGACCGAGACCCACTCGTTCACGATTGGCGCTGGCTACCAGGTGTCCGACAGCCTCGACGTCTCGCTGGCCGGCGCCTACCGCACCGGCAAGACCACCGTGCGCGAAGACGAGGTCAAGGGCAACGGCTGCCCGTTCTGTGGCAAGGCCGGCGAGTACGAGATCGCGGTCTACGGCGGTTACTTGGATGTGTGCTGGCGGTTTGGCCAGGCCGCCAAGGCGCCAGCAGCCGCGCCTCTACCTGCACCAGCCGCAGGGGCCCCAGCGGTCGACGCGGCTCCGGCTGCCAGCCCCAGGGCTATCGCTAGGTCGCCGCGCGGCAGCAGCGCAGCACCGATCAACTTGTGAGAGGTCTGGGCGCGTCCCGGCAGGGCCGGGACCGAGCCCTAGTCCGGCCGCGCTGCCGACGCGGCCGGACCGGAGCCCCGTT
>SXRM01000200.1 GCA_005792545.1 Pseudomonadota bacterium | reverse complement strand
GGATGATGAACAGCATCTCGTCGTGGTGGGGTGGATCGGACAGCGGCGACTGCGCCGCCAGTAGGCGGTCGAGTTGTAGGTAGCCGCTATAGGTCATGCGGTCGGCCAGGTCGGTGACGAGGCCAGGGTCGAGCGTTTTGGGGTCGTAGGTCATGTTCACCTTGTGGCAACGGTCAGGGCCGCGCAGCATGGCGCGCTCCGTCGCCGCGGGCAATTCACGGCATGCGGTCCGCGATGCGCAGGCCCAGCCGAAGGGCAGCGCGACCGCATTGCACAAGGCTTGTTGCGAGCAAGGCCGTGCACGTAGGTCGCTCATGCACTGTCGCGGCGCAGATTGCCGCCAAGTTGTCGCGGTGCACGCAACCCTCCAGGGAAAAAACGTACAAATCGTCGCAGTGCTGCGCCGCGCGCCGCAGTTCGTCCAGCGTCGCCGCAAGGTCGAGTTCGCGCGTTGCGAATGCCGGCTCCAAACTGCGCACCCCGCCGCCAGTTATCCCAACCGCGATCGCGTGGGCTCCGCTGCCATAGGCATCGACCAGCCCAGGTCCCCACGGCGGCGGCAGTGCGCTGCGATAGAGCATCCACACGGTGCGATCGGCCGCGACATCGACGAGCCCAAGCGTTCTCGCTAGCACCCGGCTGCCGACCGCGCGCTCGTCGGCCAGTAGCGGCACCTGGTAGACCTCAACCTGTCTGCCGGTCGCGGCGATGGCACGCCTTAGGTGCGCATAGGCCGCCTGAGCGGTGGCTACCTGTGCAAGTGGGCGACGGCGGCGCAGCAGACGCCACGCGGTCGCGACGGGGGCACGGACCAGCGCCACGGTATCGTCGTGCGGCGGCTCGACGTCCAACCCGATTGTGGGCAGAGCAAGCGCGTTGGTCTCCGCCCAGGCATGGACGGCCTGCCAGCGTGCAAGGGCCTGGTCGGCATTGTCGGCGTTGAGCCAGTAGCCGTCTGTCTCGGTCAAGATCAGCCAGCCCGTCACGGGCACGCCGGCCGCGGTCAACATGCGGATGGCTGCGGCACGCTTGGGGTCGAGGTCGAGCAACGCCATCGACACGGCAGCGCCGCGCCGCGCCAGAGTCTCGACCGTCGCAGGCTGCATGACCTCGGCGAGACGATCCGCCGGAAGTTCGACGAAAAAGGTCAGCCGTGGCGACGTGGCAAATCTAGAAGATCGTGCGATCAGGGCTTGGCGACGACCGCGGCAACAGGCTTTTTGGTAACAACCATTGCCGGCGGCGGGGCCATGTCGATCAGGGTGTCCTTGGTCGGCGCACGGTCGAGCGATGTGACGTCCATCGCTTCCCAGGCCGACGACTGGAACACGCCGGAGATACCGGCCGCCAGCCTGCGCGCCTCGAGAATACGTGCGCGCATGTCGGCAGAAAAGGCCTCTTGGGCGACTGCCTGCGAAAGGCGCGCCGCGCGTTGCGGTTGCGGGGTCAACAACTACTGTTCTTCGGCCAGCCTCTTGTTGACGTGGCGAATCCGGCGCTCGACGGCCTGAACCCAGGTCTCCAACTCGTTGTCAGGCGGCGAAATCGACACGATGTCGCCTTCCAATTTCGGCATAAATTCCGGGTTTGCGCCACGCGGTTCTTGAAAGTTGTTGAACGCCTCGGCCCAGCGGCGCGGCGGCACTGGCTCAACCTGGATCTCGACGATCAACAACCGAGTAAAGACACGGTGAACGCCAAGCACATCGACGTGGACCGGTCGGATGTCGGGCATGGGCTACCTCAGCTGGCAATTCGCAGCGTGGAACGGCGAGGGCTACTTGGCGTCTTTGATGGCGCCGGTGACGTCGCTGCACTGCTTGCCGGGCGGCAGGGCGCCCACCGTGGTGTCTGCCTCACAATCTTTGGGAATCAGGACCTTGCCAAGCTTGCCGATGGTCTCTTGCAGAAGACACCGGGCCGCAGGCTCCAGCGATTCCTGGGTGGTCTTCTTGAGCTCGGCCAGGCTCTTGGTCTTGGCCTCGCTGGTCAAGTTCATGTCGTCGTTGATCTTCTTCTTGCCCAGTTGGTACTGGTCGATGACCAGCGTGACCTTGGGGCTCATGGGCGGGCAGATGTCCGCGACCAGGCCTTTGGTCTCGCTCCGGCTGCTCAAGTTGTTGCAGCAGTTGAGCATTTTTGAGGTATTGGGCAGCTCGGGTTCCTTGGCTGCGGTGGCGGTGCCATCGATCTTTTTCTCGGCGCTGTCGATGAGCGACTGGCAACCACCGCTAGCGGCGGCGATCAGGGCGAAAAGCAGGGTGGCCACGAGTCCGCGAGCGCGGTTCGACCACCAGGGGCGTAAAGTGCCGCGGGCAACAAAGCCTCGGTTCGTCATGGGTTTGACTCGACTGTGGTGAGGAGGGTCGCGATGCCGAACATGCGGCGCGCAGACGTGAACGGCGGGTCGCCGCCCGGTCAGTCTATTGGCCGCCAAGGAAAACGTCAAAGCCCAGAGGCGGCGACTTCGGCGGCAGGCAGCCGATTCGGGCAAAACCCTGACGTCGCCGCAACCCGGTGTATCATCGGCGCGTGCGCCGTGGGGTCGACGTGCGCTGGCCGAAGAGGTAGGGCAGTGGCGAACAACAATGCGGGGCGCGGCGATAGTCCGCGACCGGCGAAATCTGGGCGCAAGACAGCGCTTTTCGTGGTGTCGGCGCTGGCCGTTTTGCTCGTAGGCGGCATCGCTGGCGGCAGCGCGCTGGCTGGCGGCTACATCCGCAGCAAGCTCGAAGCGATCGCAACCGACGCAGGCTTGACGCTGCAGGCAGACAACCTGTCGGTGTCGCCGTTTGGCCGCGTACGCGTGAGCAACCTCGCGATCAAGCGCAAGGACGGCAGCGCGCTGGTTGCCGTGCAGGAGGCTGCGGCAGAGCTGTCGCCGTGGAAGGCCTTGATGGGGCGCCGCCGGCCGCAGCGGGCGGAGGTGCACGCTTTCACGGTCGACGTGCTGCTGCAGGACGGCAAGCCCAATGAGCTGATCGACCTGTACAAGTCGGCACGCAAGCACTTTCCGGCGCGCCAGAAGATTGAGGACGACGGCGACAAGAGCGCACGGGGCTCCACGGCGCTGTTCCTTGAACAGGGCAATGTCACGCTCCGAGTGGCAGGCAGAGGTAGCCAGTACCTGCCGCAAGGCCTGCGTGCGCGCGAGATCACCATGCATGTGGACCTCAGCCACGGCGTCGGCGACTTGACGGCGACGGTGGACGGCACGGTGGCGTCGCGCCTGCAAGCGAGCCTGGAGCCGCAAGCGGACGGACCGCCGCGGTTGAACGCGCGCTTTCAACCAGAATTCCGCGTCAAAATGCCGACAACGGCGCCGCTGCCGCTGGGCGTGGACTCGGTTGCCGTAGCTGGCTTGCGCTTCGACGCCGCGGCTGGCGGCTCGCTGGAAGACCTGATCTTGCGTCGCGGCGACACGACCGTGCTGTCGGTCAAGCACATTCGACCGCAGACGGCGCGGCTCGGCGCGTCGGCGGAGCAGATCGCCTTTGCCATTCCACACCCTGCGTCCAAGGCGGCACCGCTGGATGCCGGTGACGATAAACCCAAGAAGCCCAAAGCCAAGGATGGCAAAGCCGCAGCCGAGCCCGCGCCGGCAGCGGGCGCCCAGCCGCCAGCCGGCACGGCGGTGGCCGACAGCGACATGTTGTGGAATGGCACGGCGGAGCGCCTGAGCGTCGGCGTAGAAAGCGGTGACGGCGCGGATCTCGGCGTGCTGGCGCGCTTGGAGGGCCTCAAAGTCACTGTCCCGGGCAACGTCGCGGTAGGCAGCGTGGACGCCGTGCAGTTGCGCTTTGCCGCGCTGGCGGCAGCAAACCCCTTGGATAGTCTGCTCGAGGTCACGGTCGACCATCCGGCCATCGACTTGCCGTGGCGGCAAGAAGCCCTGGGCTACTTTCCGGGCGGTGCGCAGCTGTGGAAGGCGGTGAGCGCTGCCGAGATCGCCAAGCTGCGCAAAGCCATCGAGGATGAGGCTGAGGAAGAACTCGCGGACGCCGAACTGCGGCCGGATCAACGCGCGGATCTCGTTGCCAAAAAAGTGGACGAGAAGTTGCGCGCTGCCGGCAAGGTGCCCCCAGGCAAGCCGGATCCGAAGGCCGCGGTCAAAGCTGCCGTAAAGCCGGCCGGTGCTGCGACCGACGTGGAGGGCAGAAAGCCGGTTGCACCCGCACGCAAGTCATGGACGTCAAAACAGATTCAGCCGCTTCGCGAGCTGTATGGGCAGTTGCTCGGTTCCGGCGATTTGGTCGACAAACTGGTGGAGAAACTAGCCAAGGCACCTAAGGCCAAGGTCGAAGTCAAAGCTGGCCGGATGGGCCTGGTCAAGGACGGCGCGACCAAGCCGTTTGGCGGCCTGCAAGACCTGGGCTTCTCGGTGACGGCCGTGCAGGGCGACGGCACGCGCGGTATTGCGCTGACGCTGCGGCCGTTTGACGACGAGCGAGTGTGGGGCGAGGCGAGTGCCGACTTGCTTGCCGGCCCTGGACCGCGCCTGAACCGCGGCAAGTTGCAGGTCAAGGGCGGCCACTTTGCGCAGGCGCTGCGCATCGTGTCGTCTGCGGTAACCGTCGCAGCGGACGCCGATATCGTTGCCAACATCGACCTGCAGCGACCCGCTGACGCGCCGCAGGTGCTGCAAGCGTCTGGCGAAGTCACGATCAAGAAGGTTGGCTTTGACTGGTGGCGCCTCGCGCCCAAACCGGTCGATGTCGAGTCGGTCGTGGCCAAGTTCACGGCGGCGGTGAGCGGCCCTGGCAAGTCGCTCAAGCTCGAAGCGACCGATCTCCAGGTCGGTGCCGCCCACCTGCATCTGGTAGCTGAGGCCACCGACATCGACACCAAGCCGCAAGTGCACCTGCTGGTCGACATGGCCAAGCAGGACTGTGGCGCCGCACTCAAGGCCATTCCAGCTGGCATGCTGACCACCGTCGGCGCGGCCGAGGCCAGCGGCGAGATGGCGTTCAGCGTGGACATCAGGGTGCCGCTGAGCGACCCGTACGGCAGCAAGCTTGACGTGACGTTTGACGACGCAGCCTGCGATTTCAAGGGGCTGGCGAACATCAACTTGGAAGAACTGGCGGGCGAATTCTCGTGGCCGGTCAACGAGAACGGCACGCGCTTGGACGATGTGCAAGTTGGCCCCAAGTCCGGGTTTTGGGTGCCATTCGCCGAGATCCCCAAGTGGACGTGGTGGGCGATGATCGCCACCGAGGACGGCAACTTCTACAAGCACCGCGGCATCGCGGTCGGGCTGGTGCTGCGCGCCATCAAGCTCGACCTCGACTACGGTCGTTTTGTCTACGGCGGTTCGTCGATTACCCAGCAACTGGTCAAGAACCTGTACCTGACCCGCGACAAGACGCTGTCGCGCAAGTTCGAGGAACTGCTGATTGTATGGCACCTCGAGCGCAACCTGGCCCAGTTCCTGCCGCCAGCGGAGGCCAAGGAACCGCCGAACAAGCGCGCGAAGGACAAACTGCTGGAACTGTACACCAACGTTATTGAATTCGGCGGCGACGGCAAGGAGACCAAGGTCTACGGCATCGCGCGCGCTGCCAAAGCCTACTTCGACCAGGACGCGCGGGCGCTCGGGCCGGCGGAGTCGGCGTTTCTGGCGGCGATCAAGCCGTTTCCCAAGTACGGGTGGCGGATTTTTCAGCGCAAGTACTGGGAGAAGCCGGGCGGTCACGAGCCACTGGCCGCGCGCGTGCCTGCCGTCGTTGAGAAGATGCGCAAAGAGGGCTACATCACCGAAGAGCAGTACATCGCCGCCAAGCCCTACGTGCCACGTTTCGTCGGTTGGGAAGCTGTTGCCAAGCCGGCAAGCGAGGTACCGACTGGGGGCACAGAGGAGTGAAGGCCTCTGGCACTACTGCTTGACGCAGTCCTTGCCGTCAAAGCACTTTCCGTCTGGGCACTTGCATACCTGTGTCGCCTTGCTGTTGTCCGGCGAGCAGCCGCAGGCCCCGATGGCACACAGGTTCGGAAAGTCGGCGGTGGCCTTGCAGCAGGTTTGAGACTCGACCGTGCCGCCGGCGGCCACGCAAGGGTTGCCCGGTGCGACTTCGGCGGCCGCGGCGTCCACAGTGGCTACGTCTTGGGCCGCGTCGGCAGCACTAGCGTCTGCCAGAGCGCTGTCTGTGGCTGCGGTGGTGTCGGCGGTAGCGGTGTCGGCGGTGGTGGTATCCGCCGCTGTGGTATCGGCCTTGGCGTCGCCGCCTTGGCCCTGCGTGTCGGCAGTGGCGGCATCGCCAGCGCCACCGTCTGAGGCAACCTGGGTATCGGTAGCTGCGGCAGAGTCGGCTGTGGCGGCCGCGCCGCTGGCCTTGTCTTGACACCCGACAACGCCAAGTAGGGCGGCGAGAAAAGCAAAGTATCGAACTCGGGTCATGGTGAACTCCTTGTGGCTGTGGCGGGCCAAAAGCGGCCCGGCGTCACCGTACTGCCGGTCTCGCCGTGCGTCAATTTTAGGTGCGAATTTTAGCCCTTGAATTCACTGTCCTTTAACGGTTAGCCGCTCGGCCTGCATCCGCCTACCCGCCAACCGGTCACCTGTGCTACAACGCGCCACGGCGCCAGGGAGCATTCGATGGCCGAGGTCCAGCTAGCCGACATCGAGAAGTCCTACGGCGACGTCCATGTCGTGCGCCAGTTGAACCTGCAGGTCGCGGCCGGCGAGTTTCTGGTGCTGGTCGGCGCGTCGGGCTGCGG
>SXRM01000199.1 GCA_005792545.1 Pseudomonadota bacterium | reverse complement strand
GTGACGGAATTGGTGACAGGCACTGATCTGGTCGTAGCGCAGTTGCTGGTCGCGCAAGGGCGACCGCTGCCGTGGCGCCAGCAAGACATCGGCCAGCGCGGCCACGCGATCGAGTGCCGTGTCTACGCCGAAGATCCAGCGCGCGGCTTTCTGCCGTCGCCCGGCCCGCTGCACGTCTACCGGCCGCCCACCGGGCCAGGCCTGCGGCTGGACGACGGCTTTTGCGAAGGCGATGTGATTCCGCGCTACTACGACTCGATGATCGCCAAGCTGTGCGCTTGGGCGCCGACCCGTGCGCATGCCGTCGACCGCATGATCGCGGCCTTGCGCGGTTTTGAGATCGGCGGCATTCGCAACAACTTGGAACACTTGATTCAGGTGCTCGACAGCGAGGCCTTTCGCTGCGGTCCCTATGACACGGGGGTCGTCAAGACACTGCCAGCCCTGGCTGCTGAACCCGACGACGACGACACCCTGACTGCGCTGGCTGCTGCCCTGTGGGCCCGCCGGCAAGGCGCGCGCATACCAACGGCGGCGGAATCGGCGGAGTCCGCGTGGGCCCAATCCGCCCGCACGGCCATGCTGCGCGCCATCTGACCCTCCCAAGCAGGCCACAACGATGCCCCAATCCGTGGCGGTCAAGCGCGGCGACCGGACCTTGCAGGTCGAACTGCTGCGCGATGAAGGCGACGTCGTCCACGCGACGGTCGATGGTCGACCGGTGGTACTGCGCCTGCAACAAACGCCCGATGGCCGCATCGCGATAACCAGCGGTGACCGTCGAACACTGGTGCGTAGCTTTGACGATCAGAGCGAGATCGTGCTGTTGGCGGGCGTTCACCAGCGCCGCTATGCCGTGCAGGATGCGCGCGCGGCGTGGCTGGGCGGAGCCGGAGGCAAGCGCGCAGGTGCGGGAAGAATCAAGGCGTCGATGCCCGGACGCGTGGTGCGGGTGGCTTGCAAACCGGGTGACACGGTGGCCGACGGCGCCGTGGTGGCGGTGTTGGAGGCCATGAAGATGGAGAACGACGTCCGCGCCGCCGGCGGCGGCGTGGTCAAGACCGTGGCCGTCCAGGCCGGCGACAACGTGGAGACCGGCGCCTTGCTCGTCGAATTGGAACCTGCGCCGTGACCGCTGAGCCGTCGGCCGATGTCGCCTGTGTTCAACTGCGTGCCACCCTTCCAGAGCGCATCTTGGAGGCTCTGCAGCCACTGCTGTGGATGCTCTCGCCCAACGGCATCGAGGTTGCGGACGCGCTGTGTATCGGCGGGGCAGATGTGGCGCAGGGCGCCGTTCGCGTGACGCTGTACGTGGCACCCCACGAGGCGGTCGATGCCGCCGCCAGCCTGCGCAAGCACGCAGAAGCACTAGGCGTCGCCGTCGACGTGACCGCCGAAGACGTCCGCGACCAGGATTGGAACCGGGTCTGGAAACAGTTCTATCGGCCCTTGCAAGTGGGCGATCGTGTCCGCGTCGAACCAGCGTGGATGCAGGGACCCGATGCGCCGGGTCTCTTGCGCATTGCCATCGACCCCGGTATGGCGTTCGGCACCGGCACCCACGAGACCACCCAGTTGTGCATGCGGCAGCTGGTGGCCTGGGCCGATCGTACGCGAGCGCAGGGTGGTCAGTTGGCTGAGCTGTCGATGCTCGACCTGGGCACCGGCAGCGCGATTCTGGCGATCCTGGGCGTGCGCCTGGGCTTGCAAGGCGCCGTCGGCACCGAGATCGACGCAGCGGCGGTTCACAGCGCTCAGGCCAACCTGGCCCTCAATGGCGTCACTGATCGCGTTCGCCTGCTGCACACTGGCGACCCGCGGCAGGCGGGGCCTGCGCAGTATCCTGTCGTGGTGGCCAATATCCTCGCTACTGTGCTGGTGCCACTGCGAGACGCCATCGTGGACCGCGTCGCTCCGGGCGGCACCCTCGTCCTCTCGGGCATCCTGAGTCGCGAGGCCGATGCCGTCGCGGATCACTACGCCCAGCGCAGTCTTGCGGTGCTCGACATTGCCCACGATGGGGCCTGGTCGGCCATTGCGCTACACGCGCCCGCCTAGCTTATGCGCCAGGTCCTCGCCGAACTGCCCGACCCACTGCCGCAGGTCCTGCCGGTGAGCGCCGACCTGCGGCACCGCCTCGCGCGTGTGCTGCGGATGCAGCCGGGCACAAACGTGGTTTTGGGTGATGGCCGCGGCCGCCGCGCCCATGCGCGCTTTGCCGGTTCGACGTTTGGGGAGCTGAGCAGCTTGCCGACCGCGCCCGCGGAGCCGGTCGCCCTGACTCTGGCTTGCGCCGTGCTCAAAGGCGACCGCTTTGACTGGTTGGTCGAAAAAGCCGCGGAACTGGGGGTCGCTTGCATCCAGCCCTTGCAGACCGACCACGCTGTCGTGCGCGCCCTTGGCCCTGGTGCTGCAAGCAAGCAGCAGCGCTGGCAGGCCGTCGCCACTGAGGCCTTTGAGCAATGTGGCCGGCCGTGGTGTACCGAAGTGCGTCCGCCGCTCGCATTCGCTGACTGGATGGCGCAACGCTCCAACGCCGTCCCGCTGGTGGCTTGTGACGAGCGCATGCCGCCACTTTGGCTCGGCGACTGGGTGTCCGGCCTGCCTGGTTGTCAAGGACCGCGGGCAATTGAGATCGTTATCGGTCCTGAGGGGGGGCTTAGCGAGGCGGAGCGCGCGGCCCTCGATTCTGCTGGCGCCGCGCAGGTTTGGATTGCTCTCAGCGTGCTCCGGGCCGAGACCGCCGCGCTGGCCGCGGCCGTGATCGCGCTCGCCCCTCTCACGATTAAAAAAGAAAGAACTCCTTGCTAGCGCATGAAATGGCTCGACTTTGTCAATCTAAAGCCCGATCGACTCACCAGCGTCGCGATTGATGTCGAGTTTTCTGGTCGGGCAACCGGACTGCTGCCGAACTAGCGTAATCTAAAAGCTTTAGCCCGTCGAACCTCCCGCCCGCCCAAGCTGTGGACAAGGCGCGCCAACTAAATGAAACAACTGTATTTCGTTCAAATCGCGGCGCCAAAGTCCCGCAGATCGGCAAAAAATCGTTGCTCGGCTGGTGCACCTCGGTTACCTTTGTCCATCGCGCGGGTAGCTTGCCCCCTTGGTCGCAGTGGCGATCGCCTCCGACTCGCGCAAGAGGCTGATGTGAAAGCCCAATGCCAGATTGAAAGCACGACGGCGGCCATGCCGTTGCGGCGCTTGTCGGTCCACTGGCAGTTGTGCTGCGCCGTCTTTGCGCTGGCCACCGCGTTGTCTGCAGTGCCTGCTTGGGCAGCCGACGGTGCCGACGAGGGCGGTCCCGAAGACAGCCCGATGTGGTCGCCCGAGGCAGTCCGCGACTTCGGCGAGCAGACGCAGTGGTGTGAATCCGACGAAGCCGGCCAACAGGCAAGCATGCGGCCGCGCGGTTCGCGCCTTGCGGTGCAGATCGGCAAGTACGTGGCGCGGTCGGGTGACACGCTGCGCGCGGTTGCGTATCGCTATTTCTGCTCGCCTTCGCTGCTAGCGGCGGCCAACAAGCTGCCGTTCGATACGGGCGCTGACTATGGGCTCAAGGCCGGCCAGACCTACTTCGTGCCGATCGCGCGCGGATCGCCCTCGGGGTTCTCCGCGGGTGAGCAACTGACCCCGGGTCCTGGCATCCAGATGACGGCCCACAACATGGACCGCAAGTGGGGGCGGCCGCAGGTCGTCAAGCTGCTGCGCGGCGTGCTGACCGATGTCTTTCGGCGCTGGCCGCAACGGCATCCGGCGGTCGTCGGATCGCTGTCGCGCGCGGGTGGCGGGCGTTTGGGCCACCACAAGTCGCACCGCTCGGGTCAGGACGTGGACATTGGCTACTACACCTACGCACCGTCCGTGAAAGACTGGGCCAAGATGCGGCCAGGCGACTTGGACGTGGAGCGCAACTGGTACTTCCTGGACAACCTGGAGCGCACCGGCCACGTCGCCGCGATTTTCATGGCCCCGTCTTTGCAGCGCCGCATCTACACCTACGCGGCCAGCATCGGTGTGCCGGAGTCGCGACTGCGCGCGATGTTCCAGTACGGCCCCAAGGGTCGCGATCCAGGTTCGCTGATTCGCAACAAGACCGGGCACCGCGACCACATGCATATTCGGCTGTGGGTCCCGGAAGACATGGTCGACGTGCGTGCGGCCCTGGGCGTCTAGGCTCGCCGGCGCCCCTCTTTCCCGCCGCTGACGCTGTGCGATGCACGGCAGCCCCGTGCCAGTCCAATCGCGCGCGCCTTGCCCGCTTGACCACTTTGTGGTCAATTGCCGCCGTCCGGCAACGATGCGACCACCTCGGCCGTCGTCGCTTGTCTGGCCCGGCCTGTTCGTGTGCCGATCGGTGCGTGCGCGCCAGGCGCATCTCGCCGGTTTGGCCTAGCCCCTACGCGGAGTTGCCATGTCGTTCATGACCCAGTTCGAGTTCACCCTGCCTCGCGGCTACGTCGATAAAGACGGCGTCGTGCACAAGAAAGGCGTGATGCGCCTTGCGACCGCCAAGGACGAGATCCTGCCGCTGCAAGACTACCGCGTGCAGAACAACCGCGCGTACCTGGTCATCATCCTGCTGTCGCGCGTCATCGAACAGCTTGGCGGCCTCAAGTCGATCAACCCGTCGATCATTGAGTCGCTGTTCTCCGTCGATCTGGCGTACCTGCAGGACTTCTATCGCCGCGTCAACGAAGAAGGCACGGCGATGATCAAGGCCAAGTGCCCCGAGTGCGGCCACTCGTTTGAGGTCGACACCGGAGGTGACCTGGGGGAATCGTAAGCTACCCCCTGGAACGGCTCTACCAGGAGGTAGCGTACATCGCTTACCACTTTCATTGGCCTTTGGACGAGATCCTGCAGATGGAGCACAAAGAGCGCCAGCTGTGGGTCAAGGAAATCTCCGAAATCAATAAGGAGATCAACAAGTCGCGCAAGTAGGCCGCGCCCACGCTAGGGCCCATACCGTGCCCGCAGCTGGTCCCGGGCTCGCGCGATGCGGCCCTTGCAACGCCCACGATTCGACCCGCGGTCAAAGGCCGCATAGCGCACGCAACGAGGGAGCTCAACATGGTGGCAACGCGATCGCCCGGCGTGTTCATGGAACGCGGCGTCACCCGGCCGCCCGAACTGGGCTTGCTGCCGAGCGGCATTCCGGTGTTCCTGGGCGTTGCAGAGCGTGGGCCCACCAATGAACCCATCCGCATCACCAGCGTCGAAGAATTCATTCGTCATTTTGGTAAGCTGCCCGCGGAAGTGACGCCGACGTACCTCGCAACCGCCATCGACGGCTTCTTCGTCAACGGCGGTCGCGAATGCTACGTGATGCGCATTGCCCACTTGTTCGAGCGCAATCCGCGCGATGACGATCGGCCTTCGTTCGGCGGCGGCGGCGACCGCCTCGACTTCGCCATCAAGGCATCGGTGCGACTGCGCGACGGCGCTAAGCAAAATACCTTGCAGATCCAGGCGTTGTCCGAAGGCACTTGGGGCAACGCCATTCGCGTGACGGTGCAGCAGCCGCCTGCGACCGTGCAGACGTTTCTGACTGTCGATGGCCAGCCGGACGAGTTCGGCGTGATGGTCAAGTCCACGTTTGGCTTTTCGCGCGGCACCCACATCAAGCTCTCGGATGGCAAGCAAGAGGCCTACCGCGTGCTGACCGCCGTCGAGGGTCGCGTGCTGTACTGGTCTGAGCGCGAACCGCTTGAGACGACGTTCTCGTCGTCGGCGCCGACCATTGTCGAGCCGGTGGGCTTCGATTTGGCCGTGGAGACCCACAACCACCGCGAGGTTTTTCGCGATCTGAACCTGGCGCCGCAGTCGCCCCGCTTCGCCGAGCGCGTGATCAACGGTGTATCGCAGCTGATTACGGTCACCGATCTACAATCGACGACGCCGATGCCGCTGCGCTTTCCGATCGAGATCGCCGGGGTCAAGGTCGATGGCGGCGCCGACGGCCTGTACACCGTGCGGCCTGAGGACTTCACCGGCATGGACGGCGGACCTGGGCAACGGTTTGGCCTGTGGGGCATCGCAGAGCTGGAGGAGATCGACCTCATCTGCCTGCCGGATCTGCCGTGGTTCGTCCAGAAGGGCCTTTGGACGGCCAAGGACATGGAGTCCGTCCAGCAAGATGCCGTCTCCGTTTGCGAGTACACGACCGACCGCTTCGCGCTGCTCGACCTGCCGCCAGACACCAACCCGGCTGGCGCCATGCACTGGCGGCGGCTTTTCGACACCTCGTACGCGGCCTTCTACTACCCCTACCTGCAGCCGCTTGGCCTGACTCGCAAAGTGCCGCCGTGCGGCCACGTCGCCGGCGTGTATGCGCGCTGCGATCGCGAGATGGGGGTGTACCGGGCGCCCGCCAACGAGACACTACACGGCGTCGTCGATCTCGAGCTTTTCCTGCAGCAGGGCGACATCGCGATGCTCAACGGCGAAGGGCTCAACTGCCTGCAGATCTTCGCGCAGCGCGGTATCCGCGTGTGGGGCGCGCGCACCGCGAGCAGCGACGCGCAGCTGCGGTACGTCAACGTGCGGCGCACGATCCTGGCGATCGGTCGCGCATTGCAGCGCGGGCTGCAGTGGGTAGTGTTCGAGCCCAACAACGAGAACCTGTGGCACGTCGTCCAACGCGACGTCTCGTTTTTCCTCGATACGCTGTGGAAGCAGGGTTACCTCAACGGTGCGCAGGCCGATCAGGCGTTCGTGGTCCGATGCGACGAAGAGGTCAACACCGACGAAACCATCGACGACGGTCAAGTGGTCGTCGATGTGTGGCTGGCCCCGCTGCGGCCGGCCGAATTCGTGGGCGTCCGGGTGGTCCAAGAAATCGAAGCCAGCCCGGACGATCGTGGGGCCTAAAAGCCCCAGCGCACCGCAACCACCGTGCATTTGGCACAAGCTGTGCTTACGATAGCGACGTGGCCGGGGTCCGGCGCTGGCGCGATGGCGCGCCGCCTGTGACTCCAATCCGCTGGATTTGCTCCAGCGGATCGCCCGAAAAGTCGTGTTCGGCACCCGTCCCTGCGGCACCTGGTCGCGAGACGGGTTCTGCGCGTCCTTTCCGTTGCTTGCACGAGGTCCACCATGGCGATGATTGCTGCTCCCTCCGCGACCGCTGCGGCGCCGAATCAACGGTCCGGTTCGCGCCCGACCGTGGCCGCCACCGCGTCACAGTCCAAGGGCTCGCTGTTCGTGCTCCCGGCCGAAGTGCCGGCGATCGCGCTGGTCGGCACCGAGACCGACCACAGCGTGGGCATCGCTGCCATGGACGCGCCAAAGGCCAAGGCCAAGGGGCCAGCAAAGCCGAGCAAGCCCGTCAAGCCGACGCCTGGCAAGAAGCCGACGGCGTCCACCGCGCCCAAGTCCAACACCACGGTCGGCAAGGCCCCGCCAAAGACCAAGGCCAAGCCGGTGCCGAACATGGCGCCTGGCAAGCACGATCCGGTAGCGCTCAAGGGCTCGGGCAGCGCCAACTCGGCCAGCACTGGCGAAGTCGGCAGCCCCGACGTCGCCTACGCGTTCACCATCGACATTGAAGGCACCGAGTACGGCATGTTCAGCGAGATCGGCGGTATCTCGTGGAAGGCCGA
Source organism: Pseudomonadota bacterium (assembly GCA_005792545.1). GTDB lineage: Bacteria > Myxococcota_A > UBA9042 > UBA9042 > UBA9042 > SXRM01. The sequence goes on along the minus strand of SXRM01000199.1, from coordinate 17,906 downwards.
ACCGATTCCGGTGCGCTCGGGCGGCAACAACGAGTACTCGTTGAACATGCGCGGTCCTGGCAAGTTCGAGCCGCTCACGCTCAAGCGCGGCTGGTTCGCCTCAAACTCCGAGTTCTTCGAGTTGCTCAAGGCCGGTCTGACTGGCTACAGCCCGCCGACCGCCAAAGCTGCGGGTCGGTTCGCGCTGACCATCCACTGCTTGGATCGCAAGTACAAGCGCATCGGCGCCTACAACTTCAAGAATTGTTTCTTCGTCGAGTACACCGGACCTGGCTTCAACTCCATGTCCGGGCAGGTCGGCTTCGAGCAGATTCGAGTTGCGTACGACTTCTTCGAGTACAAGGCGGGCGGCTAGGCGCTGGTATTCTGCTCGCCTCGGCACTGGCCGGCGGGCAGCGTGCCCAAGTGGTGGTCGAGGCCACCTTTCCTGAACTCTTCCTTGCTGCAAGCCACCGCTGAGGTGCCCCGTGGTTGACATCCTGCAGAACAGCGCAGCAGCCGACGACGACGTCACCGCCCCTGCAGACGTCTTGACGCTGCACCGCGACGTTGCCGCCCGCTGGACTGCCGCCGGCCGCATGGGCGCGCAAGCGCAGGCAGGTGCGCTGTCCGCGATTGAGGGGCACCACAACTGGATCAAGGGGTTGAGTGGGTTGGGCGCCCTCGGCGGCAGTTTTGGGCCGCAGGCCTGGAATCTCGCCACCCAGATCGCGGTATCGCCAGAGATGCTGGCGCGCGTCACAACCCAGACCAGGTCGCTGCAGGTAGGCGAGTTGGCCGATCTGGTCCAGATCGTGCTGGAAGAACTGGAACTGGACGGCGCCGGTGGCGAGTTTGACGCCGAAATCGCCGGACTCGAGCAGCAGGTTCGCCAGTTGCAGCCCAAGGCTGCACAAGGTGCGTCCCGAACCAACCGGGCGCCATCGCGCCAGTCGGCCAAAGCCGGCGCGGCTGCCAAGGGCCGTCCCGCCACGGCGCGCGCTGCTGCTCCGCGGGCGGCTCTCGGCAAGCAAGCGCAATTGCGCGACCTTCGCCGCCTCATTCAGCAGATCCGGGCTGCCAGCGGTGCGGCGGAAGGGCTAGCTGTCGGCACTGCGTCGCAGGCGGTTGAAGGCATCGGTCGAGATGGGGTCCAGCAACCCCACCTGCCCACCCCATCGGGGCGGCCAGTCCCCGCTGAGCAGGGTGCGGGCCAGTTCGGACCGGGCGCCACCGGCGGGCCGGGTATCGAAGCTGCGGCGATGGCGACGCAGGGTGGTACCGCCAACCTCGCTCAGGTTGCCGTGCGCGCGTTGTCCCAGGTCTCTGGAGCGCGCGCTGCCCAAGCCTGGTCGGGCGCAGCCGCCGGTCGACGTCCCACATTTGCCAGCCTGTCGGCGCGGCCTGCGCACCTCGAGGGCGACGCGGCTGCCCATCCGCTGTGGACGCTTGGCGAATTCAGCGTTGCCGCACGGGCGCCGCGCGCGCTGCGTTGGGCCGAGGCCAGTGCTGACCGGGCACTGCTTGAGCCACCGGCATTGCAGGAATTCGGCGGTGAGCTTGAGCCTGCACAACGGTCAACCTTCGCCGCGTCCGTGCAGGGCAGTCGGACGTCGCTCAGCCCAGCTTCACGCGATTCAGTTGTCGCTTCGCAACGTGCCGCTGCCGTGGCCCAGGGCCAAGCTGGTTCAGCACACAATCCGCGGGCATCAATGGCGCAAGCTCACCGCCGCGCGATTGAGATCTGGCGAGCCAACCAGGCACAGAGCGTCGCTGGTGCCGTTGCGGCGCAGCACGGCTCGGCATCGGCCGCGGCCGTGTCCGGTGGCAATGCTGTCGCGTCGTCGCAGAGCCGGCGCGCAGGTGGCGCAAGGCCGGCTGCCAGCGCGCAAATGCGCTCCGCGGGTGCTGCTGAGACGCGGCCCATGGCTGTGCCGGCCGTTGGGCCAGCAGCGCTGCCAGCCCTGCGCGCTGCGGCGGATCGCGCCCGCGACATCGTGGCCCGCGCGGAGGCAGCTGCTCAGTTCACCGCTTCCGCCGAGTCGGCCACTCTTGCCCATTGGCAGACCTACTTCGCAGCAGCTGACGCAGTCCAAAGCCAAACTGGGATGGCCGGTCGGCCAAGTCGTTTGTCGGCGCGGGGGCTCACGCCGTCGTTGGCAGTTAGCGGGCAGCCTGCAGGCGCCGCTTCCGCGATCGCAGCTAGCGCTGACCTCACCGGTCGCGCGGCGCGGCGCGGCACCCAAACAATTCCAGGCCGACTCGCAGCGGCGGCTCAGCCGCGCTTCGAAGCAGCGCCGGGCGATCTGCTGTCCCTGCACGACGATCTGGCTGATGCGGCTGAAGCCGCCGGCGGCGCGAGCGCAGCCTCGGATCTGCGCCAGCCGGCACGGTTGGCGGCTGTTCCTGGCGGCACGCGTGCCCAAGGTCGTCCTGCAGCCGGACTCTCGCCGTGGTGGACCGAGATCGGCGCTGCCAAAGGGACGGTGCCGCGGTCAGGGCCAGGTCGAGCAAGTGTGGCTGCTGCGGCGTCTGCCGGCGCGGCCGGGCGCGCGGTGGCTGCCCATTCAGCTGTGGCGCCTGTGCGCGCAGGTGTTTCGGCGGGCCAGCCGGCTGGCGCCGCGCAGTTCGTGCAAGGCGCTGCGTTTGCGCGAGGGCAATTGCCTGGGCTTGCCGGTCTGGCAGCGGTTGGCTTGGGGCAGCGTGTCGACGCCCGTGCGTCGATGGGCCTTGCGCCCACCGGTCAGAAGTCGCTGCCTGCCGCCGCGCTGAGTCTGCCAACGGTGTTGGCCTCGGCTGCTGGGCAGGACGCGATCGCTGCGTACTTTGCAGCGGCAGGCAGCGGCTCGCGTGCTGCGCCTTCCGCGATCCGTGCCGCCTTTGCACCGAGTGCAGGCCGCGCATTGCAGCCAGACAGTCCGCGGGTTGGCGCGACAGCGAATTCGGGCGCGCGGGCAGCCGCCCTCGCGGCACAAGTCGCTGGCACCGTTGGCGAATGGCTCGATCTCGGTGCAGATTTCGGCGCCGGCGCACTGGATGCGGTGACTGCGCAGGCGGTGGGCACTGCGGCGACCCGTCGCGTTGCTGGCACGGCCGCGAGCGCGCGGTCGCTGGCCGCATCCGCCGCACTGCAGGCAGTGGAGGCACGCGCCCCGGCGGCCATCGCCGCCCAGGCCGCGGTTGCAGCGGTGTTGCGCGCCAGGTCGCAGTCCCGGACGGCGGTTGCCGCCGGTGGCGGTGCCGCAGCCGCGCAGAACGTGGCTGCGATGGCGGGCCTGCGCGAGATTGGCGTTTTGGCCGCGCGTCCAGCCGGCCGGACCGATTCGTTGACAGCATGGGTGGCCCAGGCGGCTGAGGCTGCACAGAGCGGCGGTGGTGGCGCGCGCGCCATGTCACGTTCGGCACCCACGGCGCGTTTGCGTGCCATGCGCACCGAACAAGCTGGAGCCGGCGAGTGGCTGGACCTTGCGGCGACCGAAATGGGCGACACCGCGGGCGCTGAGGCGACTCCAGCAACGGCGCGCGGTCGCGGTGACACAGCTTCAGCGACTGGAGCGGCGCAGCCCCGTGCGACTGCCCAGCGTGCCACACCAGCGGCGCTTGGCGCCGACACGCCGCAGGCGCTCAAGGCCATGCTCAAGGCGTGGGGCGAGACGCCAGCCAAGGTGCCTGCGGAAGCTGCGGCTGCGTACGTCGCCCGCTTCTTGGGTCGAAGCGATGTGGCCCGTGAAGTAGCGCGGCGCTTGGCGGACGGGGCGACCGCCCGCGGCGAATTGGTTGCGCCAGCCAGCTCAGATGCGTTCGCGCCGGAGCAAGCAACCGCTGTGCAAACGCGCCGTCCGGCCCAGGCTCGGTTGGCCAAGCCTGCGCTTGCCGCACAGGCGGTCCAGGCCAGTGCTCAGGGCGACGAGATCGTGCTGAGCGGTATGGCTGCCCTGGCAGCGTTGACCGGGGGCGGGCTGTTTGGACCGCCCAAGCCGCGCGAACGCGGCCTCGCAACTGCGGATTCGCCGCGCGAGCTGCTGGCGCCTGGCGTCGATTCTAGTCCCGTTGCCGGCGACGAAGCGGTGGCGGGCGCAGCACGCAGCAGTCCAGTTGCTGCCAAGGCCGCAGCGGCCAAGCCAGCAGCGGCAACTGCTCGCGCAACCGCTGGCGTTCAAATGCATACCTTCGCGCCAGTCAGCTTGCGGCGCGGCCACAACATGGTCGGCCAGGCGCGCCGGGCTCGCTGGCTGCATGCGACGCCACGGGGCACGTTCGCTACCCGGCTGTCTAGCGCCCGCAGCGCAGCGCGCAGTGGCTACGCGGGCGGTGGTTTTTCGTACGGCGGCGCTGGCGCAGGTGTCAACGAGTTGGTCGGTCTGACCGGTGGCGATGGCGGCTGGTACCTGGGCGAGACGGCGCCGGCGCCATCGGCAGTGCGGGGCGCGGATCGCCTGAGTGCTGCTGTTGCGGCGAGGCGCTCGGCTTCGATTGGGCGGTCACCTGGTCGCACCGCGCAGTCTGCCAGCGCCGCACCGGCGCTGCTGGACGGCATGGCCGTGCCGACCGACTTCCGCATGGGCCAGGACCTGGTCAACCCAGCTGCGGGCATCGATGCGATGGTCGAGGCGGCCAATCGCTCGTCGGGCGCAACGGCCTCGCACAAGGGCACGCAGGCCGCTGCCATGACCCGCGTGCTGTCGGTGACGGCTGCGCCGACGGCCAACATGTTGCCGTTGGTGGCGCCGGCTGCGCAGGCGATCGTTGCGGCAGCCGCGGCTAAGCCGCTGTCTGAGGGCATCGCCACCAGCGGCGGCGATCCCACTTATGGCACGCCGATCGTCGGCGTTGGCGATCACAAAGCTGGCAAAGCTAGTCAGGGCGCGGGCGGTGACGGCGCGCGCCAGCAGGCTGAGGACCAGGCGAGCAATGTGCAAGATATCGAGGCGTTGGCGGTCAAGGTCGCCCGCTCGGTGATGGTGCGTATCAAGCGCGAGCGCGAACGTAGGGGGCTCCATGTCTGATTCTTTCCCGAAGGCCCGGATTGAGATCTACAAGGACGACGCCGGCAAGGCCACGTCCTTTAGTACGGATCACCACGACTTCCAGTTCAATCCGGAGGCCGTGCGCGTGACCAAGTCGATGACGCCCAAGCAGGGCCGTCAGGCTGGCCGCAGCGCCCCCAAGCACCAGTTCACCACCGGCAATCCGGCGCAGCTGGAGTTCGGCGAGTTGCTTTTCGACTGCTTCGACACGCGCACCAATGTCTACGTCGCGCACGTGGCGTGGTTTGAGTTGCTGCTCAAGGCCGATCCGGGCCTGCACCGTCCGCCGCGGGTGACGTTTGCCTGGGGCGACGGCTGGGGCGAAGAGGGCGGGGCCGGCAAGGTCAACACCGGCATGTGGTTCGTGACGGGCTTGGACGTCAACTACACGATGTTCCTGCCCAACGGCACGCCGGTTCGCGCGACCTGCAAGCTGACCCTGGCCGAGGAACCCCCTGAGACCGAAGAAAAGGCCAGCCCGGACACCGCGCACGTCCACGCTGTCAGCCGCGGCGAGACCTTGCAGGCGATCTCCGCCGCCGAGTACGACAACCCGGCCGAGTGGCGGCGCATCGCCGTGGCCAACGGCATCGATGACCCGCTGCGGCTGGCCCCTGGTCAGCGCTTGCTCATCCCGCCGATCCTGCGCTGACGCACGGCCGACCTGCGGGTTGATTCCGACTGCAGCGCCTGAGACGGGGCCGGGCGACCGGCACACTGGGAGTTCGATATGGATGCCAATGTAGCGAGCATGACCGTCAAGATTGCTGGGTCGACCAGCATCGCGACCGATGCGGGCAAGTCGCTGGAGACGCGGGCCGGCGAGGGCATCGTGTCCATCACCGTCGACCTGCGCCTCGACCAGCCGGATATGTTCGCGGTTGAATACGACATGATGCAGCTGGAGAAGCTCAACCTCATCGACTCCTTTAAGCCAGGCGACGAAGTGGAGATCTCACTGGGCCTGGAAAATCAGCAGGCGTTGCTCTATGGCGAAATCGCGTACGTGGAACCAAGCTTCGACGTCGAACAGGGCTACCACACCACCATTTCCGGCTTCCACAAAGTGCACCGGCTGACCCGCGGCCAGCGCAGCAAGACCTGGGGCGATGGCCTGCAGCCCACGATCGGCGCAACCACACCGGTCCAGGACGTCATCAACAAGTCCGCAGCCAGCGAAGGCGGCAAGACGGCGGACAAGCTCAAAGCCGGCGAAGTGGGCTCGTCGCAGGTCAAGCACCACTACGTTCCGCAGCTGAACGTCAGCGACTTCGAATTCCTGCAGGCCATCGGCGCCAGCTTGGAGATGAAGGCCGGCGACTCCAGCAAGACCGAGGTCACCTTCCGCAAGCCCGAGCCCAGCGGCGCGGCTGTGGTCAAGATCGCGCGCGAACGCAGCGGTCAGGGCGGCGCTGGCGCTGCGGGGGCGTTCCTGCACCTGAACTTTCGCTTGTCGACCGTGCAGCAATACGCCGCGGTCGAAGTGCGCAGCTGGGACTTCGTGACCAAGAAGAACATCGTGGCCAAGGTCACCAGTTCGACCTACTCGTTCGACGGCAGCAAGGGGCACAGCGAGACGGGAACGGCGCTGTACAACTCAGGTTCGACCGGGCGCAAGTACATCGTCGTTGACCAACCGGTCAACACCAAGGCCGAGGCAGAGGCCATCGCGCAGTCGCTTTTTGACCAGTTCTCCATGGACTTTCTGACCGGCGAAGTCACCATCGAAGGCGATCCCAAGGCGATTCCCGGCAAGGTGATCGAGTTCGAGGGCTTCGGCAAGTCGTTCTCCGGCAAGTTCTTGATCACGGCAGCGACGCATTCGTATCGGCCCGACGAGGGCTACAAGACCACGATCGCGTTCTCGCGCAACACCAAGGGCACGTAGCCCCACCTTTGGCTGGGTCCGGCTCCGTCGCTGAGTTCGTGGCTTCGGACCTTGACTCCCGCGATCGCTGCGTTTTTTCGCCTCAAGTTCTCCCAAGTTACTTGCTGACCCTGCTCTCAGGGGCCGGTTGCGGCTGGGATCGTTACAAAACGCCGCTTTGCATCGCCGCAGTTCCGGTTTTTTGGTCGCTGCACCGGCGTCGTCGGGCGTGGCCGTTGACACCAATCCTTGTGCCGTTAGGATTGCGCCGGTTGCGCGAACTTGCCGCCCGGGCTGCTGCGCGCGTTTCGACGCCACCGTGACCTCGCTTGCGCCTGTTGGTGTCGGCGGGCTGCGGGCGCAAGCCGCAACCAAAACGGCAATTTGCCGTCCGTTCGACGATCGGTGCGTTTACTGGTTGGTCGAGCGCGCAGGTAGGCGTTGTCGCCTTGCCTTGCCGATCGGAGTCCTCAGCCCAGTTGATTGCCGTCCGCCGCCTGCCGCGCCCTTGAGGTCGAACCCGCGATGGTCAAAAGCTTCCTTGGCAAAGGCCTGAAGTTCCCGATGCAGATCAATGCGGTGGGTGGCGTGGCCATGTCTGAGGGCAGCGCCAACATTGAAGAAGGCGTGCGCTTGATCGTCGGCACGGCCGTCGGCGAGCGCGTGATGCGGCCGATGTTCGGTTGCCGCATTCACGACTACGCCTTCCATCCCAATTCCTCGACCACGGCTGGCATGGTGGCGTTCTACGTCGCTGAAGCGCTCAACAAGTGGGAGCCGCGCATCACCGATGTGCGGGTGTCGGCTCGGCCGCAACGGGAACCCGAGTCGCTGATGCTGGTCGAAATCAAATACCGGGTGCGATCGACCAATGTCGACATGAACATGGTCTATCCGTTCTACCTCAGGCGGGAGCAGGATCTATGATCCCCAGTCCAAACCTAGACGATCGCAACTTCGAGGACATCGTCCAAGAAGCGGTCCGCCTCATCCCGCAGTACTGCCCGGAGTGGACCAACCACAACCGCTCCGACCCCGGCATCACGCTCATCGAGCTGTTCGCTTGGATGACCGAGATGACGCTGTATCGGCTCAATCGCGTGCCGGAAAAGAATTTCCTGGCGTTCCTGGAGCTGATGGGCATCGCGCTGGCGCCGCCTCAGCCGGCGCGCACGGTGCTCAAGTTCGGCATCAATCCTAAAGCAGACGTTGTCACCGTGCCGCACGGCACCCGCGTAGGGACCAAGCCGGGACCGGACGGCAACGCCATCGCCTTTGAAACGGAAAGCGATCTGGTCGTGACCAACGCGGCGCTGGCCATGTGCATGAGCCAGTACCACGAGACGTTCAGCGACTACACCGGGTTGCTTGGCCGCAAACGCGAAGGCGTCGAACTGTGGTCCGGCGTGCGCAGCGTCGAGCGGTTCCTTTTCGTCGGTGACAAGCGCTTGGAGGCTTTCAACGAGACCTCGGTGCTGACCATCCGCACCACGGCGCCCGGCTCGACGCCGGTGCCGCTGTGCAAGCAGCTGGAGTGGGAGTACTTCGACGGCGAACGCTGGCGCGCGCTGGCCAGCCCGCCGCTTGAGACCGAGGCGGACCAGGTGGCGCTGATTGGGCCGCCGAAGATGGCCGAGACCCAGATCGGCGAGTCCACCGGCTTGTTCTTGCGCGGTAAGCTCATCGAAGTGCCGAGCCAGCCTTCCGATACGTTGGCCGACGTCGTGTCGATGCGCTTGGAGTTGACCGGCGAAGGCGAGGCGCCCGATCTGGCCTACTCGAACCAGGCCGCGGGCTTCTACCTCAAGCTCGAGTCCGATCGCACGATGCAGCCGTTTGGCAGCGACCCCAAGCTGGACTCGGCGCTCTACATTTCTTGCGCACAGGTGCTCGACCATCCCGACGCCGATGTCCGCATCGACTTTGAGTTGGCAGACCCGTCGGTGGTGCCGCTGCCGCAAGCCTCTGGCGATCTGGTGGTGGCCTGGGAGTACTGGAACGGCAAGAAGTGGCGTCTTGTCGGCCGCAATGGCTTTGGCGACTACGACCAGGAAGACCCTGGGCATGGCTTCAAAGACGACACGGCGTGCTTGACTGGCAATGGCTTCGTGGCGTTTCGGCGGCCCAAGGACATCAAGGCCAGCGACGTCAACGGCAAGGAAGCCGTGTGGGTGCGCGCGCGCATTGAGCGCGGCGACTTTGGCGTGCCGGGTACCTACGAGCTCGAAAACGACCGCTGGGTGTGGAAAGACAGCCGGCCGCTGCGCCCGCCAAACGTCAAGCGGATGGCCCTGCGCTTCGTCGAGCAGGAGCACGCGTTTGACAAGGTGCTGGCCTACAACGACTTCTTGTACAGCGACTACACAGCGCTGGCCAGCGAGTCCGAGGCCGGCAAGCCGTTTCAGCCGTTTCAGCCGATCGCCGAAGAGAGCCCGACGCTGTACGTCGGCTTCAAGATCTCGAACTACGACGGTCCCAATCCGCCCGGGCCGCAACCGTTTCCCAACGACAAGATCACGCTCTACTTTGAGCTGGCTGAAAACGATGGCCCCGGCCGGCGCCTGCGGGCCGGTGCGGGTCAGACCAGTAAGCAGCTCAACCAGGTCCACGCCGAGCAGGTCATCAACTGGGAGTACTGGAACGGCAAGGACTGGTCGAGCCTGATCACCCGCGACATGACCTACGGCTTTACGCAGTCGGGGTACGTTGAGTTTGTCGGGCCGACCGACCACCGCGCGCACAAGCGGTTCGGCGTGCCGCTGTACTGGCTCCGGGCGCGCTTGGAATTCGGTGGCTACGACGAGCCGCCGATGCTGCGCAACGTGCTGTTGAACACGGTCTACGCCACCAATGTGACGACGTATGCCGATGAATTGATGGGCAGCTCGCGCGGAACGCCCAATCAGTCGTACAAGTTCGTGCGCGGCCCGGTGCTGCCCGGCGAAGAAGTCTGGGTCAAAGAGCGCGAGCGGCCGCCGAGTCCGGATCTGCACGAGTTGGAGAACTTCTACGGCGAGCGCTTCATCGAGGAGACGCCCGAGGGCGTGCTGGTGCGCTGGATCGCCGTTGACTCGCTGTACGAGTCCAAGGCCAACGCGCGCCACTACGTCAAAGACATCGTGACCAACGAAGTGCGGTTTGGCGACGGCATCCACGGTCTCATCCCGCAAAAAGGCGATCGCAACATTGTGTGCCGCCGGTACCAGGTGGGCGACGGCGAAAAAGGCAACGTGCCGCCTGACGCGGTCACGGTATTGATGCAGTCGGTGCCGTACGTCGACTCGGTGCGCAACGTGTATGCCGCGGCCGGCGGCTGCGACTTGGAGACCATCGAAGAGGCCAAGCGGCGCGGGCCGCACTCGCTCAAGGCCAAGAGCCGCGCGGTGACCGCGGAAGACTTCGAGTGGCTGGCCATTGAAGCTTCGAATTCGGTCGCGCGGGTCTGCGCGCTGCCGACGCACGAGCGCGAGGGCGAGATCACCGTCGTCATCGTGCCCAAGGTCGCAGAGTCGCACCCCGACTTCCTGGACAAGCCGATTCCGTCCACCGAGCTTTTGCGCAAGGTCCGCAACCACCTGGCGGACCGCAAGCTCATCTCGACGTTGCTCAACGTGCAGCGGCCGACCTTTCGCGAGCTGTCCACGATTGTCGAGATCGTGGTCTTGCAGACCGCGGGTTCGGACCGCGTCAAGCGCGAGATCGAGAAGCGCATCCGCTGGTTCTTGCACCCGCTCAAGGGTGGCAAGGAAGGCAAGGGCTGGCCGTTTGGTCGGCCGGTGTACCGCGTGGACCTCTACCACGTCATTGAAGACGTGCCGGGGGTCGACTTCGTGGACCGCGTGCGGCTGGTCGATGAGGCGACCAAGCTGGAGGTCGACCAGTTCAAGGTCGGCACCGGCGAGCTGGTGCACGTCGTCCGCGTTGAAGTGGTTGAAAAAGCGCACGAGCGCATCGTCTAGCGACGCCGTCCGGGCGCGGCAACAGGTCCGCTTTGGTAGCGGGCGCACACAGGCCGAACAGAGCAGGTAGCGATGGCAGTGGGTTCGGGTAGCGCAGCGGCAGCATCAGGCGGACGGCCGACCGGAGGCGCGCGTCCGCCCGATCGACGCTTGCGCAAGGTGATCATGCCGGAGCTGACCGGCCTGCGCCTGCGCGACGCGGCCATCGTGCTGCAGCAAGCTGGCCTGCCGGCGCCGCTGCCGCGCTACGTCGAGGCGTACGCCGACCCCAACACGGTCGTCGAGCAGTTTCCGATCCGCGGGCAGCTCGTCGACAGCACCACGGTCACCCAGTTGTCCGTCGCCAAGCAGAACTGGCTGCGGTACATGCCGCAGATCTTTCAGCTCACGGCCGACAACGAAAACCACCTGCTGCACGAATTCCTGTGGATTTTCCAGCAGGAACAGGACAAAATCGGCGACGTCCTCGATCGCCTGCCGTCGCTGTTTCGTCCGCACGAGACCGACCCGCATTTTTTGCCCTGGCTGGCCAGCTGGATTGCGCTGCAGCTCGAGAGCGACTGGCCGGTCGAAAAGCAGCGCCGCTGGCTGCGCAAGGCGCCCGCGCTCTACAGCATGCGCGGCACCAAGTATGCCCTGGAATTGCTGCTGGAAATGTACATCGGCGTCAAGCCCGAAATTACCGAAAACGCCTGGCCATTCGACGCCTTCCGCGTGGGTGTGACCAGCGAAGTTGGCATTTCGACGGTGGTGCTGCCGCCCATCAACCTCGCGCACTGCTTTGTGGTCAAGCTGCCGCAGCCCGCGAGCGCGTTTGCCGACGACCAGATCATCCGCATCCACCGGGTGATCCAGGCCGAGAAGCCGGCGCACACCATCTATTTCTTGACCTTCTCCGATCAGGCCGCGCTCGGCGACGAAGACCATGGCTTCGTCATCGGCGAAGATGGTCTGGTCGGCGAAGACGACGTCGACTGGAGCAACGCGCCCTAGCCGCGCACGCAGACGCGCACCCCGACCCCCTGAGGACACGATGGCCGAGATCACCGAACGCAATTACCGCCGCCTGAATTTTTTTCGCGGCTTTCGAACCACCGAGAAAGACTGGAACGATGGCGAGCGCTACCACGTTGAAAAGCGTCGGCTGCACAACCGCATGATGCACGGCCCAGGTGTGGTGCCCCACGCGCTGGGCGGCATGCGGGTCCAGGCGCGTTCGCAAGGTCAGCTCGCGGTCGAGATCCAGGCCGGCTACGCGGTGGACGGCCAAGGCAACGACATCTTCTTGTGGGAACCGGAAATCAAGCAGTTCAACCCCAATGATTTCAAGCTGCCGGCGACCGTGTACCTGGTCGGCCGCTACATTGAGGAGTTCACCGACTTCATCAGCTACAAAGAGAACCTGGACTTCAAGGGGCACCGCAAGATCGCGGAGTCGGTCAAGATTGAGTGGAGCGTGACCGAACCGGACCTGCACACCGAGGTGGAACTGGCGCGCATCAACGTCGCCAAGGACATCAAGCGGATTTTGGACCCCAAGGACCCCTTCAACCCGCAGCCCAACGAGATCGACCTGCGCTTTGTGCCGGTGGCGGGCATCGTAGGCTCGTTCCTCAACCCGCAGATGCTGTGGGAGATCATGGAGATGATCCGCCGCAGTAAGCAGGTCTACGCGCTCATGTTCCACCAGATGCGCATCCTGCCAGCGGCAGACGTGCTGCACGGCTTTATCACCTTGGAGATGCTCATCCACGCCCAGTTGGTGGACCTGCGCAACATCTTCAACCTGTACCTCATCATCTTGAACCACCAGTGGAGCGTCATCTTGGAGATCGAGGCCAACGTGCCGCAGATCTCGAGCCAGCGCGACTTCGCCAACTTCAAGAAGCAGGTCGAGATCTCGCTGCAGCGCTACCAGGAGCGTCACTTCTCAGTCGACTTCCTGAACGGCCTGATGAGCTATCAGGGCGAGTGCCAGAAGTTCATGGAGACCATCTTCCAAAAGCAGCTCAAGCCCGCCAAGAAGCTGGAGGCCAAGACCACGGACACCAGCGCGGTGGTCGAGAACATCAAGGTCCGTTCGGCGCCGTTCGAAGAGCGCATGAACATCGAGGGCCAGGACATGGTGCTCATCGACACCATCGACCCCATCGACCCCGACAGCGAGAAGGCCCACCAGTGGCGGATCACCGGCGAGCGCGACAAGTACCGCACGCGCCAGAAGCTCAAGTACCCCGACGGCGCGACGGTCGAAGATGCTGGCGTGGCGTTCGAGGGCGGCTTCTTGGAATTCGAGGTCAAAAACGTCGAACCGGGCAAGGATGTCTACGTGGTCTGGCGCATGGACTACGTGCACGGCGACTGGGAAGCCGAGGTTGAAGCCAACGACAAACGGCTGGCCAACTGCATCTGCGCCGGCAGCGACCGCAAGGCCCGCTGGCGCAACTGGGTGTACGTGGTGCTGGCCGAATACGTCCGCGAAGTCACCCTGCGCATCAAGATCAAGCCTGTCACGGCCGACCGCGACATCAACGTGTTCAAGATGTGGTCGTATCAGCCTGTCAAGCGCGGATAGGGCGATGGACGCGTTGTGCCTTGAATCGCGATCGGCCGCGTGCCATCCTGATGGTCACGGTCGCGGCTGCGCGCCACGTCGGCGTCAGGTCGCGCCCCGATCTGCGTGGCCTGCGCGTAGCGGTTGCGTGTCAACCGGATGCGGTGCAGTTCGGCAGATGGGCAAGACCGGGTCCGGGCTGACTGTCAGCAGGAGCGCGCCGTGATCGCCAATATCGTCGTTGATTTCTTCAAGAGCCTGGGCCAGCAGCGCATCGACGGCGCGGTCAACGCCGTCAACGCCAAGAAGATGGGCGCGATTGCCAAGGCCAAGTCGTCGGCGGCCAAGTCGTTCAACAAGGCTGTCGATGCGCCGCTCAAGGCAGCCAAAGACGCAGCCAAGGGCGGGGGCGGCGGCCCAGCCAAGAAAGACGCACCCAAGGCAGAGGGAGGCAACGTGGGTTGGTTCAGCAAGAAGAAAGCGGAACCGGAAGCGCAGCAGGCACCCGATGAGTTTGGCGGTGCCGAGCGCACGGTCGCTATCGATCTGGGCGCCATCAACCGCAGCACCTTCAAGCCCGTGGTCGGCTGGGTAGTGGTGCTGAACGGCGAGCTGCGCGGTCGCGACTTTCGCCTCGTCGACGGCAAGAACACCATGGGCACGGCCGCGGACTGCGACGTCGTGCTGACCGACCCGTACCTCTCCAGCAAGCACACGGTGATTCGCCACGAAAACGGCGTGTTTACCGTCAGCGATTTGGACTCGACCAACGGCACGTTCGTCAACGACCGCAAGATCACGCGCTACGACATCATCGACAACGACAAGATCCGCCTGGGCCGCACCGAGCTCAAGTTCAAGTCGTTGGAATAGGCGCGGCGCCACCCTGACTCGGTCTGCCCCCCAGGCCGCGGAAGCAGGTCTGGGCCGAATATGAGGAGTTTTGATGCAATTCGCACGCCGGCGCCTGTACTTGGGCCTGACCGCGATCGCCATGATCGCGTCGCTGCTTGCGCCCACTACCTTTGCGCAAGCCGAAAAGCGCGTGCTGTTGGATGCGGTCGCTTTCGACACCGCGACAGGCATGCTGACCATCAACGCCGACATCTTGGATGCTGACGGCGAGCCGATGAAAAAGGTCGAGCCGGGCGACCTGGAGATCCTGGCCAGCGGTCAGAAGCTGAACCTGGTGGACGTGCAGATCGAAACGGCGGACGCGGCCAAAGAGCCGGTCGCCATCTGCATCCTGCTCAACGCGTCGAACAACTACCAGCTGCAGGCCGGCGAAGAAATCTCGGTGTACTCGACCGAGAAGGAAGGCGCGGTTCGTCTCATCAAGATGCTGAGCGGCAACGACAAAGTCGCCGTGCTGCAGTACCACAACAGCAATGCCAGTGAGCCGATCAGCACCTGGTCGTCGAACTTTACCAGCGCGCAGACTGCAGTTGAGAACGCCAAAGGGCCGTCGGCCGAAGACGAGGGCAACGCCACCATTCAAGGCGCCGCAAAGGCGGAGAAGTCGCTCAAGCCCCAGGCCATGACGGCCATCGACAAGGCGCTGGCTTACATGGCCGACAACGCCGACAAGCTGTCGCAGACCCGCCGCAAGTTCCTGATCGTCATGTCCGACGGCAAGGACCGCGAAACTGACGTCGCCAAGATCGAGAAGCAGCGCAAAAGCGTCATCGAGCGCTATAGCGACCAGAGCATTCGCGTCCTGGTCATCGGCTTTGCGCCGGACGACAAGAAGTACCTGACGCTTTTGCAGTCCACCGCCAACGACACCAACGGCGTCTACAAGAGCGTCAAGGAATTGGTGCAGATCGCCGGCGCCTGGGACTCGGTCGGCGCGCGCATCAAGAAGCAGTTCATCATCCGCGGCAAACTGGCCGAGCTGCCCAGCCACGGCGAGACCATCAAAGGCAATAAGGAGTTCCTCAAGTACAACATCGTCCTCAAGGCCAAGCTCAAGGACGGCGCCACCGAAGAGGGCGTAGTCAACGATGTGCGTATTCCGGCGCCAGCACTGCCTTGGGACAAGTGGCTCAAGTGGGCTGGCATGGCGATTGGCGGCTTGCTCGGGTTGGGACTGATTATTGGTATCATCATCTTCGTCTCGCGCCGCAAGGGCGACGCACCTGCTGCCGCCGCCGAATCCGGTCCTGCCAAGCCCGAGGGACCGCACCGCGGCCGCCTGGCTTGCATTGCGGGTCCTTGCGCGGGCCAGGAATTCTACCTTTACGACGACGTGACGACGCTCGGCCGCATCAAGGGCAACACCATCGTGCTACCGGACGCCAGCGTGTCGAGCCGCCATGCCGCGCTGAAGATCGACCAGATGCGCTACGAGATCGCCGACCTGAACTCGCAGAACAAAGTGCTGGTCAACGGCCAGCAGGTGCACAAGGTGTTCTTGAAGGACGGCGACCGCATCAAGCTGGGCGACAGCGAGCTGCAGTTCTGGCTCAAGTAGGTCAGCAATGGGAATTGTGCACGCCGAAGTCGTCCTGTCCAACCCCGCCGATCCGACGCGCGGGCCGATGACTGTGGACGCCATCGTCGACACCGGTGCCACTCACCTGTGCATCAGCGCCCACGTAGCCGCGCAGCTCGGCATCGGCCTCGGCGACGAGCGCGAAGTGTGCATGGCCGACGACACGCCGCGCATGGTGCCCTATGGTGGCCCGATCCGGCTGCAATTTGGTAACCGCGGCGGCTTTTTTGGTGCCATGGTGGTGGGCAGCGAAGTGCTGCTTGGCGCCATCGTGCTGGAGGACCTCGATCTGGTGGTTCATCCGCGGTCGGGTTCGCTGACAGTCAATCCGCAAAGCCCCAACATTCCAAGAGCCTATGCCCGCGGTTCCGCACTTGCACGCAAACGCAAAGCATAAGCACTTGCCCGCAACACCTCCGCGCGGGTGCCGCAGTCGAACCACGCGCCCGACAGTTCTACCGTATCGACCCGCAGGCCCTGCGCCATGCCCGGCACCAGGCCCTGGCGCACGAGGCAAGCCTCGACGCCACCGCCCGGCAGCAAGTCGAGCAGCCGCGTCGAGTAGATGCCGACGCCCGAATAGATGACCGCGAAGTCGCTCGGCGTCTGCTGTGGCGCACCGCGGATGTGCGCGACCTCGCCACGACCCTGACCGACATCACGAATGAACACCTGGTGCAGTTCCGGTCGGTGCGGCGCCCGGAACACCGCCAGCGTCGCAAGCGCGTCCCGCCGATGGGCAGCCAGCAACACCCGCAGGTCAAAACTGTGCCAGACGTCGCCGTTGGCCAGGACGAAGGCGTCGCCGCCGTCGCGCAAAAAGCCCTCCGCGTTCTTGAGGCCGCCGCCGGTACCCAGGATCGCCGGTGCCTCGTCGAACACCGTCGTTCGGACGCCGAACTTCGCGCCGTCGCCGACGAAATCCGCAATCTGCGCCCCGAGATGGAACGTATTGAGGCCGATCTCGCCCACCCCAGCATCGGCCAACTGCCCGATCGCCCGCTGCATTAGCGGCACGCCGGCCACCGGCACCAAAGGTTTCGGCAGCACTTCGGTCAGCGGCCGCAGCCGCGTACCCAGCCCAGCCGCCAAAATGAACCCGCGCATCGCACCCCTTCGCCCGGCCGCCAACACCGCGGCGCGCAAGGGTAACCAATCGACAGTGTGGCCGGCAACTTGACAGCGCATGCCGCTCGGGGCTACACACGCGCGCGGTCCGGCCGCCCCTTTGCTCGGGCGGCGCGCGGGCCGAATCGGCGGAACCAGGGGCCGCGAGGCAGTGATGGCAATAAGCAGCGGCCCGATGGCAGAAAACAGCAGCAATGGCGTGGTGTTCTCGCCTAGCGCCAAGGCCCGCGTCGCCGAGTTGATCGGTCGCTACCCGCGCAAGCAGGGGGCGCTGATCCCGGTGCTGTGGCTGGCGCAGGAAGAATTTGGCTGGCTGTCGCCGGCCGTGCTCGATCTGGTGGCGGCGGAATTGGGCCTGACCAAGTCGGCGGTGCTGGCGACGGCCATGTTCTACACGATGCTGTACAAGCAGCCGCACGGCCGCTACCACGTGCAGATCTGCACCAATGTCAGCTGCTACCTGCTCGGCGCTGATGACCTGGTGCGAGTGGCCATTGATGCGCTCGGCATCCAGCCGGGCGAGACCAGCGAGGACGGACTGTTCACGCTGGAGGCCGTGCAGTGCCTGTGCGCGTGCGAGCGCGCGCCGACCTTGCAAATCAACAAGAAAGACTACTTCAAGGTCAAGCCCGCGGAATTTCAGCAGCTGTTGACGCAACTGCAAGAAGAGGGCCTGCGTCTCGGGCCGTCCGTAGGCTGGCCTGGTTCGGACAACGGCGGCGCCGAACACGCGGAGGCCGGACATGCCTGAGCAGCGGGTGCTGTTGCGCAGTCACCTGGGCGTAGACTTTACGCGCCTGGACAACTACCTGAAACATGGTGGTTTTGCCATGTGGAAGCGGGCGCTAGAGCTCGGACCCGATGGCGTCATCGCCGAGGTCAAGGCCTCCGGCTTGCG
>SXRM01000198.1 GCA_005792545.1 Pseudomonadota bacterium | reverse complement strand
GCCCAGACTGCCTTCAAAGTGTCTGTAAATCAGCGGCCTTACATGACGACCACACATAACCGAACAGGCATGTCGCCAACCAGTTGATTCTGCTAGCTATGCCTTCGTGGTCAAGCGCACTCTCTGCGATCTGCGCCCACGTCGCAGAACCTTTTGCTTTGGCTGGTCGATTTTGCTAGTCTCTGACCTACGGCGCAACTACGCGACCCGCGCGCTTCAAGCGCAGACGCACTGGTGGATCCAGAACCTTTATTGGCGACCGCGTCGCTCGCTTCCGGCAACGACTCCGCCGCCTTGTCCGCCATGCTCCTGGTCGTCGCGCTGCTGGCGTGCTTCCTGTTCGCCGGCACCGAAACCGCCATCACCTCCATGGGTGAGATGCGGGTCAAGAAGCTGCTCGAAGGCCACCACGGTCCCGACGGGCTGCTGCAGCTGTGGTTGCACAGGCCCTCTGAAGTCCTCACGACGCTACTGACCGGCAACACGCTGGCCTCGGTCGCGGCCTCGTCGATCGCCACGTCGCTGACGATGTCGATGTGCCAGCGCTACGGCCTGGATTCCGACTGGACCGACTGGGCGGTGGCCGGCGCGGTCGCTAGCCTGGGCGCCGTCATTCTGGTCGCTGGCGAGATCGCGCCCAAGACCCTGGCCAAGCACCATCCGGACTGGTTCATCCAGCCCATGCACGCAGTGTGGTGGTTTCATCGCGCCACGCGCTGGTTCTCGGCCGTGATGATCTGGTCGGCGATGCACATCGTGCGCGGCCTGGGCGGCGACGCCCACCACAAAGGCGTCGAAGTCACTGAGGCGCAGATCGAAGACCTGGTGCGCTTGGGCAACGAGTCCGGCTCGCTACCCGAGAGCGAAGGCGACATCTTGCAGAGCGTGTTCAAGCTCTCGGACACCATGCTCACGACCATCATGACGCCGCGGACCAAGATGGCGGCGCTGTCGCTCGATGCCACCCGCGAAGAGGTGCTGGCCGAAGTGCGCTCGAGCCGCTGGTCGCGCTACCCCGTGTATGCCAAGACGCCTGACGACATCGTGGGCTTCTTTTACGCCAAAGATCTGTTCGACCCCAAGATCGGCTTCGACCCTTTCACCAGCAAGCCGCGCCTGTTTCGTCTGGCTGACCACTTGCACGAGCCGATGCGGCTGCCCGGCACCATGATGGCGATCGACGCGCTCAAGGAATTTCAGCGCAAGAAGATGCACCTGGCTGTGGTGATGGACGAACACGGCGGCACCGAGGGCATCGCGTCGCTCGAAGACGTGCTGGAAGAGTTGGTCGGCGACATCTACGACGAGTACGACGAACCCAAGCTCGAGATCGTGCAGACCGCGGCGTCGCTGTGGACGTTAGACGGCGGAACCGAGCTGCGCGAACTGGCCGACTCGTTCGACGTGGACCTGCCCGAGACCGAGTCCACCACCGTCAGCGGCTTCGTGGTCGAGCAACTCGGCCACTTGCCCGAGATCGGCGCCACGCTGCAATGGCAAGACCTGACGTTTCGGGTGCTCGACGCCGACGACACCCGCGTCAAGCGCTTGGAGCTGCAATGCAACCCCGCCAAGGCCAGGACGCCGCCGCAGACTGCCGCCCAAAAACGCCAGACCGGCGCCTACTCATTGGCTGGGGCGACGACCAGCACGCTGCCGAGCTGAGCGACGCCTGACACGGCCAGGCGGCTAGGCGGCTTGAGATTCGCCTGCCGCGGCCTTGAGCATCGGCTCCAGCTCGCCGCGCTGGTACAGATCCACGGCGATATCGCAGCCGCCGACCAGTTCGCCGTTGACGTACAGCTGCGGAATGGTTGGCCACTGGCCATATTCCTTGACGCCTTCGCGGATATCCGGGTCTTGCAGCACGTTGACGGCCGAAAACGCCACACCGCATGCCTTGATCGCCTCGACGGTCCGGGCGCTAAAGCCGCACATCGGCATCGCTGGCGTGCCTTTCATGAACAGGACGACCGGCTTGGACCGGACGAGTTCGCCGATCTCTTTTTGAATGTCACGCATCTTGTTGTTCTCTTTGGCTGGGGTGAGCCCGCTGCGGGTAGATCAGGCGGCGGCAAGCGGCCGCGTTTTCAGGCCGATGGCGTGGATTTCGTAGCCGACGCGCTCGCCGAGCGCCGCATAGACCGCCCGGTGTTGGGCGATCATCGAAATGCCGACGAACTGCGGCGCCGTGATGTCGACCTCAAAGTGGTCGCCGCCCCCGGTGGTGTCCGTGACCACGATGCGCGCACCGGGAAAGGCCTGGGCCAGGGTCGATTCCATCCACGCTTGCATACCGTTGCTCATCGCGCCCACGCTGGACGGCGGCACAAGATAGGCAGCGCGACCAGCCGTGCAAGCGCAACCGCGCAACTTACCGCCAACCAGTGTGATTTCGGGCCGCGGTGGCGTCGCTTGACGCCAGGGTCAAGGCTGCGCTTTGCTCGCCGGGCCAGAACGGCTTCTGGCGGAAGGTTCCATGGCTGCACCCGTGGTCGGCGTCGTCACCAACCCGAACAGCCGCAAGAACCGGCTCAATCCGCAGCGTTACGACCAGATGAAGGCGACCATCGGCGAGCTCGGGCTGGTGCGCCGGACGCAAGACGTGACGGCGATCGCCGACGTGGTCCGCGAGTTCTTGGACGCTGGGGTGCGCTATTTCGTGGCCGATGGCGGCGACGGCGCGTTCCACTGGCTCATGAACACCACCTGGCAGGTGCTCGGCAAGCAGTCGACCGCGACCTGGCCAGCGATCCTGCCGACCAACGCCGGCACCATCGACTTTGTCGGCCGCAAGGCCGGCGTCATCGGCGGTTGCGATCAGCTGCTGCCCGAACTCGCGCGCCACCTGCGCCTGGGCTTGGAGCTGGAGGTGGTGCCGCTGCCGACGTTTGACCTGCGCGGCGTGTACGGTCCCAACGCCGATTTTCCGGGCAAGTCCTTTGAAAAGCTGGGGTTCGCCGCAGCGCTGTGCGGTATCAGCCAGCGCTTTTTTGACAAATTCTACGCCCATGACCGCCAGGACCCGCTGGGCATTGCATTCCTGGTCGGCAAGATCCTGAGCTCGCAAGCCGTACGCACACCGCTTTTGGGTTGGGTGCCGCTGCCGGTCGGCTGGCGGTACTTTGGCGAGCCGGTGTTCGAGCCGATGCCGGCCGACGTGTGGCTGGATGGCGAGCACCTGCCGATCGCGCAATTCCGCGACCTGGACGTTGGCGCCATCGACATCAACATCAAGAACATGTTTCGTTTTTTTCCGCTGGCCGACACCGGCGAGCACCTGCACGTGCAATGCGGCGACCTGGGCGCCTTGGACGTGCTGCGCAACCTGCCGCGGATGTCGGGCGGCCAGCCGATGCAGATCGACGGCTACGTGACCCGGCGGGCACGGCACGTCAAAGTCGCCCCCAAGGACGGCAAGACGCTGGATCCTGTCATCGATGGCGAACTGTACTGGGGCTTGCAGCACTGCGAATTGGCAGTGGGCCCCAAAGTCCCGGTGCTCAAGCTCCAAGCGCGCGATTGATCGTCTGGTCTGGTCTCGCTGCGGCGCTTGACGCCCCCGCGGTCGTCGGTGGACGCTTGCGCCATGCAGACCTCGCGCATGAACCGCCACACCGTCAACATCCACAATGCGACGGGGCGGTTCACCGCCATGCGCCCCGAACCCGGCGCGTCGCCAGGCACGCTGCGGGCCGACCCCGATGCAGTGCCGACCGCGCTCTACGTCATCTGGTACAACGCCCACCACTTTGAAGAAAAGCGCCTGATGGGCCTGCATGAGCTCGACACCTTGTCGCGGCCCTCTGCCAGTCTGCTGTGGCTCGACGTGCGCGGCCTCAAGAACCACGAGTTGCTGCTGGCGATTGCCGCCCGCTTCGATATCCACCCACTGGCGCTGGCCGACGTCGTCAATGTGCCGCAGCGGCCCAAGACGGAACTGTACGACAAGCACCTGCTGGTCATTGCGCACATGGCGCTGCTTGTGCCCGTCAAGTCGCCGTCGGCTCGCGGCGGCGCCGATCCGCGCGTCGGCGAGTGCGAACTGCACATGGAGCAGGTCAGCGTGCTGCTTGGCAAAAACGTGGTGGTGACTTTTCAAGAGAGCGACGATGACGGCGACGCCTTTGAGCCGGTGCGCCAACGCATCCGCCAGACGCGCGGCAAGATTCGCGGCTCGGGCGGCGATTACCTGACTTATGCGCTGCTCGACGCCGTGGTCGACGGCTACTACCCAGTGCTCGAAGGCCTGGCCAAGACCTTTGAAGAGTTGGAGGAGCTGACGCTGGAGAAGCCGGCGCCGCAGACGGGCCAGCGCATCCACTCGCTCAAGCGCGTGCTGCTGACGCTGCGGCGCGGCATTTGGCACCTGCGCGATGCGATGAACGCGCTACTGCGCGGCGAAGACATGGAAGAGGGCCAGGAAGCGCTGATGAGCCGCGGCACCCTGGTGTACCTGCGCGACGTGTATGACCACGTGGTGCAGGTGGTCGACATGATCGAGACCTACCGCGAATTCGCCGCGAGCCTGATGGACGTCTACCTGTCGAGCGTGAACAACCGCATGAATGAGGTGGTCAAGGTCCTGACCATCATCTCGACCATTTTCCTGCCGTTGTCGTTTATTGCCGGCATCTACGGCATGAACTTCGACACCAACAAATCGCCCTGGAACATGCCGGAGCTGCACTGGTTCTACGGCTACCCGTTTGCGCTTGGGCTGATGGTGGTGGTCGCGCTGGGCATGCTCTATGCCTTTCGCCACTTCGGCTGGATTGGCAAGCCGCCACGGTTGCCGCGCGACTCAGACTGACGCGTGTCCGAGGTTTGTGCGGGCTCGCCAACCAGGTTGCCCAAGGCAGCAAGCCGATCGTACGCTGCGCCCGCGGTTCCCTGATCGCGCGAGCGCCGATGTCCACCCCATTGCACTTCCCCGGCGCGCACTGAACGATGGCGAACCACGATCCGCCGCGATCAGGCCCAAGCGAGAACCAGCGCATCCGCCGCGCTGCGCTTCAGGGCGCAGTGCTGCTGGTGTCGATCCACCTGTTCGGCATCGTCGGCTACCACAGCATCGAAGGCTGGAGTTGGTTCGACGCCTTCTACATGACGGTCATCACCATCGCCACCGTCGGCTTTGGCGAGACCCATGCGCTGTCGACCGAGGGCAGAACGCTGACGGTGGCGCTGATTTTTTCCGGCGTTGGCGTGCTCGGTTTCATGTTCGCCGAGGGCACCGATTTCATGGCGCGCGGCGGCTTGCAGGCCTACCGCCGCCGCGACAGGATGGCCAGGATGTTGAGTCAACTGAACAACCACACGATCGTCGCGGGCTACGGTCGGCTCGGTACGGCGCTCGTCGAAGAGCTGCTGGCCCAGGGCACGCCGTTTGTGGTGCTCGACCGCGACCCGCACATCGTCGAGAAGCTGCAGGCCAATCCGCGGGTGGCGGTCATTCGCGGCGACGCCAATGAGGACGCCATCTTGCGGCAGGCCGGCGTCGATCGTGCCCATACGCTGGTTTGCGCGCTCAACGACGACGCCAGCAACGTATTTTTGACACTGACCGCCCGCGTGCTGACCCGCGACGTCAACCCGCGGCTGGTCATCCACGCCAAAGTCGAGGATCTGTCGTCGCTGACCAAGCTCGAGCGCGCCGGTGCCAACTTCACCTTCTGCCCGTCGCGCGTGCTCGGTCACCGCATCGCCCACCAGATTCTGCGGCCGGCGACGACCGAGCTCGTCGGCCTTTCCACCCGCCGTGGCGACGTCGAGTTGGCGATGGAAGAGACGCTGGTGGAAAAAATGGGCCCGGCCAAGACGCTGCGCGACACGCCGCTGTGGGGCAAGACGGACTTGTTGATTCTGGCGGTCAAGACCGAGGACGGCGACCTGGTATTTCCACCCAAAGGCGACATGAAAGTCGGGCCGGGCGATCGCGTGGTGGTGCTGGGCAAGACCGGCGTGCTCGACGAGGTCCTCGCCGATCGCGCGGTCTAGCCGCCGCGGTCAGCGCGGATCGTGGCCGAACCGCACCTTGCCCTCACCGTGCAAGCGCAGTGCCAGTGCGGTACCGGCGACGACGACCAGCGGCATCAGCAACGGAATCCAGCCCACCACCTGCCCCACCAGACCAAAGCCCACCAAGCGAGCGCGCTCGGTCTGCAGCAACGTCAGCTGATCGGCCAGCCGGCACTGGTGATTGTCGAGCGCGAACGACAGCGCCATCGCCGAAAGGCCCAGCGCATTCCAGCACGGGGCCAACACGGCCGAAATCAGGGCACCGAGCGGCGGGATCACCAGGCCTACGGCAAACGACAGCACGCCGATGGCGACCGTGCCGGCGACCTGCAGCACCGCAATCGACAGCCCGCGCAGCAGCCCGCGCGCGGACTCGCGCAGCAACGACCACAGCGACAGGCCCGGCGGCGGCCGGCCGGTCAGGGCCTTCTCGGTCCGTTCGGCCAGCAAGCTGAACACAGGCGCACACAGCGGTAGGCCAAGCGGCAACGCCATTGCTGCCGCGGCCAGCCACACCAGCAGGTAGGCGCTACCGCGGGCGAAGCCTTGCAGAGCCTGCTCCCACCACGCCTGGCCCATGGTTGGGACGAGCCACTGGGCGACATCCTGGTCCCACGCCGCGGCAGACCACAGCGCCGCGACCCACACCAGCGTGTAGACGGCGGCAGCAGCGCCGCACAGCAACAAGACGTCACCGTGGCGAAAGGCGATGCGCGGGCCTTCGGCAATGGCACGCGCACCTTGCCATGTGCTGGCGAGCGCGCCCAAAGGTTCAGCCGTTGCCATCAGTTGCCGCTTGCAGCACGGCTGCGGCGTCCTGGTCAGCAAAGGGGTCGCGGCTGGCCTTGGTCAGCAGCATGCCGCGCTCCGCCATCGCCAGCAGCGGCCCGTCCCAGGCGCTGTCGCCCAGGGCCACGGCCGGCTTGGGCAGTCCCAGGCGCTGCCAGGCCGCCACTTTGCCCCAGCCGACTGGCGCTGGCTCCTGCACTTGCCCCCGGGTAACGCCAATGCCGATGATGCCAGCGGTGCGCAATCCGTGGTGCTCGACGCCCCAGGCGACCACCGGCCGCGGCGAGGCCGACACCACCCACACCTGCACGCCGCGGTCAGTGGCGGCGTTCAATTCGTCGAACAGCCACCGGCGCGGAGCCACGCCGTCCAGCGCTGGCAGCAGCGCCTCGCGGGCACGCTCAGCGTCTGCCTCGGCCAGCACGCGCGCAGACCAGCGACAAGCGCCCTGGTAGTCGCCGTGCGCCATTTCGCGCTCGTAGTCGGCAAACTGCACGCAATCCGCCGACCACGGTGCGCCGCGCTCGGCGGTGCGCATCACCTCGTCGCCCACGTCGCCGGCCCACAGGGTCTCGTCGGCGTCCGTGGCCACCAGGGCGCCCGGCGGTACGGCGCGTAGCGCAGCGATGATGGCTGCGGCGTCGGCAACGGGCGGCAGGGCGGGCAGCGGTGCGGCAGTCGTGGTCATGCGGCAAGGATGGCACGGCCGCTGCAGCTTGTCATGACCGCGGGCGTCGGCCACAATTGCCGCCCCTTCCGCCAAGGTCTCGCCATGCGCCCGCTGCTTGCCGCCGCTCTCTGTTTCGCCACCCTGGCCTGTGGCAAACCGCCGTCGCCGGTGGCACCGTCCCAGCCGCCCGCGCCCGCTGCCCCCGCCTCCGAAGTCCCCGTCGCCGAGGCCGCGTCCCCAGCCGTAGCGGCGCCAGCGCCAGCCAGCCCCGCCGCCGCCGAGCCCACGCTGTGCGAAGTCGAGCTGAGCGGCGCGGTCACGGCCGCCGTTGGTTCGCCCGACACGCCGTTCGCGTTCGTGGCCATCGGCGATTGCTTGGATCCGGCCGCCAAGGTGCTCGGCCGGGACTTCGTCAACAAACAGGACGGCAAGTGGTTCATCGAGGTGTTTCCGCCCTGCGGCACCGATCTGACTGTTTGCGCCAGCGTCGAACCGGCGGCCGCCATGCCCAATGCGCCCGGTGAGACGCGCCGCTACGGCAAGCTGGACCGGCTGCTGCACGCCCAGGGCGTGGGCGAAATCGAGTTCAAAGAACTCACGGTGCCGGTCGCAGACGGACCGCCGCGCACATTTGCGACCCCCTTTGCGCGCTGAACCTGTCGAGATCGCTAGACTGCGCCCGAAAAAACGTGGCGCATGCGAGGCACCGCTGCTACATTGCGGGCCGCGCAGCGGTTGCGGGGCAGCAGTTCGCTGGGCGCGTGGAGCACGATGGCCGAAGGACCGATGAGCGTAGGCGGACAGGCGATCCTCGAAGGCGTGATGATGCGTTCGCCGCATTCGCTGGCTGTGGCCGTCCGTCGGCCCAATGGCGAGATTGTGGTCAAAGAGGACCGCTGGGTATCGATCTGGGAGCGCGCCCGCTTCTTGCGCAAGCCTTTCTTGCGCGGCGCGGTGGTGCTGTTCGAGTCCCTGCACAACGGCATGAAGGCGTTGACTTTTTCGGCGGATCAGGCCAGTCGCGGTATCGAAGGCGAGCCAGAAGGTGGCCCGGAACAAGCGCCGCTCAGCGATCTCGCGCTATTCGGCACGATCCTGGTGTCGATTGCGTTTGGCTTTGCGCTGTTCGCGGCGCTGCCGCACTTCTTGACCTGGCTGGCAGGCACCGTGCTCGGCAACGCGTCGCTGGCGTCGGGCAAAGATCTCGGCTTTCAAGTCGTCGACGGCATCCTCAAGATCGGCGTACTGGTCGGCTATCTGGCGCTGATTTCGCGGATGCCCGACATCCAGCGGGTGTTCCAGTACCACGGCGCCGAGCACAAGAGCATCTATTGCTACGAAGACGGCAAGGCGTTGACCGTCGAGAACGCCCGCGGCTACACAACCTTGCACCCGCGCTGCGGTACCAGCTTTCTGCTCATCACCGTTGTGGTGTCGATTCTGTTGTTCAGCGCGGTGTTTCCACTGCTGCCCACGATCTCTGAGACCAAGTGGCTCAATCAGCTGGCGTACGTTTTTATCAAGCTGCCGCTGATGTTTCCGGTCGCCGGTATCGCCTACGAGATGACGCGGCTGAGCGCCCGCTACCCGAACAACCCGGTCGTGCGGGTGTTCACCTGGCCGGGTCTGCAGCTGCAGCACATTACCACCCGCGAACCGGACGACACGCAGCTGGAAATCGCGCTGGTGGCGCTGCAAATGACCCTGCGCAGGGAGCATGCCCTGCAAGCCGGCGCGGCCCTGCACACCCAGGCCGATCCGGTGGTATTCGCGTCGTACCCGGCGTTTCTGGCCGCGACCGAGCCACCGGTGCACGGCGTCGCGCTGGCGGCCTAGCTCGGGCATAATTGGTCGCCGCGCTGGGCGTCGCTTGGACGCCGGGCGACGTGCGAGTCGCGCTTTTGACGTTGCTGGCGCGATCGCCAAGGACCGCCGAGGCCTCCGATGTTTGACAGACTCGCCCGCGTGGCGCTGCGTTACCACGAACTGGGCGACGCGCTGGCCACCAATGAAATCGCCGCCGACCCCGAAAAGTCGATCAAGCTCTTGCGCGAGCGCGCCAGCATCGAGCCGGTCGCGCTGGCGTACATGCGCTGGCAGGATCTTGGCCGTCAGATCGACGAAACCCAGGCTCTGGCTGACGCTGAGACCGACCCCGAGATGCGCGAGCTGGTGCGCGAGGAGCTGCAGACGCTCCATGCGGCGCAGCAGGTCGCCGATTCCGAACTCAAAGAGCTGATGATTCCGCGCGATCCGCGCGACGACAACAACTGCGTGGTCGAGATTCGCGCCGGCACTGGCGGCGAAGAGGCCGGGCTGTTCTGTGGCGATCTGCTCAAGCTGTACGCCCGCTACTGCGAGCGCAAGGGCATGCAATTCGAGGTGCTTTCGAGCAACGAAACCGAGATCGGCGGCTTCAAAGAGGTCGTTTGTTTTGTCCAGGGCAGCCGCGCGTTCGCGACCTTCAAGCACGAGTTCGGCACCCACCGCGTTCAGCGCATCCCGGCCACCGAGGCCCAGGGGCGCATCCACACGTCGGCGTGTACGGTAGCGGTGCTGCCCGAAGTCGAGGAAGTGGACGTCGAGATCCGCGAGGGCGACCTGCGCATCGACACCTACCGTGCAAGCGGCGCAGGCGGTCAGCACGTC
>SXRM01000197.1 GCA_005792545.1 Pseudomonadota bacterium | reverse complement strand
GGCGGCGGCGGCGCCATGTGGGCTGACGGAGGTGGTGGCGGAGGAGGAGGGAGCTGCGCCTGCGGCGACGAGCTGTGCGCGGTCGGAAAGGCGCCCTCTGCCTCAAAGGCGAAGTCATCTTCGTCAAACGAGAGCCGCAGCTCGAATTGGCCGCACGCGAACAGGGCGTCGTCGACCAGGAACACCATCTGGTGCGGGTTCAGCCGTTCGCCGTTAAAGAACGTGCCGTTGGACGACCCCAAGTCCTCCAGCACGTAGCGGCCGTCATGCCAGATCACCCGGGCATGCTGGCGCGACACGCTTTGGCCGGCGGAGCGGATGAGACAACTGGCCTGGCGGCCAATGTAGACCTCAGGCTGGACAGCGCCAACCACGGCCTCCATCAACTCGCCTTCGTCGCTGTAATAGTAGATGCGCGCCATCTTCGCCTCGCCGCCCAACGCCCGGCGATTCTGGCCAGGATGGCGGCAGGGCGCAAGCGCGCGGCCCAATCTCTGGGCGGCGCGTCAAAAATGCTTTCGCCTACCGCTACTTGACTACGACGCTGACCATGCGACCCGGTACCACGATGACCTTGGCCACCACCTTGTCCGCGGTCCACTTGGCAACCTGCACGTCCGCGAGCGCAAGGCGCTCCAGCTCGGCCAGCGGGGTGTCTTTGGCAACCGTGAGCTTACTGCGCAGCTTGCCGTTGACCTGCACGGGAATTTCGACGGTGTCGTCCTCGCATAGCGCCGGGTCATGGGCGGGCCACGGCTGCCACGCCAGCGACTCGCTGTTGCCCAACCGCTGCCACAGCTCTTCGGCCAGGTGTGGGGCGTAGGGCGCCAGGATCAGCACGAACGGTTCCGCAACGGCCCGCGGCAGGGCTGCCATGCGCACCAGTTCGTTGAGCAGCGACATCATTGCCGCAATCGCCGTGTTGAGCCGCAGTTCGCGCGTGTCGTCGCCGACTTTGGCGATCGTTTTGTGCAGTGCGCGCAAAGTGGCGTCATCCGCTGGCGCGTCGACCACCGGCTTGTCGAAGAGCGCGTGGACCCGGTTCAAAAAGCGGCGCGTACCGTGCAACCCGGCCGTCGCCCAAGGTTTGACGGCCTCCAACGGCCCCATGACCATCTCGTACAGCCGGAACGCATCGGCCCCAAACACCTGCAACATCGCATCAGGATTGATGACGTTGCCGCGTGATTTGGACATCTTCTCGCCGTCTTCGCCCAAAATCATGCCCTGGTTGACCAGCCGCTGAAACGGTTCCGACTGCTGCACGACGCCACAGTCGAACAGCACTTTGTGCCAGAAGCGCGCATACAGCAGGTGCAGTACCGCATGCTCCGCGCCGCCGACGTACAGGTCGACAGGCAGCCAGCGTGCGATGGCCTCGCGGCTCGCCAACGCGGCGTCATTCTTGGGGTCCAGGTAGCGCAAGTAATACCAGCAGCTGCCGGCCCACTGCGGCATGGTGTTGGTCTCGCGCGCAAACCACACGCCGTCTTGCACGAAAAAGCGCCACGCGTGGCACTTGGCCAGCGGCGGCTCCGGGTTACCGGTCGGCGCAAAGTCGTCGGTTTCGGGCAGCACCAACGGCAATTCGGACTCGGGCACCGCGATCGGGTTATCTGCAAGCAGCCGCACATTACCGTCGGCCAGCAACCGCGCCACATCGCCGGGCTGCAGCGCACCGGCCGGCAACGGCGCACCGGCAGAATCCACGACCGCGTAGTAGATGGGAATCGGCTCGCCCCAATAGCGCTGCCGCGAGAACACCCAGTCGCGCAGCTTCCAGTTGACCTTGCGTTCGCCGATGCGCTGCTCTGCCAGCCATGCCGTGATCGCGACCTTGAAGGCAGCCGTTGCCATCCCAGAGAACGCGCCGCTGTCGATGGCAATGCCGTCGTCGGTCAGCGCCTGCTCAAGCGGCTCCGCCTGCGGAACGCCATCGCGGCTGACCACCTGTCGAATCGGCAGGCCGTAAGCGCGCGCGAAGGCGAAGTCGCGAACATCGTGCGCCGGCACGGCCATGATCGCGCCGGTGCCGTAGCCGCCGAGCACGTAGTCGGCGACCCAGATCGGGATGGGCGCGCCGGTGCTCGGATTGATGGCCATGCGCCCAGTGAACACGCCAGTCTTCGCGCGGCTGTCATCAGTGCGGTCGCGGTCGCTTCGCGATCGGGCTTGCGTCACGTACGCTTGCACAGCGACGCGCTGCTCTTCGGTCGTGATCGCGTCCAAAAGCGCGTGCTCCGGCGCGATGACCATGTAGGTGGCACCAAACAGGGTGTCGGGCCGTGTCGTGTACACGCGCAGCGTGCCCAGGCCACCGTCGATGGCAAAATCAACTTCCGCGCCCTCTGAGCGGCCGATCCAGGTGCGCTGCTGCGCTTTGATACCTTCGGGCCAGTCCAAGCCTTCGAGGTCACCCAACAGTCGCTCTGCGTACGCCGTAATGCGCAGCATCCACTGGCGCATCGGCATGCGTACGACCGGGTGGTCGCCGCGCTCGCTTTTGCCGTCGATGACCTCTTCGTTGGCCAGCACCGTGCCGAGCGCCGGGCACCAATTCACCGGTACCTCGGCCTGGTAGGCCAGCCCGCGCTTGAACAACTGCAAGAAGATCCACTGCGTCCACTTGTAGTAGCCGGGGTCGGTGGTATCGACTTCGCGGTCCCAGTCGTAGCTGAACCCCAGCGCCTGGATCTGCTTGCGAAAGGTCGCAACGTTGGCGCGCGTCGTCACCGCTGGGTGGGTGCCGGTCTTGATCGCGTACTGCTCGGCCGGCAAGCCGAAGGCGTCCCAGCCCATC
>SXRM01000196.1 GCA_005792545.1 Pseudomonadota bacterium | reverse complement strand
GGTCGCAGGTTCAAATCCTGCCCCCGCGACCCTGAAAGGCCTTGGAGAAATCCGGGGCCTTTCGCGTTTTTGCGCCCGGGCAGGATTTGAACGCAAGACGCGGCACGGAAATCCTGCCCCGCGTGTCAAGCGCCACACAACTGGAGCAGCCTCAAAGCCAACGCCGACGACATGCTGGCCCGCTGGTTCGACCTGTACCTGTACTGCGCGTCGGGATTCTGCCGCTTGGACGTCAAGGTCCCGGCCGGCCTGATCGATGACGCCGCCGTGGCCAAATTCGCGAGCCGGGACGTGCTTGTTTTCGAGCGCCGCGATGGTCATCTGCGGATTTCCTGGCGCCGCGAAGACACCGGCAGCGGGTGGCTCGACGACGACGCGATTGCCGCTCAAGCCCAGCGATTGGCAGGCGTCCGCCAGGCGCTGATGAACGGCGAGCTGTGGCCGTTGTACCTCGGCTGGCTCGCCGGACAGCGCGATGAGCTTGAACCGGACAAGCCAGTGGCCGTGCCGCCTGGCCTGCGCATCGGGGACCGGGCTTGCTTCGAGTTGGTTGAACTGCTTGGCATCGACGTCGACTTGGTGGCCGCCGTTGCCGAGGTGAGCGCGGCGGTCGGGGAGGGGCAGCCGCAACTTGATGCGCAGGCTTGGCTAGATTCCGTGCCGGCGACAACCAAGGACGCGGCTCTCCTTTCCCTGTTGCGCGGTGAACCTGGCGAAGAAGTCGCGAAATTGCGCCAACAATTGGCCCTTGCCCGCCGGTCAACGACGACTACGGTCAAGCCACTGCAACCCAGCTTTGGGCAATTGCGCGAACGCGCCAAGGCTTTGGCCGCTCACCGCGTTGTTGCCGAAGCGGAGCGCGCCATCCGTCAGCGCGCGGCGCATCTGGACGAGGTGGCGAAGCAGGCCAAGTTCCACTGGCAGACAGTGTTCAGCCTGCGGGACAGCCAGCGGCGGTTGGCTCGCTACAAGGTAGTGGAGACGCTGTTGGAACTGCGCGATGCAGCGGACCATCAGGGTACGCGCGCTGAGTTTGAGCAGAAACTGGCAGTGTTCTTGGTGCCGCTGGGTTCAACGAGGGCGTTGTACACGGAAATGGTGGCGGCTAAGTTGATTCGGTGACGGTAGTTTGGCGCACCGAGCCCCGCCACCCACGCACACGATGTAGGACCCTGCCGGCCGAGCTGGCCAGCTTTGGGCGTGCCGTCGGCCCACCACCTTGCCGCGCTTGACGGTCGCGCGTGGCCTTGGTGCGCGGCCGTTGCCGCATTTGGTTGGCAAATGGCGCTGGCAGAACCAACACTACAGCCGTTGCGCGATTGCATGGCGCCGGACACCGATCCAACCGAAGAGGAACTCGCCGCTGTGACTGACGCGGTTGCCGTTGTGCTACGCCAGCGGGCCGAGCAGGAAGCGCGCACCCATGCAGAACGAGTGGCGGCGGCGATGCGCGCTGTTGGCGTGCCGACGAGTCGCTCGTGACGCTGCGGCCGCGCTTTCACGCGCCTGTCAGCAGCTGCTAGCGCCTTGACACTGCGCACCCCGACCAGCAGCATGGGCCAGTGCAGCGCCACGGATTGAACGGCGCGGCAGCGGAACCAGCCGATGACCATTGCCGAACGGATTGCCACCCGCGTTGCCGTGCTGCCGGCCGCACGTCAGGCCGAAGTGCTCGACTACGTCGAGTTCCTTGCGGCACGCCACCGAGCCGTCGGGGCCGCCGATTGGACCGAAAGTCAGTTTGCGGTCATGTCGCTTGAGCAGCTATTTGCTGACGAAGACCCCATCGGCTACGACTTGGCCGACTGTCGCGAGTCGATCTGATGCCGACGCCAGGCCAAATTGGCGTCATCCGCTTCCCGCAGACTGATCCGGCTGCCGGCAAGTTTCGCCCGGTGCTGGTCGTCGCCCCTTGTCCGGGACCGCACGGCGATTGGCTGGTCGCGCTGGTGTCGTCGCAACTTCACCAACGCTGCCGAATTTCGACGTCGTCGTCGCCGCAGAGGACACCGACTTCGCCAGCAGCGGGCTTAAAGTAGGCAGCGTAATCCGCCTTGGCCGAGTCGCGGTGGTGCACGAATCCCTCCTGGCAGGAGCACTGGGCCACGTTGCGCCCGATCGACTGCGCTTGGTGCGCGAGCGTCTTGTGGGCTGGCTCACTTCCGCTGACTAGGGCCGATTGCAGCGACGGCGCTGGACAATCGAGCGTCGCGCCCGGACCAGGTCGTCACACCATCACCGCGGCCCAAGCCTCCAGCGCCAACAGCGCACTTCCAGGCCGCACGACCGCCAGCGCCGACCTCCCAGCAACTGCCGGCGCCACGGCCGGTTGCTCAGGCACGATCTCCGGCGCGTTGCCCAACCCAGGCAGCGACAACTCTTCAATCCGGATGCTGTTCCTAACCCGGTAGCTGCGCAGCTCGCCCGTTTCCACGAGCTAATACACCGTCGCCTTGGACAGCTTCAGGCGCCGCGCGACCTCGGCCACGGTCAACTCGGCCGAGGCCTTGGGCCGGTCTTTTAGCCCCTCCACAGCCCCTTTTTGGCGGCAAAACGAGGCAATCATGGGTCAATCGGCGCAAATCTCGTTTTCGGCAAATGCATGAGATGATAAGGTATTCAACGCGCTGCCGACCTGTCCCTACTCGCCTGCGGGTTGCACACAGCGTCAATGTCGGAGGTTCAAGTCCTGCCCCAAGGCCGGCAAGCCGCCCATTCGTCAGCAACCGCAGCAAGAGTCAGATCGGGCGTCAACCCCTCAAACATCACGTCGGGCAAGCACTCGCACCGCGCTCAACCCCGGACCGCGTGGCTCAACGCGGATTTCAGCGTCCAGTTCGTCGGCCAGCGATGGTACATGCGAAATGACACCGACCTTGCGACCGGATTGATGTAGGCCCTGAAGGACACTGACCGCTGTCGCAAGCGTATCGGGATCGAGGGTGCCGAAACCCTCGTCGATAAAGAGCGATTCGATGGCGACGGCGCGCGAGGACAGCGACGCGAGACCGAGCGCGAGAGCCAGCGATACAAGGAAAGTTTCGCCGCCGGACAGCGTTGCGAGCCCTCGCACCTCATCGGCCATGTCGGAGTCCTGGACCTGCAGTTCAAGGTCGGATCCAGGCACCCGCTGCAAGCGATAGCGTCGCGCAAGCCCACGAAGATGGCAGTTGGCGTGATGGACAAGCACATCCAGGGTCAGGCCTTGTGCATAGATCCTAAATAATCTTCCATCACTGGAGCCAATCTGGCCGTTCAGAGCCTGCCACGGCTTGGCTTGGTCGGTGAGCCAGAGCAAGCGTAGTTCCACCTGCGCCGCCTCGGCACGAACGCCGTCGTCGCTACGAATTTTCTCGCCGATTTCGCCGCTGCGCACGTCAATCGCCTCTGTGCGGCGTTGCGCAGACTGCAGAGCCGCAGTGGCTTCATCAATCGAGGACCGCGGTGCGGAGAGAGCGTGGTTTTCGGTCTCGCTGTGACAACTGTGGAGGGCGCCTTTGGCTGTCGCAACGGCCTTTTCAAGGGTTTGCAGCTGTTCGCGAACGGCCAGTTGCCACGCGTCGTCGTTGGCCAGCCGCCGGACCAGTTCGGCTTCGTCAACTCCCAAGGCGGCCAGCGCAGCGACAAGTGCGGTTTGAGCTACCGTTGCCTGATTCGTTGTTCGAGCGGCCGCCGCGCTGGCGGCGTCCAAGGCTGCCCGCGCCGCGGCGAGGCTTGCGATCGCGTTTCCAACTGCCGCCTGCGCGGTCTGCTGCCGAGCAGCGGCTGCTTGCTGCGCTACCTGCAAGCGCGCTTGTGCCGCGTCTGCTTCTTCCCCGTTCAAAACAGACGCCCGCTGCGCGGCAAGCGTCACAACCGCCTCCGTGGCCTCCGTCAGCGTTTTGGCTGCCTCGTTTGCCACTAGCGCAGCGTTTTGGAACTGGACCTCTGCTACGGCGCATTGGGGTGCCAACTCGGCCACGCGGCTACGGGCGGCGTCGAGTTCAGCTGCCTTTTGCGACCACGCAGCCGCCTGCGAGTGAAGGTCACCGAGGACTTGGGCAGGGTCGGCGTCAAGAAGGTGACTCCAAGCTGGCTGCAAGCTCCAAAGCTCGGCAAGCGCGGTATGTAATTCCGTCCAGCGCCGTGTGCGCTCACCGGCACGCTCGCTGGCCAGCCCAAGTTGCACGGCGGCCTGCTGCGCAGCCTCAACGGCCGTGCGCAAAGCCTCGCGGGCTTCGCTGGCCAGGTTGCGGGCCTTTGTGGCCTCGCTGCGCAGGCGCTGCGCTGCCACTGCGTGCTGTTCGCGAGCGGTGAGGCGGCCATGAACGTCGTCACGGCGGCGAACAGCCTGCGAGTACCCTGCCGCTGCCTGAGCGCAAGCCATTGGATCCTCGGCCATCGCCGAAACTTCGAGGCCGACGGCATCCCGCAGCCATGCTTGCTGGCGCTCAGCAATCGCCGTGGCTAAGGTTTCCAAGCGTTTGGCGAGGTCCGCGGCGTTGCGCTCAGCCTGCTGTGCGAGAGCCTCAGCCCGAGCGCAAGCAGCTTCGTTGTCGCGCAGTTGAGTCTCAAGCGCCGTGACCCGAGCCCGCTGATCCTCGATCTCTTGACTCGGCGTCCCGCCTTGCGCCCAGGGATGAGCTTCAGCACCGCACAGCGGGCACGGTTCGCCATCGACCAATTGCGCGCGGTGGCCTGCGAGATCGAGTGTCGCCTCAAAGCGCCGTAACGTGGAGCGCGCTTCGTCCAGCCGAGCAGACACGATGGGCCCATCGGACCGCAGTTCGTCGGCTCTTGCGCGTTCGGCAGTTGCGACGGCCAATTGCTGATCGCGAGCCGAGCGTTCGCCGTTGCGTTCCCCAAGAGCTGCGGCCTGCAACCGCGCGCATTCGACAAGCCGCTGCCACCGCTCGACGTCCGTCGTCGCCCGGGCAGACTGTGCCGGCAGGTCGGCTTCGCCGGCAGCAAGCTCAGCTTCGGTGGCAGCCGCAACGATTTCGGCGTCCGCC
>SXRM01000195.1 GCA_005792545.1 Pseudomonadota bacterium | reverse complement strand
TTCAACACCGAAGGGGTGCTGCTGTTCACCAATGACGGCGACCTGGCGGAACGCCTCGGTCACGCCCGGTTTGCGGTGCAGCGTGTCTATGAGGCGCGGGTGCGCGGCGTGCCATCCGACGAGACGTTGGCGCGCCTGCGGATGGGTGTGCGACTGGAAGACGGCCCGGCGCGTGTCGAAGAGGTCGCGGTTGTCAAGCAGACCGAGGCCAACTGCTGGCTGCGCTTAGTGCTGCTCGAAGGCCGCAACCGTGAAGTGCGGCGGCTGCTTGAGCGGGTCGGTCATCCAGTGGTGCGGCTGCGGCGCATTGCATACGCGGGTGTCACGACGGGCGGCCTGCAACAGGGCAAGTGGCGCCTACTCGACGACCGCGAAATCGCGCAGCTTGAGAGCAAGGGCCACATCGGCGGGTTCGCGCTGCCGCCTGATCCGCGCAAAGGTCAAGCGCGCACACCGCAGTTGAGCACGGGACCGGGCCCGATTTCGCAGCCCGGGCGCCGCGGCGCTGGCCGGGCGGAAGCAGAGCGCGAGGCAAGGAGAGGCGATCGAGCGCCGCAGAAGCCAGCGGCGCCAACTCAAGCACCCCAGCCGCCGCGCAACGACGTGCCGCCACGTCGCCAGGGGTCTGCCAAGCCATCGACCGTCGGACGCACGCCGCGGGGGCAGCGGTGATACCACAACGCGTCAGCTGCGTTGTCGGCGCCCGTCCCAATTTCATGAAGGTGGCGCCGGTCTACGCCGCGCTGCGCGCGCGGGGGCTGGCAGTCCGGTTGGTGCATACCGGCCAGCACTACGACGACAAGATGTCGACAGTGTTTTTCGACGACCTCGGCATGCCGCGTCCAGACGCATTTTTGGGGGTGGGTTCCGGCAGCCACGCCGAGCAAACCGCAAAAATCATGACGCTTTTCGAGCGAGAGTGCGTCGACTGGCGCCCCGATCTGGTCCTGGTGGCGGGCGACGTCAACAGCACCATTGCCTGCGCTCTGGTCGCGAGCAAGCTGGGCATCGCGGTCGGCCACATTGAGGCGGGCCTGCGATCGCGCGACTGGGCCATGCCCGAAGAGATCAATCGGGTGCTGACCGACCACGCGAGCGACTTGCTGCTGACGCCGAGTCGCGACGGCGACGCCAACTTGCTGGCCGAGGGCATCCCAGCCTGGCGAATTGCGTTCGTCGGCAACTGCATGATCGACAGCTTGCGCACGCACGAGGCGCGGGCGGTGTCACTGCAACCCTGGCGCGACTACGGCCTGGACCCCGGCGGCTACGCCGTGGCCACGCTGCACCGGCCGAGCAATGTGGACGAACCCGGCCAACTGGCGGCGCTCGTCGGAGCGCTGGCCCAAGTGGCGGAACAACTGCCAGTGCTGTTCCCGGTACACCCGCGCACGGCGGCGCGGATGCGCAGTGCCGGCCTGCAAGCACCCGCCGGCCTGCAAGTGGTTGAACCGCTTGGTTACCTGCAATTCCTGGGCGTCATGGCGCGCGCCAAGGTGGTGGCGACCGACTCCGGCGGCATTCAGGAAGAGACGACAGCGCTCGGCGTGCCTTGCCTGACGCTGCGCGCCAACACCGAGCGGCCGGTCACGATGCTTGAGGGTACCAATACGCTATTGGGCACAGATCCGAAGCGCCTTGGACCCGCAGTCGCCGAAGTCATAGCCGGACGCGGCAAAGCCGGCCGCGTGCCGGAAGGCTGGGACGGAAGGGCGGCTGAGCGCATCGCCGACCTTGTCGCCGGCGGGATCGACACGCTTTTGGAGCGCAGCACGCCGTGAATCGTCGCTGGAGCCGGCTCGGCGTCGGGCTATTTGCGCTGCTCGTGGCCGCGGCTGCCGGCGGCTGGTGGTGGTGGGCCAATCGCCAAGTGCAACTGCCGCCGTGGTCGGCGGCCCGCTACCTGCCCGCGGACGCGGACGTGGCGCTGTGGACGGCGCCGGTCGGTGATGTGGCTGCCCGAGTGGGCGACCTGGGCGAGCAGGTGCCAGGACTGCGCGGCGTGTTTGAGTTGCTGCGCCTGTATACGGGCGTCGACCTGCGCAACGAAGAAGCGACGCAGCGCGCCGGCCTGCGCCGCGATGCCGGCACATCGGTGTGCATCTGGCGCAACGGCGTGTGGTGGGCCGTACCCGTTCGTGGCACGGTGGGCGCAAGTCACCTGACAGAGTCGCTGCGGCGGCGCGGCTATGGCATCGGCGCGTCGCAGCAGACCCAGCACGGCCAGACCTGGCCGGTGGCCGATCGTCAAGGCGGCGCTGGCCGCGCCCGGGTGTGGCACCTGCCTGACGCGGTTGTGCTGCGGGTGGCGCTCGACGCGACGCCGACGGGCAACGAACCGGAGGCGATTGCCGCTTTGCTTGGGGCGGCACCCCGCAAAGACCTGGAATTGCAAGGTGCGATGGCGCGGGTCGAGTCGGCGTGGGGCGACACTGGTCGCGGGGCGGCGCTGGTGCGCGAGCTGCTGCACAAGGCCTTGGGTCCCGCCGATCTGGTCATCGGCGCGGTGGCCGACCGGGCACTTGGGGTGGCGGCGCGCATCGATCTCGGCCGCGATGGCCTGACAGTGCGGCTGTCGCTGCGGTCGGCGCCCGGCAAGCTCGCGGACATCGCGCAGTGGCACCAGCAGTTCGTGGCCAAGGGCGGCGAACTGTCGCTGGCCGACCTGCTGCCCGACGAGACACCGCTGCTCGTGCAGGCGCGAATCAACCCCGGCCTGTGGAACAACCTGCCGGAAATATTGCGTGATCGCGTGCTGCCGAGCTCGGCGCTTCGCGCGCTGCACGAGAGCCTGGGCGGCGTGGATGCTCGCCAGGTACTTGCCCAGCTGGATGGTCAAGTGGTGCTGGCAGTCTTGGCGGTGGGCGACGATGTGCCACTCGATCCCAACCAGTGGCCGCAGTTGTGGTGGCGGACTGCCTTGCGGTTTGCGGTCGGCGTGGCAGCGCGCAGCGACGTAGAGGCGATTGCGTTGATCGACAAGCTGCGCAGCGCTGTGGACACCAGCGCTGACAAGAGCCAGTCAGCGCAGTACGCCGCATGGGCCGGCTTTTCGGTCCCTGGGCCGGGGTCGCCGTGGCTGGTGCTGCGCCAGGGCCGTCAGCTGGCGATGGTGTCGGGTCCGGGCGCCGCAGACGACCTGCGTCGGGTGGCTGACGGCAAGTTTGGCACGCTGGCCAAGGCGGCGACGACACCCATCGAACGCGACATCGCGAGCGGACAAGGCGGTTGGATCGGCAGCCGCCTGGCCACGGCGCGGGTCGTACGCTCCCTGCGGCGGCGCGGAGTGCCAGACTATGCCTTGCAACTGGTGGGAGCGGTCGAAACGATAGCTGTTCGCGTGCGCCTGGGTCCGGACGAAGTCACGCTAGATGTGGCACTGCGCCCCAGCGGGCGCAAAGCGGCCAGCGAAAAAGCCGTGCAGGGCGCTGGAGACGGGCCGTGACCGCTGCCGCGATCGCGATTGACGCAAGCGGTCTGTCGCGCACCTTCATCGCCGATCAACGGCCTGTGCACGCGTTGCGCGAGGTGTCGCTGCGGGTCGCCGCCGGCGAGTCGGTGGCGATCGTCGGCCGCTCCGGCGCAGGCAAGTCGACACTGCTCAACCTCATCGGCGCGCTGGATCGCGGCTATCAGGGGTCGCTGCGGGTGTTCGGCGAGGAAGTGCGAGCCATGCCCGACCGGGCGCTGTCGCGGTTTCGCAATCGGCAGATCGGCTTTGTGTTTCAAGCGTTCAACCTGCTGCCCAACCTATCGGTGGGGCAAAACGTGCTGCTGCCCGCGTCATTTGGCACCGAGTTGGGTCACGGCGAACGGGTCGAGCGCGCGCGCTATCTGCTCGGAGAGTTTGGCCTTGCGGATCGCTTTGGTCAGATGCCGGCGCAGATGTCGGGCGGCGAGCGGCAGCGAGTAGCCATCGCGCGCGCGCTATTGCTGCAACCGCCGCTGCTGGTCTGTGATGAGCCGACCGGCAGTCTCGACGGCGAAACGGCCGCCCACATCCTCGGGGTGCTGCACGGCATCCAGCGCACCCATGGCACTGCTTTGGTGCTGGTCACCCACGATCCCCAGGTCGCGCAGTCGTGCGATCGCGTCGTCCGCCTGGACAAGGGCCGGGTCGTCGACGCCGTGGGGGCCGCGTGAGGCTGGGTCGACTGTTGTCACTGGTTGCCAGCAACCTGCGGTCGGCGTGGGTACGCGCGGCGCTGGCCATGGTCGGCATCGTCGTCGGTACTGGCCTGCTCACGTTCTTCATCGGGCTAGGCCAGGGGCTGCGAGAGAAAGTGCTTGAGCGCATCTTTCCGGTCAACCAGCTGGAGCTGGAGCCGCGGGCAGTGCAGATCTTTGGCACCGAACAAATTCTGGGCCAGGAACCGCTGGACGACGCCCGCGTGCGTCAGGTCGCGGGTCTGCCTGGGGTAGTGCGGGCGTTTGGCAAGCAGAAGTCCAGCTTTCCTGCGCGCTTGTGGGGCGGCAAGGAGCTGCTCGGCTACAACCTGTTTACCGAGGCGTTCTTTGACGGCATCCCCGCCGCAGTGGTGCGCGGCGAACTGGAAGAGCTGGAGGGCGTGAGCGCCAAGCGCGGGCCATCGGCCATTGCGAACGGCGACCGCTGCGAACTGGACCTGGACTGCGCGGCCGGCATGGGCTGTGGCGACGGCGTTTGCGTGCCCATTGTGTGGGCCGACCGCTTTGTCGAAGTGCCGGAGGTGGTGCTGCCCTGCGGCGACGGCGACCGCTGTCCGCAAGGTACGACCTGCCAGCAGGGCCGCTGCGCCAAGGCCGGCGAATCCGCGCCACCGCAGCGTTGCGTATTGCCAGCTGCGGCTGGCACTGGTCGCGATCTGCAGTTTGACCGCGAGGTGGGCGAGCTGGCGCAGCCGTGTGCCGATCCACTCGGGTTTTGCGGCATGCCGGCAACGACCTGCGGCGAGGGCCGCTACTGTGCGGCTGACCACCCCGAGACGCGCCTGGGCTGGTGCGAGCGGCCGCTGCCGGCGGTCATCAACCCACTGCTGCTTGAGGTGTTCAACAGCGACATGGCGCGCTCGCTGGGCGCGGCGCCGATCGGTTCGTTGGCCGTGCTGTTCGGGGTGCGCTTTCACGTTGCGCTAGGCGATTCGTACTTCAGCAAGGACGCCGACAAGCACCGGCAACAGTTCAAGCAAGCGATCGTGGTTGGGTTTTCACGCAAGGCGCCCGAGCTGGGTGTCGCTTTGCCGCGCGAGGTGGTGCGCCATTTTAACGCGCGCCTCAAGGGCAATGCCGCGGCGCAAGCGTATGACACGAT
This sequence comes from Pseudomonadota bacterium, assembly GCA_005792545.1. Lineage (GTDB taxonomy): Bacteria > Myxococcota_A > UBA9042 > UBA9042 > UBA9042 > SXRM01. Next base: position 13,262 of record SXRM01000195.1, on the reverse strand, counting down.
CCTGCTGGACACCGCCAGCAATCAGGATGTGCCGCAGGTCATCGTTGAGGCCGAAAAGCTCGGTCTGCAGCTCAGCCGCAAGTCGCGTGCGGCGCGGACTTTCGGCACGGTTGTCCTGGTGACCTCGCTGGCGCTGGTGCTGCTGGCCGCGGTGGTCCTGGCCGTAGCCGCGGTGCAGATCGCGCAGACGTTCGCCATGCTGGTCCACGAACGGCGCCGCGAGATCGCCGTGTTGCGCGCGCGGGGCGCGGCTCGGATCGACATCGCCGTGCTGGTGCTGGGCGAGGCCGCGGCGATCGGTGCGCTGGGCGGCTTGTGCGGCGGCGGCGCGGCAATCGGTGTCGCCGAGTTGGTCGATCGCGCAGCGGCGCGCTTCCTGGCCGACGTGCCGTTGGTGCCGCAGGGCTTCTTCGTGTTTCCGATGTGGGCTGTGCCGCTGGCATTGGCGGTCGCGATCGCGTTCACGGTGGCGGGAGCATTGGCGCCGGCACGGCGGGCCATGCGCTTGGACCCGGCGGCAGTCCTGGCAGAGAGTTGACCCGCGCCTGTCACGGCACCATCAAAAAAGTGTACGGCGCCATGGACATGCGGACAATGTCGCCGCGACCCGGCAAGGTCGAAGGAATGCAGCGATGAAATCGAGACTCGCAATTTGTGTATTGGTCGCGGTTCTGGCCGCTTGTGGCAATTCTGGCGGTTCAACAGGGGGCGGCGGCGGGGGCTCGACAGACGCTGCAACCGGCGACGGCACGGCGGGCACGGCTACCGACGGCCAGACTGGCGGGGACGGCGCCGGCTCGACGACCGATACGACTACTGCCGGCGACACCAAGGCGGGCGACGGCGCAACGACTCCCTCAGACACGGCGAGCGCTGGCGACGCCGCGACGACCGGCGATGCGGCGACCACGGCGGACACGGGCGGCCCGGTCGGCAAGCCGGTGCCGATTGAGCAACTGGAGACGGAACTGCTCAAGGCGATGTGCCAGGGCTTCGTCAAATGCGAAGGTGGCGACATTCAGTTTTCCAGCGTGGACTCGTGCCTGACTTTTCTGGGCGCGCAGTTCGCCAAAGAAGGCGACGGACCATTCAAGCTGATTGCGGAGGTCAAGGCAGGGAAAATCACCTACGACCCGATCGCCGCAGGCAACTGTCTGGCCTACTTCGCCTCCTCTTGCAGCGCCATGGGTGGCGGCAAGGCCCCGGCGGCGTGCAAGGCCACCTTTGTTGGCAAGACGCCCGACGGGCAGTCCTGCACAAGCGACGAAGTCTGCACTTCAGGGCGGTGCGAAAAGTCGACGACCGCAAGCAGCAGTTGTCCAGGCAAGTGCGCCCCAGTGTCCAAGGCCGGCGGTGCATGCCAGAGCGACGATCACTGCGAAGGCAACTTGCTGTGTGTCAACGAGAAGTGCGCAGCTGGCGGTGGCAAGGTCGGCGCGACCTGCAATTCGCAGTCGTGCGAGGCGGGGCTGTTCTGCGACTATTCCGCCGCAAGCGAGGCCAAGTGCGCGCCGCTCGGCAAAGAAGGCGGCCCTTGCTTCGGCTCGGAGGCGTGTGAAAAAGGCCTCTACTGCAAGAACACGGACGGTAAGGGCAGCTGCACCAAGCCGTCGGCGGCTGGGGCCGCGTGTACCCTGCAAGGCGGCTCTGGCGGCTCTGGGGGTAGCGGCATGGGCGGCTCATTTGGCGAGTGCGGCAGCGGCATCTGCCTGCCCAAGTCGGGTGGAACTGGCGGCGAAGGCACCTGCGGAGCCAAGGCCAAGGTCGGTCAGCCGTGCATGGGCCCGGGCCAGTGCTATGGCATGGACACCTGGTGCCCGTCCGAGGGCGATGGCAAGGGCACCTGCAAGCTGCTGCCCGGCAAGGGCGGCGCGTGCCAGCAGCCCGATCTGATGAAGGGCCTCATCTTCACCTGCCAGATGCCGCTGTCCTGTGACCCCGCGACCAAGGTGTGCGGCGATCCGCCGGGCGAAGGCAAGCCCTGCTTCGCATTCTGTGCGCCGGGCTTGGACTGCAACGAGGGCAAGTGCACGGCCAAAGCCAAGGTCGGCCAGGCCTGCGGCGACGCCGACTGTGACAGCGGCCTCGAGTGCATGGACGGCAAGTGCGTCAAGCCGGTCTGCGGCGGCTGACGGACAACCATCGCAAAGGCGTTGTGCAGCGCAGCGACAAGGGCTGCACGACGCCAGACGCCTGCCGCCTACGTACTCTGCTGGGCAGGGGCAGTCCCCAAAGCCAACTTCTTGGCGGCGGCCAGGTTGTCCAGCGTAGCCGCGAGCACCTGCTGAAATGCGCTGGTATCCGGTGCCGCGCTTCCAGGCGCGCGGGCCCACGCCGCCTCAGCGGCCTCAGCCGCGTGCTGCAACCGCAGTAGGCCAAGCATCGCCGCGGCGCCACGAATCGAGTGAGCCTGCCGCTCCGCTTCTTCGCGGTGGCTGACATCGGCGCCGACGCAAGCCCACACCGCCTGTTCGCTGCCATACTCGTCAAAAAACTGCTCAAGAATGTGCACCAGCAGGTGCGGCGTCGCGCCGGTGTAGCGCAGGGCGGCGTCCAACTCAAAAAGCGGCCAGTGCGCGAACGGTGCTGCGGTTTCGTCGGCGACGGCCTGGAGCGAGGTTGTCGCGGGCGGTTCTGGTGGAGCGGGCGCGTACACGACCTGCGGGGAGGCCGAAGCAGGCGGAACATTAGGCTTTGCTCCGGCTTGACCCGGTGCACGCAAGGTGCTGGCCAGGATGCTGTACAGGTCCTGTGGATTGATCGGCTTGGCGATGTGGCCATCCATGCCGAGCGCCAGGCAGCGGCGGCGCTCGTCGGCCATGGCATGTGCCGTCATCGCCAGGATCGGCAGCTTGTCAAAGCGCGCATTGGCCCGCAGAGCCTTGGTGGCGCGATAGCCGTCCAGCACGGGCATCTGCAGATCCATCAGCACCGCATCGAACGGCGGTGGCTGCGGTCCCGTTAGCAGTGTGTCGAGCGCTTCCTGGCCATGTACAGCAGTGGCAACCTGGACGCCTACCGTGGCCAGCAGTTCGACCGCGATTTCGCGATTGATCTTGTTGTCCTCGACCAGCAACACCCGCATCCCGCGCAATTGGGGCCAACCTGGCTGGCCCTGCACGGCGGCCTGGGAGCGGCTCTTGCCCGCAGCAGCCGGTGCGCCGGCTTCGACCCACACCTGCACGTCGAATGTCGTGCCCTGCCCCGGCTCACTGCGCACGTTGACGGCGCCGTCCATCAGCTCGGCCAGCCGACGGATGATGGTCAGGCCGAGGCCGGTACCGCCGTAGCGCCGTGTCGTGGTGCCGTCAGCTTGCTCAAATGGGCGAAACAGCCGGGTCACCTGATCCGCCGACATGCCGATGCCGGTGTCGCGCACCTGCAAGTCCAGGCGAACGCGCGCCCCCCGCTGCGCCCCTGCGCTGAGGTTGACGATCACCTCGCCTCGGTGGGTGAACTTGATGGCGGTGGTCAGCAGATTGAGCAGGACTTGCTGGATGCGCAGGGGATCGCCAACCAGCACCGCCGGCACACCCTCGTCGACGTGGAAGGTCACGCTCAGTTTCTTGTCGGCCGCGCTCTGCGCCGTGAGCGATTGCAAGCGGTCGATGACTTCGTCCAGCGCAAAGTCGGTCCGCTCTAGCTGCAGGCGGCCGGCCTCGATTTTAGAGAAATCCAAGATGTCATTGATGATTCCCAGCAGTGAGTCGGCAGCGTCGCGGACCTTGGTCAAGTATTCGCGCTGCTGACCGCTCAGCTCGGTGTTCAAGGCCAGGTGGGTCAGGCCGATGATGGCGTTCATCGGCGTGCGAATTTCGTGGCTCATGTTGGCTAGGAACATCGACTTGGCTTGCGTAGCCGACTCGGCCTGTTCCTTGGCGGTGTTGAGCTGGCGCGTGCGCTCAGCGACGACGGCTTCCAGGTTTTGCTGGTGCTCGCGAAGCTGCAGGTTGCGGGTCTGCAGCTCCTGCATCAGCTCTTGGGCTGTGCGGCGCGACAGCGACTCGCGAACGGCGTCGATTTGTTGGCCGTCCGGTGCGGAGCGGTGCTCCGCAAGCGGCCACGCCAGTTGTCCGCCCAAGTCGGTGCAGCTCGACCATGCGCCAAGACTCGCGACCAACTCGTGCCCTTTGCGTGGGCCGCTCAGCGTCAACACGGTGCCCTGCGACAGGTTGTCCAGCGCCAGCTGCCAAGTGTGGTCGGCTTCGGCCGCGCGGGCCCAAGTCGAAAACGCGATGGCGCACTGGGTAGCGGCGGTGCGGTCGCCCAGCAGGGGCTCGACCACCTGCCACAGGCGCCGGCGGGCTGCCGGCACGAGATCCAACGTGTTGACGCGAAGTTCGCCAAGCAGCATCGTTCTAGGCTCCCGTCGGCACGCCGCAGCGACGCAGTTGCAACACCAGACACGCCGCGTCGTCGTGGCGACGTTGATGCCGGCGCACGATCTCGCGGGCCAGGTCGCCCGCCGTAGTGTAGCCCGTTGACCCCGCCAGCCAATGCCAAGCGGCCGATCGCACGCCATCGGTCGCTGCCACCAGGGTATCCACGGCACCGAGCGCGAGGTCGAGTTCGCGCAGCGGCGGGCAGACCGCTCCGAGCTGCCCTGGGGCTCCCTGGCGCACGTCGCCGGAGCTGCGAAACAACCACGCGACATTTCCGATCGCGGCGACCTGAATGCGCCCCGCCGCGAGGTCGACGCGCACGGCTAGTCCCACGGCGCCTGGGCTACCGCGCAAGAGCCCATGGCACCGCGTCAGCCGATCGGCGGCCGCCCCGTCGGGCCAGGCGGCATAGGCCTCGCGGATCTGCGCTGCGACGCTTGCGGCGGCCGGTCCATGGCCCGCTACGTCGAGCAGGAGGGCGTGTACAACGTGCGATCGCGGCCAGTGGACGACAACCGCGTCGCCGGCCGCGGCTTCGCCCGGGTAAGGGGACACACAGTGGCCCTCGTCCAGCGTCCAATTCGCCGCGAGGCCGCCTGTCACAGCCACCTCCGCACCGTCACGCGGGTTCCGCGGCCTGGCTGCGAGGCAATGTCAAATGTATCCATTAGGCGGCGCACGCCCGGCAGGCCAAGCCCGAGACCCGACCCGGTCGAGAAGTTGTCCTGCAATGCCAATGCGAGGTCTGCAATACCCGGCCCGTGGTCCTCGGCGACGAGCTCGCACACGCGGCGGCCGCCAAGTACGCCGATGCGCACCGTGATTTGGCCCCGCCCGGCGTAGCGCAGGATGTTGTACCCCAGCTCACTGGCAGCCGTGACCAGGCGGCCGACATTGAGCGGGTCACAGTGTGCGGCCTGTAAGAGCCGGTGAAGCCCCCCGACCAGCGCGTGCATGTCCGTCTCGCTGACAATGCCAAACACGGCCACTGCCTGCCGCGGGCTGGCGCCATCCACGGCGACGGTGCTGGCCGCGGCTAGTCCGCCTAGGGGCCCTGGGCCGTCGCGCAGAGGTCCAGTTGTCATGGTCCGAAAGCCCGGCCGAACCGGGTGCCCTGGCCCAGCAACAGCAGGCACGCCACCGCGGGCATGGGAACGCGCCGCATTGCTTGCCTCACCGCGCCAGCCATTGCAAGGCGTCATCGACCGAAAGAAGAGTGGCGTCAAAGCCGCCGCTGGGCAGGTCCAGGCTGGCCAGCACTTCGACGGACTCGGGGCCCAGCCCGACCAACACCACCCGCGCGCCAAGTAGGCGAATCATGCTGGCGGTCCGCTGCAAGGCCTCGAACTCCCACGGGTCGAGCAACTGGAGGCTGCCGATGTCCAGGACCACGCCGCGCGCCCGCGTGCGGTGAACGCGCTCCAGCACATCTGCCTGCACGCGGTGCAACCCCTGGCTGGTCAGATCGCGCGTCAAAGTCGCCACCACCACCCGGCCGATAACCGAAAGCGGTGTGGAAGCATTGGGCGGCGAGCCGAACTCGCCGTGGGAGTGCGACGACAAGGTGCCTACCTGCCCGCGTGGCGGATTTCGATACCAACGCGCCGAAACGCCTCTTCCAGCGCATCGCGCAGCGTGGCCCGGGTCTGGATGTCGCCGACGTCGATGCCGAGCTCGACAATTGTCTGCGCAATGGCCGGCGACAGACCGCTCAGCAGGCATTCGCAGCCCATCAAGCGCGTAGCCTTGGTCACTTTGATCAGGTGGTTGGCGACGGCGGTGTCGATGACGCTGACGCCCGATATGTCCATGATGAACACCCGCGCCCGCGTCTCGGCGATGCGGGTCAAGGCCGAGCGCATCACGTCCTGGGCGCGCCGCGAGTCGACGATGCCGACGATCGGCAGCATCAGGATGTCCTCCCATAGCGCGGTCACGGGCGTCGACATCTCCAAGATCGAACGGGCCTGATCGGCGATTTTCTCTTGCACGATGCGGCTATAGGCCTCAACGACCAGCGCGGTGTCGACGTGCACCATCTTGGTCATCGCGCGCAGCGTGGGCAGGTACTCGCCGGGGTCGCGGACGGCGTCCTGCACGGTGTCGGCCAGCAACGTCAGCGACACATCCATAGCCGAGAAGTACGCCGGCAACCCAAGCCCGACGCGAGCGTGAACCGCGCCGACTTCGCGCCGATAGCGGACGTAATCCTGGCCGATGTCCGCGGCGAAGAAAGTCCGCCAATACGCGAGCTGCAAGCGCTTGACGCGCGCCAGCCGGTGCTCGTCCGCAAAATAGACCGCAAATTCAGGCTGATCGATCACCCACTCGTAGAAGCGGTCGATGAACTTGTCCAGCCGCGGGATGACGCGTTCGCCGACCTTGCGCAGCAAGTCGAGCTCTGCTGGACCGACCTGGTGGCGCTTTAGCAGCTGTTGAGCGCCTGCAAGGTCGGTCCATTCGCCAGCGTGCGTATGGGCGTGGGCGTGGGGGTGATCGCGGTGGTCGGCGGCATCCGCGCCAGTGTTCAATGCAACGGGCGTCATCGGTTCCTTGGGCCCACCCACACGGCGGCGGCGGGATTGTAACGCGGTTGCGCGGTCTGTGCAGCCGGGCCAGGGTTGCCTTCGGCCGGTTTGACGATCGGCCGCCGCTTGGCCACCATCGCTGCGTTCTTTGGGGGGCGCCATGGCATTTTGGCTGATGAAGACGGAACCGGATGTGTTCAGCTACGCCGACTTGGAGCGGCTGGGCATCGGCTGCTGGGACGGCGTCCGCAACTATGCCGCGCGAAATCACCTACGCGCGATGGTCCCCGGCGACCACGTGCTCGTCTACCACAGCAACCTCGACAAGGCGGCGGTCGGCATCGCGCGGGTGGTTCGCGCGCACTACCAGGACCCGACGACGGCCGACGAGCGCTGGTCCGCGGTCGACGTGGCGCCCGTCCGTCCGCTCTTGCAGCCGGTGTCGCTGGTAGCCATCAAGGCCGACGTCGCTGCCGGCGGTCCGCTCAAAGACGTGCGCATGATCAAAGAAAACCGCCTATCGGTGTCGCCGCTGACCCAAGCGGAATGGCAAGCGCTGCTGGCGATGGCCAAGACAGCGTGGCCCTGATGCGACCCGTAGTGCTCGTGGATTCCGCAGTCCTGGACGGCAGCGCGCGGGCCTTTCCGTTGGAGTGGCTGAGCGGTTGCGACGTGAGGCCGTATGCCCCGCGCGCGCTGTTGCAGTGCGACCGCAGCCATGCCGAAGTCGCGCAGGCGGTGCTAGTGCGATCCATGTCGCGGGTGGGCGAGGCTGAGTTGGCGGCATTGCCGGCCTTGTCGGCGGTTGCGACGCTGTCCAGCGGCACCGATCACCTGGACGAAAGCGCGCTGCGGGCCGCTGGCGTGCGCTTGTACACGGGGCACGGCGGCAACGCGCGCGCAGTGGCGGATTGGGTGCAGTGGGCGCTCGACCGGCTGGGGCCGCCCGGACCGTTGACGGTATTGGTCGTGGGCGTCGGCGCGGTGGGTGGGCTCGTCGCCGATCGACTGCTGGCTGCGGGTCATCGCGTGCTACCCTGCGACCCGCCGCTCGCGGACGCCCCCCAGACTGCGTTTGCCCGGCCATGGGTGACGCTGGCCCAAGGCGTGGCGCACAACCCTGATGTGGTCACAATGCACGTTCCTTTGACGAAAGGTGGCGCTCACCCGACGTACGGGTTGCTCGATACGCAGCACCTGGACGGTTGGGCCAGGCCAGGCTGCCTGCTACTGAATGCGGCGCGCGGCGGCATCCTCGACGAGGCGTCGGCCGCAGAGCTTGTCCGCACTGGTCGGCTACGGCTGGCGCTCGATACGTTTGCAGGCGAACCGCGACCCAACGCCGGCACGCTGGCGGCGTGCGCTCTGGCAACGCCGCATATCGCGGGGCACAGCATCGAAGGCAAGCTGGATGTCGCGCGCCGAGCGGTCGCCGCCCTGCTTGCGCACGTCAGGCTGCCGGAACCGCCCCCGCTGGCCCGAACCGTGGCCGACGCACTCGCCAGGTTGGCGGGCGCGGACCTGGTCGCCGACTCTGCACTAGACCGTTGCGCCACGCAGTTCGCACGCGCTCCGGGGGAATTTGAGCGACTGCGCCACGGCCACCTGCGCCGCGAACGATTGCCGCTGCCCGAATGACGCCGTTGGCCTCACGGGGCGCAGCGACCCCAACAATGGCGCATTTCCACATTGAGCGCGCGGGGCGCCTCCGCTATTCTGTGCCGTTGCTCGCGCGGTCCAAGCCGCGCCGCTGGTGAAAAATGACTTTACAGTTCGAGTGGTTGTCTCACCGGCGCGCCTTCGCCGCTTCGGCCTTGCGCGTGGCGCCCCTTGTCGTCGCGATGGTGCTGGCCGCCTGCGCGACGGCCCCAACCGACAATTCGGGCGGCGGTCTAAACAACAACCTGGGCGGCGGCAATACGCTACCCCAGCCCGATGTGCCGTCGACGACCAAGGACGCGACCAAGACAGACGCCGGCTCCGCGCCGGATACGTTGACCGACGGCTCCGCAGACGACGCGGGGGCGGTCGAAGACGCCTGTACGGAAGACTGCGGCAGCACAGATGAAGACGCGGTCGCGGACACCGGGCCCGCAGACACCTACGTCGGCCCCATCTGCCAAACCAGCGGCGCCTGCAAAAGCCTTGAAAAGACACCGTTCTGCGCAGTTGCCCTCAAGCAGTGCGTCGAGTGCCTGACCGACTTCAACTGCGGTGACGGCAAGATCTGCGACGACAAATTCACCTGCAAGAACATTGCCTGCGATCCCGGCAAGACCTGGTGCGACGGACAGTTCCTGGCCACCTGCAACGACACCGGCGACGGCGTCGGGGTTGCCAAATGCCCGGGCGAGTCGCCCTTGTGCTTTGACGGCAAATGCGGTTTGTGTGAGCCCGCCAAGACCTTCTGCGCGCCGAACGCGCCCGGGCAGACGGTGTCCAAAGCAGTGCTCAAGTGCAGCGACGACGGCACCAGCGCCGACGTGCTCAAGTCGTGCAATGGCGTGGAGAAATGCACGTTGTCCAAGGATCTCAAGCCCTACTGCAACTCATGCGTGCCCGGCGACAAGGTCTGCCAGGGCGATAACGCGATGGAATGCGCTGACGACGGCAGCGGCTTTGCCATCTTCGAGAAGTGCGGCGAAAAGGGCCTGGCGTGCCAGGGCGGCCTGTGCGTCGATCCCTGCGCGGAAGACATGAAGTCGAACACCAATGTGGGTTGTGACTACTGGGCAGTCGATCTCGACAACGCCAAAGTCCCCAATGGTTCCGGTGGCTACTACGACGCGCAGAACTCGCAATTCTCGGTCATCGTGTCCAACACCAAGGACAAGGCGATTTCGGTCACCGTCGAGGCTGGTACGGGTCAGAAGCAGACCTATACCGTGCAGGGCAATGGCCTGAAAATCATCGACTTGCCGGATCCGTCGTGGAAAGTGCCGCCGCTCAATCAGGATAACACCAACGTCAACAAGAACGTCTACCGCATCAAGAGCGACCAGCCGATCGTGGCCTACCAGTTCAATCCGCTGCAGAACTTTGACGTGTTCAGCAACGACGCGTCGCTGCTGCTGCCCAGCAACGTGGTTGGCACCGAATACTGGATCGTGTCGCGCACCCAGGCCCACGACAATTTGCGGTCGTACTTCACCGTCGTCGCCGTGCAACCGGGCAACACCATCGTGACCGTGGTATCGACCGCCAAGACCCAACCCGGTCAGGGCATTCAGGCCATGAAGCCGGGCGACAAGATGGACTTCACTTTGCAGCAAGGCCAGGTGCTCAACATCGAGACCAATGGCGTCGGCCAGGACCCCACAGGTACTTACATCAAGGCTTCGCACCGCGTTGCCGTTTTCGCAGGCTCTGAAGCTTCAAACTCGCCTGACACCGACAAGTGCATCAACGGCAAATGCCAGTTCCAGGGCTGGACCTGCACGACCAACGCTGACTGTCCCAAGACCTGCTGCGCCGACCACATGGAAGAGCAACTGTTCCCGGTCAACGCGTGGGGCAAGCAGTACTACGCCACCAAGCTCAAAAAGCGCGGCAAGGAGAAGGACGCCTGGCGCTTCGTCGCATCGGAGAACGACACCGTCATCAGCACCAGCCCCGCGCAGGCGCCGATTCCCAAGCTCGCCAAGGGCCAGTGGTTCGAGATCGAGTCGGATCAGGACTTTGTGGTCAATTCGAACAACCCGATTCAGGTCACACAGTTCATGGCGTCGAGCCACGCGCCCAACCCGAACAACGACGAGTGCTCCGGGTCGTACCTGGGCCAGAAAGTGTGCGGCTACAACTGGAACACCAAGCAGACGCCGATTTCGTGCACCAAGCACGCCGATTGCCCGAACATTCAGGAAGTGACCGACGCCAAGATTGGTGATCCCGACATGATCAACACGCCGGCAGTCGAGCAGTTCCTCGACAACTACCGTTTCCTGGTGCCCAACAAGTACACGGAAAACTACGTCAACATCATTGCGCCGATTGACGCCGTGGTGAAAATCGACACTGCGGCGGTGGCACCGGCGCTGTGGACGCCGTTTGCACCCAAGTGGCAGGTGGCGCGCATGCCGGTCAACCCGGGCAATCACCTGCTGACCTCGACCAAGCCGGTGGGTTTGGTCGTGTACGGCTGGGCCGACTACGTGTCGTACGGCTACCCGGGCGGTGCGCAGATCGGCCCCAAGTAGCATCCAACCGGAGTCAGCATGGAACTGGGGCTGCGCGGGCGGCGTGCGCTGGTCTTTGGGGCGTCGCGCGGCCTGGGTTATGCGATTGCGGACGAACTTGTGCGCGAGGGCGCTCGCGTGTGCTTGGTTGCGCGCGATGGCGACCGACTGGCTGCGGCTGCTGTACGGCTGTCGCTGCAAGGCGAATCGGTGGTGTATCTGGCCGCGGACCTGGCCCAGCCTGGAGCCGCCAAGGCGGTCACGGAGCAGGCGATCGCGGAGCTGGGCGGCGTGGACATCCTGGTCTGCAACAGCGGCGGCCCGCCCAAGGCGACCTTCGCGCAAGTAGATGCCGTGGCGTGGCAGGCCGGTTTCCAGAACCTGTGGCTGAGCACCACCGACGCCATGACGGCGGCGCTGCCGACGATGACGGCGCAGGGCTTCGGACGCATCCTGCTGGTCACCTCGGTCGCGGCCAAAGAACCGATGGCTGGCCTGACGGTATCCAATGGCCTGCGCGCGGGCTTGCTAGGCCTCGTCAAAAGTGTGGCCCCTGAGGTCGCCGCTCAAGGCGTGACGATCAATGCGCTTTTGCCAGGCTTTACCCGGACCGAGCGCATGACCGAGCTCGGCGTCACCGACGCACAGGTCGCAGCGCAGGTGCCGATGGGCCGGATGGGCGAGCCCGCTGAGTTTGCGGCGCTGGCCACCTTTCTCGCTTCGGCCCGCGCGGGGTACATTACCGGTCAGGCGATCGCGGTCGACGGCGGTTGGCTGCGCGGTTCGTAGGCAGTCACAAGGAGTCGCGGTGATTCGAACACTCAGTTATTGCCTTGCGGCATGGACGGTCACGGGCTTGATGGCCTGTGACACCAACCTTGAGCCGTCGACCCTGACGCTCAAGCTCACGGCTCGGCTGCCGGCCGGCGTACAGACTGCTGCGCTGGCGATCGACCGCATCGAAGTGCACCTGGGCGCGGACAGTCAACTGAACAGCATCGCCACGACCAGCGAGGAGTTCGATGCCGACGGCAACTGGGCGATCCTGCAGGTCGGGCGCCCGATCGAGCTGGCAGGTCTGCAGTCGGAGACCAACGCCCTGGTGCTGGGCGACGTGCAGTTGAACGACGGCCGCATCGATCAGGTGCGGGTTTTTCTTCAGGACGGCACCGCGAGTACGGCGACCGCCAACGGCAAAGCGTGCGATCTCGCCGTCGCCAAGCTCCCCAAAAACGGCATCAAGGTCAGCACGCCCTTCAAGTCGTTTCGCAGCGGCCGCAACCTGGAACACGCGATGATCCTGGACTTGCCGCTCGACAAAGGCCTCGTCACGGCCGGCAGCTGCTTTGAGCTAAAGCCCATGCTCGCGGTCCGCAAATTTTGGACCGGGGGCAAGGCCGTCTCCGTCGATTGAAATGCGCGTGGCAGTGTGGCTTGCGAACAGCGGCCGTCAGCGCGATCAGGGCTCGACGACGCGCTGTTCCAGGTGCGTGCGCACTTCCCACAGCTCTGGAAAGAACGTCTGTTCGATGGCCAGTTTTAAGTAACTGACGCCGCTCGTGCCACCGGTTCCACGCTTGTGGCCAATGACGCGCTGCACGACTTTCATGTGCCGAAACCGCCACAAGCTGAACTGCTCGTCGACATCGACCAGTTTTTCGGCCATCTCGTACGCATTCCAATGGCGCTCGGGGTCTGCGTAGATGGACCGAAACACCTGGACCACGCCGGGGTGTGCAACGTACGGCTCCGACACCTTGCGCTGCAGCACTTCGGCCGGGACCGGGTGCTGATGACGCCCAAGGTAGGCGAGAAACTCGTCGTAGATGCTCGGGCTGTCGAGCGCCTCTTGCAGCGCCGCGTGATCGGCCGGGCGGTGGCGGTGCACGGCCATGGTCCGGCCGTCCTTGTTGCCGAGCAGGTACTCAACCAGGCGATACTGCACCGACTGAAAGCCACTGGCCGGTCCCAGCACGTAGCGAAACTGCATGTACTCGGTCGGCGTCAGCGTGGCCAACACCGCCCACTGCGAGACCAGCTGTGCCTGGATGTGCTTGACGCGGGCCAGGATTTTGAAGCACGGCTCCAGTTCGTCGGCACGAATGTGCGCGATCGCAGCGCGCAGTTCGTGCAGCACGAGCTTGATCCAAAGCTCGGTCGTCTGGTGCTGGATGATG
>SXRM01000019.1 GCA_005792545.1 Pseudomonadota bacterium | reverse complement strand
GGCTGCGTTGTGCATGGGCGTCGGATACCTGGGATGAAAGTTTCCGCCAGGCGGTCGATGCGCCGCCAAGGCCGCTAGCCAATGGCTTGAAATTACAAACCTAAAAAAGAATGGGCGCTCGGGTTTGGATTTGCGCCCATTGCCCGCTGCTCTTGCCGATCGCCGGTTGCCAGTCACCTCGCCGAATAACTCGTCGGACGATTGCCGTCACCGATACGCCGCGTTAGGCTCGCCACATGCTCAAACCCGGCCACCGCATCGGCAACTACGAAATCGAGGCGACGCTCGGCGACGGCGGCAAAGACCTGAGTGGATCTGCGGCAGGTGTTTACTGCGCGAACTTGACGCTGGCCGGCAAGGCTGGATGGCGGCATCCAACCGTGGTTGAGCTCATGACCACGGTGGACAGGTCACGCCCGGAGGGCCAGCGTGTTGCTGCGGTGTTCATGAATTCTGGGACACCCTATTGGTCCGGTTCGCCGGCACGGGTTGCGCCGAACTCCTTGGCGTGGCTCGTCGGCTATCGCCATGGCAGCTCTGACTACAACACGAAGGTCCGCGCATACCGCGTGCGGTGCGTGAGGTGAGGTCCGACGGGCGACATTTTGCCCCTTTGCCCCTTCGACCCTTTGCGCCCGCCCCGCCAGCGCTCCCACCACCTACCCAACCGTCCGAAAATCCCCTAACTCCAACGCCCGCTCGCCAAACGTCGCCTCGGCCAGCCGCACTAGCCGCGTCCTTTTGCCGCGCAGCGCCGCCAGCTTCTCCCTGACCGCTTCTCCGGCCTTCTTGAGGTCGGCCTTGAGCTGCTCTTGCACGGCATTGGCCTGCTCGGCCTCCACCTTGAGCTTGGCGACCTCGGCGGCCAGCGTCTTGGCCTGCGCTGGCAGCGCCTTCTCGTGTTTCTTGACCGCGGCGACCACCATGCCTGCGTCCTGGATTTGCGCGGCTGCCGATTTCGTGGTGCTGAGCTTTGCCATCGGGAACCTCCTTTGGGGGCCGGCCGGATTGTAGGCGCGTCGGGTGGCAGCGCAAAATTTCCGGCCGGCGTCGTACAACGTCGGCCGACTTTGCATCAAATCCGGCCGGCGTTGGACAACTCCTCCCGCATATTTTCCAAATCCGGTCGGATTTACAAAAAGACGGCCGGCGTTGGACATGAAGCGGCCGGCGCGGACACCGGCAATGACTGGGGTATTCGCAAATCGCCGGCCATCCACGACCGCGCCATTGCCGAGAAGTGCAAGGCGACCCTTTCGTTCACGCAGCACTCACGACCGATGCGCGCTGGCTGGTCAGCGGCGACCAAGACCTCCTTTGCCTCGTCGCGGTGCAGGGCATTCGCATGCTGTCGCCAGCCGACGCGTTGGCGGATGCGGCGTTTCGACGCGCAATGCAGCCCTGACAACACGCCGACCTTGCCTTCTTGCGCCTACACCGCCACAATCCGTCTAAATTCGGCGGCAGCGCCGCCAGTTTCCGACAGTCAAGCCAACCATGCAAAAACACCTACCCTTTCATCGCGCGTTCGCGCCGCCGGGCCGCGGCAGCTTCTTCCTATTCGGCCCGCGCGGAACCGGCAAATCGGCGTGGACGCGTCAGCAGTTGACGGACGCGGTCAGCGTCGATCTGCTCGACCCAGCCACGCTCCGCACGCTCTCGGCGCGGCCCGAGCGCCTGATCGAACTGGCCAACGCCCAGCGCGGGCCGGCGACGCTGGTCATCGACGAGCTGCAGAAAGCCCCGCAGTTGCTCGACACCGTTCACGCGCTGATTGAGCGGCGGCCAGAACTGCGGTTTGTGCTGACGGGGTCGAGTGCGCGCAACTCAAGCGCGCCGGCGTCGACTTGCTGGCCGGCCGCGCGGTCGTGCGCACCATGCACCCTTTCATCGCGGCGGAACTTGGCGACGCCTGGTCGACCGAAGCTGCGCTACAGACCGGGCTTGTGCCATTGGTGCACCAGGCGGCAGACCCGGCCGATACCGTGCGCGCCTACGTTGGGCTCTACCTGCACCAAGAAGTGCAACACGAAGGCCTGGTGCGCGACATCGGTGGCTTTGGCCGCTTCTTGGAGGCCCTTGCGTTCTCTCACGGGGCGCCGCTCAACCTCGCCGCGGTCTCACGTGATTGCGAAATTGCGCGCAAGACCGTGGATGGCTATCTGTCTATCATCGAAGACCTGCTGGTCGCGTTCCGGATCCCAGTGTTCGCGCGTGCGGCGCGCCGCGAGCTGAGCCAGCACCACAAGTTTTTCTACTTCGATACCGGGGTGTTTCGCACGCTGCGACCCAAAGGCGCGTTGGATCGGCCGGGGCACATCGAAGGTGCAGCCCTGGAGGGGCTGGTCGCGCAGCACCTGCGGGCTTGGCTCGCCTACAGCGGCCGCGATGCCCACCTATACCATTGGCGCACCGCGGCTGGGGTTGAAGTCGATTTCGTGCTGTACGGTGAGCAAGTGTTCGCCGCCATCGAGGTCAAGTCAACCAATCGGTTGCGCCGCGAGGATCTCGCCGGTTTGGAGGCATTTGGCCGCGACTACCCGATGGCGCAGCGGTGGCTGGTGTACCGTGGCAACGAAACAGCGGTCGAGCGTGGCGTCCAGGTGGTGCCGCTGGAGGCGTTCTTGCACGGGGGACTTGCGGCGCTGCAAGCCGTTGGTGGGGCTGCCAACTGAGATGTCGCGGCGACTGGCCGTCTGGTGCTGCCGCTTGCCGACCCATGCACAGCGCGCTAGCCTCGCCGGATGCTAAAACCCGGCCACCGCATCGGCAACTACGAAATCGAGGCGACGCTCGGCGACGGCGGCATGGCGATTGTCTATCGCGGCCGCCACATCGCAATGGGCACCCAGCACGCCATCAAGGTGTTGCTACCCAACTACGCCATGCAACCGCGCACGGTGGAGCGCTTCAGGCTGGAAGCCCGCGCACAGTTTCGTATGCGCCACCCGAACATCGTCCAGGTGACGGACTACGTGGATGACCCCGACGCGCCCGCGATGGTCATGGATTTCATCGACGGCATGAACCTGCGCCAGGCGATGCAACGCCGACCCGGGCCGTGGCCGCTGGCCGAAGTGCTGGCGGTGATGACCCCGGTGTTGGAGGCCATGGCCCACGCGCACAGACAGGGCCTGGACGGCGCGGCCGTGGTGCACCGCGATTTGAAACCCGAGAACGTGATGCTCGACCTGGGCCAGGGGCGGCCGTGGCCAGGCGTGCCCAAGGTCGCGGATTTTGGCATCGCCAAGGTGCTGGGCAGCGCAAACATTGGCACCAAGACCAACGCGCGAATGGGGACGGCGCCGTACATGGCGCCCGAGCAGTTCAAGAATGCCAAGGATGTCGACGCGCGGGCCGACGTGTGGGCGCTGGGCATGATGCTGTGGGAGTTGCTGGCCGGGCGGCTGCCCGTGGAAGCGGATGATAATCTGGGGTTGATCAAGCTGTACGAGGGGCTGGAGCGGGTGCCAAGGGTGGACGAAGTGGTGGCGGGCGTGCCGCGCGAGGTTGGCTTGGCGGTGGCGCAGGCGTTGGAGGTTGGACGGGAGGGGCGGTTTTTGGATGCGGGGCCTTTGGGGACGGTGTTGGAGAGGTTGCGGTCAAGGTCATCGGCGTCCGCAGATGAGCTGACGCCCAAGTTGTCCGACGACGCTGCTGCGGCGGCAAAAGTGTATGCGGAACAAACGGAATTGGCAGCTGAACAGGAAGCCGGCCCGGGCCAGCTGCTTGCCGCGATGCCTGAGAGGAATCCCGGCGGCGATTCGGTGTGGGACATAGCAGGGCGCCGCTTGGCTTATGGCCTCGTTGGGCTCTCGCTGGTAATCGGGACGTGGAACCTGTTCGGGCCGAAGAATGCGCAGCCGCGGCCCCCGCCTGTTGCCGTCACGGCGCCCGCAACCACCGCGACCGCTGTCCAAGGGATCCCCAGTGACACCCCGCTCTCGCCCGAACAAGTGGCCGCCCAGCCAATCCCAGATCGAAACACGACCAAGTACGTTGACAACGGTGATGGAACGGTCGCCGACCCCGAGCACAGCCTGACGTGGCAGCGCGCGGACAGCGGCAAGGACCTGAACAGGGCGCAGGCGAAGGATTACTGCGCGAAGTTGACGCTGGCCGGCAAGGCGGGCTGGCGCTTGCCCACGGTGTTGGAGTTGCAAACGACGGTGGACTTGTCGCGGCCGATTAAAGAGAAGGTCGCGGCGGTGTTCGCCAACTCAGCACAGTGGTATTGGACCGGGACGCCGTCGGTCGGGGGCGGTTCCGCCTGGCACGTCTACTTCAACGGTGGCTACGGCAACGACGACGGCATCGGCAGTACCGACCGGGTTCGGTGTGTTCGGTAGCCGCTGTCGACGGGACTTTTCGATCTTTTGACCCTTCGACCCTGTGCCCGGCGCCGCAGGCGCGCCAACCACCTACCCAGCCGTCCGAAAATCCCCAAGCTCCACCGCGCGCGCCAAACGCCGCCTCGGCCAGCCACATCATCTTTGTCGTTTTCCAGCTGCGCGGGGCAGGAGG
>SXRM01000194.1 GCA_005792545.1 Pseudomonadota bacterium | reverse complement strand
GGATGTCGGCGGGCAGCAGATCGGGCGTAAACTGAATGCGCTGGAACTGGATCGACAGGCAGCGCGCCAGGGTCTTGCAGGTCAGGGTCTTTGCGAGGCCCGGCACCCCATCGAGCACCACGTGGCCCCCGGTCAGCAGCCCAAACAGCAAGCGCTCGACCATGTGGGTCTGACCGACCACGACCTTTTTCATCTCGTCCAGGATCGCGTCCACGAACTGCGACTCCTGGCGAATCATGTCGTTAAGCGAGCGGATGTCCTGCATCGATGCGGCTCCAGAATTCTGCAATGTTTGCGCGACCGTTGCCGACGGTCGGGGTTCGCCGCGCAGGGGCGAGCGGGGCGACCGGCGGCACCAACTTGCGGCGGGCGCGGCCTATTCCCGACGCGGGGGCGCCGGCGGGGGCGCAAAGATAGGACGGCAAGGTGGCTTGTAAAGGCGTTGACCGGGCGGGCGGTGGGGCCTAAGATCTCGGCCCCGTCGGGCTGCCGCCCGGTGTTTTGCGCGACTAGCTCAGCTGGATAGAGTATTGGCCTCCGAAGCCAAGGGTCGACAGTTCGAATCTGTCGTCGCGCGCTAGGGAATTTTGAATTTGGGATGTGCGCGTTGCCACTCTGTGGACAATGGCGGCGTTCCACCCCCTACGCGTTCGTACCCGGTCATTTCCCCCTGGAATCCGCGCGATTCTTCTGGGGAGACGCTTCGGTGGCCGCCATCTACCTTGCCCGCAGGAGGCAAGGCCATGGCAAGACAAGCTCGACCAATCAAACTCAAAAGCGGCAACTATCAGGTCAAGTGGGACGACCACACCGGCAAGCGGCGGTCGGCGACGTTTCCGACGCACAACCTGGCGCGGGCTGGGCTCGCCAAGCGACAAGCTGACACAGCGGCGGTGCGGTCGGGTCTCGCTGCTGCGCCGCCACCGCGCAAGACCTTCGACGACCTCGCGGCAGCCTGGCCGACTGTCACCGCCGACAAACGCAGCGCGAAGTTCGACGCTTCCCGGTTGCGCGTCCACTTGATGCCGACGTTCAAAGGCGTCGCGCTCACGGACATCAACGACGAGCGCATCATCGCGTTTTCGGCTGCGCTGCGGGCACTGTCGCCGCAGACCAAAAAGCACGTGCTGGTATTGCTGTCGGCGATGCTCAAGCATGCGCACCGAATCGGGTGGATCCACCGTGTGCCGCTCATCGACATGCCGCGGATTGGTGGAATGGATCGGAATTTCTGCTACCTGCGCACCTTTGACGAGGTGCGGCGCTTCCTGGCTGCGGCGCTGGAGGACGACGAAAAGTGCTATGTGCTGTACGCGACGGCCGTTTTGACCGGGATGCGGCAGGGTGAACTGGCGGCGCTGACTTGGGATCGGGTGGACCTTGACCGTCAGTTGATCACCGTGGACCGCAGCTTCACCGGGCCGACCAAGAGCGGCAAGGTGCGTTGGGTACCCATCGTGGATGAACTCCTGCCCGTACTCCGGCAATGGCGCCTCAAGTGCCCGTTGCCAATCGTGTTTCCGAACCAGAAGGGCGAAATGCACCACCCCAAAGACCGGGTTTTCGCCGAGCAATTCCACCGCGTGCTGGACCGGGCGGGGTTTGAGCGCCCCAAGGGTCGGCAGCGGCACTACGTTCGCTTTCACGACTTGCGGCACACGTTTGCTTCGCATTTTGCGATGCGCGGTGGTGACATGTTCCGGCTGCAGAAGATCCTGGGGCACGGCTCGATCGACCAGACCATGCGGTACGCGCACTTGACGCCGGAAGCATTTGCCGCGGATCGCGGGCGGTTTTCGGGGATGGTGCCGGTGGGTAATGGGCTGGGGGGCGAGGTTGTCGAGTTGCGGCGCAAGCAGCGCGGTTGAACGGCGTGATGTTTTGGGCTTGCAGCCTACTCGCGCTCAAACCCATGCCGCTTGAACTTGAGCGTGTTGCAGTTCTCGGTGACGGTGCGAACGACATCCGCCGGCACACCGCTGGGCACACGAACGAGGATTTCAAGCGTCGCCGCCGGGTTGGCACCTTGCAGCACAGTCAGGTGTTGCAGCACCTCTTCGGCCACGCGGCCGGCGTCGCGACCGAGCCGATTGGCGTCAAGTTGCACCGACGCCACGAAAAGGTTGGGCATGGTCGGTGAGGGCGGCGGGGGCGGAGGTGGTGGTGGCGGGGGCGGGGGCGGCGGCTCCTGGTATCCACACCGAGCGCATTTGCCCAAGGAAGGCGACCAGTCGGTCTCAGGCGCACTGCACTTCGGGCACTTTAGTCCGCCCGGCGGGGGCGGCGGAGGTGGAGGTGGAGGCGGCGGCGGTTCAACTTGCGCTTTCGCGACATCAGGCTTGACGACCAGCGTCCCGCTTTCCGGCACCGGCAGCTTGCCGCGCAATTGCAGGTTGCGGTAGCGCCGCTCGGCCTCGTCGTAAGCGCTGGCCACCGCAAACGTGTCGTCGAGGTTCGACTGGCCGAGGCCGTCCGCGATTGCACCGACCAGCACTTCGCGGTTGATCACGCGCGGTAGGTACAGGTGGCGTGCAAACCACTCGCCCAACTGGCCGATGCTCACGTGGTCGCGGTCGCGCCACAGCCAGGCGTCGAGTTCCATGCGCAACCGCACGCCGCCCATCGCCGGCAGCAGTTGTTCTTCGCCCTTGAGCTTGGCAGCAGTCCGGCGGGCAAGTGCGTCGACACCGCTGACACGGATTTCGTCAAACGCAACCACGTCGTCAGGGCGCGCGGTGCCGTCGTCCGTGGCCTGCTTGTGCCTGGGTACAAGGCACCACGTCCATGCTTCGCGAATGAGCGATGCGACGCGTTCAGTGGCATCTTTCAGCTTATTGTCGGCCTGTTTGCGTTGGAAAGGATCGAGGTTCAGGGCCTCCCATTCGTCGGCGATGCTCTGCCAAGCCAGAAACTGCGCAGTAGCCGGCAGCAGTTCGTCCAGGCGCGTGAAGTCCGCCGCAAGAAAAACCAAGGTGTTGCGGTTGATGCGCTGTCCGTTTCCTCGACGGACCAGCATGTCGAGCGCGTGCGACTGCGCCGCACTGGCGGTCATACCCTTGCGATGGCCGTGTTGTGGGCCAAGAATGACAAGGCGCGCTTCGGGCTCGTCGTGGACCTCTGCCGACGACTCTGGGCATGGGTGAACGCCCGCGAACTCGCCCCGATTGGCCTTGCCCTTGCACTCGGCGCGGATGCGGTCGACGATCTCTGCGTGCAATTCCTCAGGCGCTTGCATCTTGGAAGCGGCGCGGTCGTCGGCCAGGCGGTTTAGGTTGGCCTTGGTCGAAACCCAGTAGCGGTTGCCGTCTTGGTGAATGTGCTTGGCACGGTCGCCAAAGCGCCGTAAGGCATCGCCAAAAGTCGCAGCCGTTTCTCCGGGTTGCGTGCAGCCTAGCCGGACGCGGCGGTCGTCGATGCCGGGGTTCTTGTCTTTGGCGCCTGGCGCCGTGCCGAGGTACAGCGTCCGTGCCACCCGGCGACAGGCCGAATAGCGGCCGAGGTTGGGATTCTGCCGGTCCAGTTCCACCGGCAGCGAACTGGGGCCGTCGATGTCCGATGACAGGATCGGCTCCCATAGGTCGTCCAGGTAGCGCGTGAGTTCTGAGCGCACCGCCGGGTCGTCCATCGGGATCGACGCAGGCATTACCAGAAGCGCACTGTCACCGCCCTCCCACAACCTGTGCACGACATTGGCGAGCAGGCGCAGCACGCCGCGGGTGCGCTGGAATTTGTCGAGTTTGGACCACTCGCCGTAAAGCTGATCGAACACGTCAGGGTGGATCGGGTAGGCCGCCGCCAGCTTGCGCCGGTACTCCTCCTCGCCACAGCCGTGCGGGTAATCGGTGCGGTTGTCGCGGTACATGCGGGCGTAGGCGTCGATGACTGCATCGCGGGCGGCGGCGTCTTTGGCGGCGACCGGCTCGAAAAGGCGACGGCGCACGATTTCGAAACCTTCGTCTGGCGTGGCCGGCCGCCACGTCTTGCCGACGCGCTCAAATACATTCTTGAGTACCGCGAGCGCATGCCGGCCGTTCTGCCCGCCGACCTCAATGTCAGACGACGGAATCGACGCCACCACCATCGCGTTGTCGACGACTTTGGCGGCTTCAGTCAGTGCCTGGGCGAAACTCGACTGATTGTCGAAGTCGCCAGACGGCAAGTCTGCGCGATCGACGGTGTTGCGCGCATAGGCCACCCACTCGTCGATAAGCACCAGCGCCGGGCCTGTTCGGCGGAACAGTTCGGCGATGACCTGCGCGCCTGGATACGTCCCGCGTGCATCGGAATCGGCCACTAGCGCGTAGCCCTCGGCCTTACCCAGTTGCCACGCCATTTCGCCCCAAAGTGTGCGAACACGGGTGCCGTCGGGCTTGGTCGAGATCTCGCCCGGTGACAAGTGCGTGCCCACCAGGACGGCACGGTTGGCGCGCGGCGCGGCAGCAACACCTACGGATTTCAGCACCGGTTCCAGCCCGAAAAGCCGGTTGGACGGCACGCCGCTGAACAGGTGAAAAAGCGCCAGCATCGAGTGGGTCTTGCCG
>SXRM01000193.1 GCA_005792545.1 Pseudomonadota bacterium | reverse complement strand
GCAACTTCAGGGACAATGCGAGCGCACAGGTGCACACAGCGCCAGAGGCCAGCGCCAGCTCGGTAACTACAGCGCAGCCCGACTCCACTGGCGACCGGACTGGCATCCCATCGCTTCGTGGTTATGAATACACCCTCTAACAACATGAACATCACGCCGCCGTCGACGACCGGATACCAAGCGTTTTCGTTGTCGAATCAGACGTTGGCGACCAACAAGAACGTCACTGCGGTGCTGGGTTTAGCGGGCTCGACCGACTCGGACGGCGACGGCGTGCCCAACGACAGCGACAACTGTGCCGGCATCGCCAACGCCAACCAGACCGACAGCGACGGCGACGGCCTCGGCGACGTGTGCGATGCCTGCCCGGCGATTCCCATTTCGCAGACCTGCCTCAACGGCGACGTATGCATGGGCGAGGGTCAAGTTGCTTGCACCGACGCGGTCACCATTTCGGTGTGCACCGGCGGCACGCTGGTAGCGCAGACGACCTGCAACGCCCCCGCCGACGCCTGCCATCAGGCGGGATCGTGCAGCGCCGGCGCCTGCGTGCAAAACGTCAAGGCCAATGGCACCGTGTGCTCGGACGGCGATGCGTGCACCACCGGCGACAAGTGCATGAGCGGTTCCTGTCAGGCCGGCACACCAGTGACGTGCGCGGGCGATCAGTGTCACGATGCCGGCACCTGCAATCCGAGCACCGGCGCGTGCGACAACGCCGCCAAGGCCAATGGTACCGCGTGCAACGACGGCAGCGCCTGTACCCAGAGCGACACCTGCCAGAACGGCAGCTGCAATGGCGCCAATCCGGTGGTGTGCTCCGCAAGCGACCAATGCCACGTCGCCGGCACCTGCAACCCGACCAGCGGTGCGTGCAGTAATCCGGTCAAGCCGCAGGGCAGCAGCTGCAACGACGGCAGCGCCTGCACCCAGAGCGACACCTGCCAGGCCGGCAACTGCACCGGCGCCAATCCGGTCGTATGCGCAGCGGGCGACCAATGCCACGGCGCAGGCCAGTGCGATGCCGCAACGGGCGCGTGCAGCAATCCGGCGCTCGCCGACGGCACGACCTGCAACGACGGCGACGCGTGCAGCCAAACCGATACCTGCCAGGCTGGCAGCTGCACCGGCGCCGACCCGGTGGTCTGTGCGGCCAGCGACCAATGCCACGATGCGGGCAGCTGCGATGCCAGCACTGGCGCATGCACCAACCCGGCCAAGGCCGATGGCAGCGCCTGCGGCGATGGCGACGCTTGCACCCAAAGCGACACCTGCCAGGCGGGCAGTTGCGTCGGCAGCAGCCCGGTTGAGTGCTCCGCCAGCGACCAGTGCCATGTTGCGGGCACTTGTGACCCGGCGACGGGCGCATGCTCCAATCCCGCCGCCAGTGACGGATCGGCCTGCAGCGACAGCGATGCCTGCACCCAGAGCGACACCTGCCAGGCCGGCAGCTGCGTGGGCGCCAATCCGGTGCAGTGCACCGCCAGCGACCAGTGCCACACGGCCGGCAGCTGCGATCCCGCGACCGGCGCCTGTAGCAATCCTGCCGCCAGCGATGGTAGTGCGTGCGACGACAGCGATGCGTGCACGCAGTTCGACGCCTGCGAGGCCGGCGCGTGCGTCGGCGGCAACCCGGTGGTGTGCAAGGCCAAGGACCAGTGCCATGTCGCCGGCGTGTGCGACGTTTCGACCGGCGCGTGCGACAATCCCGCCAAAGCGGACGGCGCAAGCTGCGATGACGGCAATGGTTGCACGCTGTCCGACGCTTGCCAGGCGGGCAGCTGCGGCGGGACGCCTATGCAGTGCACGGCCCAGGACCAGTGCCACGGCGTGGGCGAGTGCCAGGTGGCCGCTGGGGTCAAATGCGTGCAGCCAACGATCGTCAATGAGCACGGCAAGGCCTTGATGGCAAACGGCGACATGTGCACCGTAGGCGGCGGCAACTATGCGATTGGCAGCACGACCGGCACGTACGTCGGCAATAGCGGCGACATCTGCAACGTCGCCACTGCGTTCGACTGCGATGACTCGACTGTGTTTCCGACCGGCGGCGCGCTGGCGGTGACGATGCAGGTGCCTGGCGGCACGGCAATCAAGGGCCTGCAGCTCACGTTGGTCGATTCGGGTGTCAATCAGGCTACGGCATTCAAGTTCACGGGCGTTTCGGTCGGAGCCGGTGGCACGGTAAGCACGACGGCGTCAGGCAACTACGCCGTCAAGGGCGGCAAGTTCGTCTCGAACAGCGGCGGCAAGTGGACCTTCGAGTTCCCCATTTCGGGCGGAGCCACCATCGACTCGGGCAACCTCATCGGCATGACCGTCCACGGCACGCACAAGATCGCCGACATCCGCTTGCTGACTGCTGCCGGCGCCATGGGCGCGTGCACCAATCCGCCTTTGGCCGATGGCACCGCCTGCAGCGACGGCAGTGCCTGCAGCCAGGCCGACACTTGCCAGACCGGCGCCTGCACGGGCGGCGCGCCACCGAACTGCGACGACAACAACGTGTGCACCGCCGATACGTGCAACCCCGCCAGCGGCTGCGCCAACACGCTAATCGACGCCGACGGTGACGGCGTGGGCGACTGCACCGACAATTGTGTCAACAACGCCAACGCCAATCAGCTGGACGTGGACGGCGATGGCCTCGGCGACGCGTGCGATGCGTGCACCTACGACGCCAACAACGACAGCGACGGAGATGGCGTTTGCGGGTCCACAACCGCATGTACCGCAACGGGCGAAGTAACGCTTGCCAACAACGCCGGCGTCGGCGATGCGCTGACCTGCATCTACACCACGCCGCAGTATTTCCAGTCGTTCAAGGCGACCAGCAACACGATCGGCGGGGCTGCGGTGCTCATTTCCAACGCCTACTACAGCGGTGACGCCGACATCACGCTCGCAATCTACGATGGCGCGCATTCAGCCGGAGGCGTCAAGCTCGCTCAGGGTACGGCGAAATCGGCCGCAGGCCAGTGGCTGACAGTCAACTTTGCGCCGATCACAGTCGTGCCGGGCAAGACGTACGGCTTGGTCTGGACGTCGAGCAGCGCCAACTGCGTGTTCACCGCGTTCTCTGTCAACAACGCGTACACCGGCGGCGGCATCGTCAACGCCGACACGTCGCCGTGGCCGGACTATTACGACGCCGGCTTCAAGATTTATGGCGCCGGCTGCGTCGCACCGGACAACTGCCCGACCACCGCCAACGCCGACCAGGCCAACAGCGATTCGGACGGCTTGGGCGACGCCTGCGACAACTGCCCGACGGTCAGCAACTGCGATAGCCAGGCGACTGGCACGCCGTTCGTCGCCGGCAGCAACGAGGTCATCGTCGAGGTACAGAACCTTAACGGCGGTGACCAGGGCTGCTTTGGCATGCGCATGGACGTCGACGTCGATGGCCAGACGGTCACGGTGGGCTCCAACAGCCAGTGGAAGGCGAGCACGACCATCACCAGCGGCACTACCGCCTGCGGCCAGAACACGCTGCAACCCAGCGCGGGCGCACCGGCCGCCGGCACCTTTACCAACGGCGTTAGCATGGGCGGCTCGGGCGTGTGCAATGGCTTTGCCAGTGCGTGGGGCGTGCAAGCGATTGGTTCGGGCAGCTCGATTCGCTACTATCGCACTACCTTCACGTTGCCGGCTTTTGGCGCCGCCAAGGCCATCGTGCGGGTCGGCGTCGACAATGCCGCGGTGGTGCGCATCAACGGCAAGGTCGTGGCGATCGAAGACGACTGCGACGGCAGCAACTGGAACGCAACGACGCCTCCGCGTGTCGACATCGCCGCCAACGGCGGCCTGACGCTGGTCAACCACTTCGACGGACCCGCCGCTGGCCCCTGCCAAACCGACACCGATGGGGACGGCAAGGGCGATGCCTGCGAGTGCTTGGGCGTGACCTGCACGGCCCAAGACCAATGCCACGTCGCCGGCCAATGCCAGTCGACCACCGGCGCCTGTACCAACCCGAACAAGGCCGATAACACGCCGTGCAGTGGCAGCTTCTGCAACGACAGCGGCAACGCCAATGGCGGCGGGTCGTGCTCGGCGTCGAAGAACACCTGCCAGGCCGGTGCGTGCACCGCGGCGCTTTCGAGCGGTCAGGACACTTGCGGCGGCGATGCGGCCAACCCCAAGGTCACGACCTGGTCCTGTCAGGGCGGCGACACCTGCGTGAGCGCCGTTACGGGTCAGGGCAGCGACAGCTGCGCCGACAGCGGCAATGGCAACGGCGGTGGCTCCTGTGCTGCCACCGACTGGACCTGCAGCAATGGCGTCCTGTCTTCAAGCGCCAACAGCGGCAAGGACACCTGCGGTGGCGATGCCGCCAATCCCAATGTCACCACCTGGACTTGCCAGAACAACAACTTGTGCGTCAGCGCCGTCAGCGGTCAGGGTAGCGACAGTTGCACGGACGACGGCGATGCCAATGGCGGTGGCTCGTGTGCCGCCACCGACTGGACCTGCGGCAACGACGGCAACGGCAACGGCGTCTTGGCGAGCAGCAGCAACAACGGCAGCGACACCTGCGGCGGCGACGCCGCCAATCCCAACGTCACCACATGGAGTTGCCAGAACAACAACTTGTGCGTGAGCGCCGTCACCGGTCAGGGCAGCGACACCTGCAGCGACAGCGGCAACGCCAATGGCGGTGGCAGCTGCGCCGCGACCGATTGGACCTGTAGCAACGGCGTGCTGTCGAGCAGCGGCAACAGTGGTAGCGACACCTGTGGCGGCGACGCGGCCAACCCCAATGTCACCACCTGGACTTGCCAGAGCAACAACCTGTGCGTGAGCGCGGTCAGCGCAAGCGGCAGCGACACCTGCGAGGACAGCGGCAACGAGCTGGGCGGCGGCTCTTGTTCCGCCACTGACTGGACTTGTGCCAACGATGGCAACGGCAATGGTGTGCTCGCGACCAGCAGCAACAACGGCACAGATACCTGCGGCGGCACGGTCGACGCGCCGACGGTCACGACCTACGCTTGTGAGAACAATAACTTCTGCGCAAGTGGCGTGACCGCCAAACAAGATGGCTGCAGCGACAGCGGCAGTGCATCGGGCGGCGGCGTCTGTGGCGCGACCAACTGGAGCTGCGCGGGCGGCTTGCTCGGCAACGTGTCGACCAGCGGCACTGATACCTGCGGCGACGGTTCGGCGAGCCAGACCAACTACTTCGTGTGTGCGAGCAGCGACGGCGGCGACAACGACACCTGCGTCGCGGTGCCGGACACAACGGCGCCGGCGCTCAACCAACCCGCGGATATCCTGGTCGATCTGCAAAGCCCGTATGGCAGCAATGTCGCGGTGTCGGCCACTGCGGGCGATGTGTGCGACAACGCGGTCAGCTTTGTGTGGAGCGAAGGCAGCACGATCCTGTCAACCAGCGCCAACTTCAGCGCGCTGTTCACGCTCGGCGTGCACAAGCTGACGGTGGTGGCCAAGGACGACGCGGGCAACGCTGCAGCGGCGTTCATGACACTGACGGTGCGCGACACCTGCGGCAACGGCAAGCCCGACTTGCACAAGTTTGGCAGCAACGTGCCGGCTTGCCCCAAGTGGCAAGACAAGACCAGCGTCAAGACGGTCGCCGAGTTCCAAGCGTGGGCCGCCAATCCGGTGACCTCGCTCGACATCAAGGACAAGATCAACTTTGGCGGCATCGACGTGGTGATGGACACCAACTGCGACGTCAAGATCTCGCAAAAGGCCACGCTCACGGGCATCAAGAACCTGTTCATCGCGGGCCGCGAGGTGGATGTGTTCGCCGACGTCACCGTCAACGGCCGGGTCGACATCCGCGCCCAAGGCCAGGCCGCGGTGCGCCAGGCCAGCAAGTGGACCGGCGTGCAGACCATCGCCATCGAGGGCAACCAGACCGACGACTGGGGCGACCTGCCCGTGTACGCTGGCGGCTATTGCATGGAGGCCGTCAACGCGGCGACCGTGCGGCAGGCTTCGCGAAATGGCGGCAGCGGCGGCTACGTCAAGATTACTGGCGCCACGGTTGACGTGTACGGCGACTTCTCCAACCCCGGGCCGGTGAACATTGCCGGCACGGGCGCGGTGACCTACCGCCAAGCCAGCAAGATTACCGGCGCGCAAGGCGTGACCATTACCGCGGGCGGCGACCTCAACCAGTACGGCGACCTGATTGGCGCCGGCAACATCAGCTACACGGCGGGCGGCGCGGTGTACCTGCGCCAGGCCTGCAAGCTGCAAAATGTCGGCAACGTCACGGTCACGGCGGGCGGCCTGCTCGACATGCACAGCGATATCACGGCGGCCGGCAACGTGACGCTCAAGGGCACATCCGTTCTACACCGCCAGGCGTCGCTCATTAGCGGTGCTGGCAGCGTGAGCATCACGGGTACTGGAATGGCAGCCTTTGACTGGTATGGCGATGTCTACGGCAGCGGCAACGTCACCGTGACCACTGCTGGTGCCTTCTACTTGCGCCAGGCGGCGAGCATTAAGTCCAGCGCCAACGTGAACCTGAACGTCGGCGGCTACTTTGAGGCACGCGGCAACGTCATCTACAACGCGGCGGTGACGCTCAAGGCTGCGACGTACAAGTTGTTCAGCACCCATGACTTCACGCACAACGTGTCGTGCGACTTGTACGGCAGCGCGCAGGGTGGCAGCGTGGCGCCCAAGGGCTGCGTCGCGCACTGACAGAGCCGGGCCGCGGTGGCATTGGCGCCGCGGTGACAGGGCTGTTACGGCGCCGCGACCTCCCGCAAATACCCCGCACTCGCGCGCACTGGCACGGCCAGCATCCCTGCAGCATCGGGCGTCAGCGCCACCGGCCCCCCTACCGCCGGCGTCCACGTGTACGCGCGCCCCTGCCGCGCCGGCCACGCCGCGACTGTCGCCGGGTCTTGGTCCTGCGTCTCGCCGACCGGCAAGGTGTCATTCCACACCACATGCACCGCGGTCGCGGCCGATAGGTCCGCGAAGGTCTGCGCGCGCAGCGACCCTTGGGTCTGGTCCGCAGCCCAGCCAAGCCCTTGCAGTTGCTTGGCCAGCGCCATGTGCGCCTGCGCGGACGGCTTGGCCTGCGGTACGCTGCCGTCCAGCAGGTCGCCGTCATGGGTGTACAGGCCAAACCCCGCCTCCCACGGCGCAATTGCCGTCGCCGGGTCGCCATCCCAGATGGTGTACCAGCACAGGTGCTCGACGTCGCGCGACAGCAGCAGGGCGTAGGCGCGCACCAACCAGCGGGCCTGCTGTTGCGGGTCGCCGCCGGCTACGCTCGGCCAGCCAAGCTCGGTCACCCAGTGCGGCTTGGGCGCCAGTTGATGCTTCGCCAGCACACCGTCCATGCGGTCGGCGCATTGGTGAACTGCCCACTGGGGCACTTTGCTGGCCGGCGTCGCGTACTCGGGCGGCTGCAGCGGCGGATACGCGCCATAGGGATGCCAGCCGACCGCGTCGAACTGAGCGCCCAGCCCGGATTGCGACGCGAGGCTCTGGTCCAAGAACGCTTCGGCGCCCAGGATCAGCTGCGGAAAGTAGAACATCCCGCCGTAGCCGACGCGCAGTTTCGGGTCCACGCCGTGTACCGCCTTGGCCGCCAGCGCCAGCAGCTTGGCGTAGTTGGCCGGATTGCCGTTGAAGCCGTCGGGTTCGCCTTTCCAGAAACGGTAGCCGGCGTTCTGTTCGTTCCAGACCTCGTAGTCGCGCACCGTCGGCGTCAGGCGGGCGGCCAGCTGCGCGGCGTAGTTGGCGAAGTCTGCGGGATCGTCGGGCGGGTAGTGATGGTCGTTGCCGTGGGCCTGCGCCGCCTTGCTTGCCCACGGCGCCCCGTAGGCCAAAACCACCAGCATGTCGAGGCCTGCGGCTTGCGATTGGGTGCGCATTGCATCGACGCCGGACCAGTGGAACTGGCCCTTTTTCGGCTCCACGTCGGCCCACAAAAAGTGCAGGCGCACAGTGCGAACGCCCAACTGCTTGGCTGCGTCGAACACAAACTGCCGCCGCGCCTTGGCCTGGGCGCTATTGCCCGGAATCGGATTGACCGACAGGCACAGCTTGTCGCCGACCGGCCCGCGCATGGCCTTGGGCGACGGCCTGTTGTCGCGGCACAGGCACGACGGCAGACGCACGGTTGGCGAGGCACACGCAGGCAGGCACAAGCCACCGCACGGGTCCTCGCCGTCAGGACACGGCGGAGCGACGTCAGCCGTCGACGTGACGTCCGCGGCGACCGGCAGTTCGAAAGCGGGAACATCGGCGAGCGCAGCCGCATCCGTTGGCGCGGCAGGCGTGGAACAGCAGACGGCCAGCAGCGCGACCGCGAGCGTTGCCCACGCCCGCCAGCAGCGAGCAACATCAGGTATCTGCCGTGCAACCCTCAACGTTGACCCCCGCTGTCGACCAGCGCCTGCACGGCCGACTGTATCCTGGCCAGCTCAACCGACCAGTCCGTCGAAGGCGGCGGCAACGGCGCGCCGATGGCGAACCGCAGCGTGCAAGGCACCCACGGCACAAAGCCGAGCGGCGTCGCCATACACAGCCAGCACAGCAGCACCTGCCACGGCCACGCCAGCGGCGACGTCGCCAGCGCGACCACCACGCCGACGGACAGCAGCGAAACCGCCCAGCGCTTGGTGCCAAACAGCAACCTCGGCAGCACCAGCACGTTGGCCAGCCAGCGCGCCCTCAGCAACAGCGGAGCGGTCCAGGCGCCGTTGCGGATCCCCAGCGGCACCAGCGGCACTTGATGCTGGTGGGCGATGCGCAAGAAGCCGACGCGGCCGCCGAAGTCGACGCGGTTGGGCGTCCAGATCGCCTGCAGCGACTCGTGGTCGCCGCCTGGGAACACTAGGATCGGCACGCCCTGCCGCAGCGTCGCCGCAGCCGCCTCGTACGTCGATGGGATGGTGCCGACGTGCCGGTGCAGGTGCGAAATCGGCCAGAGGCCGTGCGATGCCGACTGGGCAAACCCCGCGAGCGGCCGGCCTGGGCCTGCCTGCTCAGCGTAGAGGGCGACAAAACTTAGCAATTCCGCCAGCCCAATTCCCGCAGAGTGGTTGGCGACCAGCAGAAAAGGGCCGTCCGGCAGTTGCTCCAGGCCGGTCAGCGTCGGTCGCCACAGGGCGCGCACCAGCGGGCGCAGCAGCCGATGCACCCACGGGGTGATCTGCGGCGACAGGCGACCCAGGTTCGGATGGGCATCGGGCGGCGGCACGGCCATCGCCGCATTGTGGTGCGCGGTCGGGCGGGTGGCAAGGCTGCTGGCCGGCTGTTCAGCGCTCACCGCCACTTTCACAGTCCGCACGCGCCGAGCGCGGCCGCAGCCAGCACCGCAACGCCGAGCGTCCGCCCCACACCCCAGTGCCAGCGCAAGAGCGCCAGGCATGCCAGCACGGTCAGGCCGAGGGCCGTCAAGCGCAGCGACGGCAGGGCGGGCACCAACAGCGAGACTGGCCCCCAGTCGACGTGGCCCAGTTCGCCAAACAACACATGGGCGCCAAACCACAGCGACAGGCTGGCGATGACGCCAAACACAGCTGCGCCAATGGCAGCAAGCGCCCCAGCCAGCCGGCGGTTGGCCCGCAAATCCTCCACAAACGGCGCACCTGCGAAGATCCACAGAAAGCACGGCGCAAACGTCGCCCACAGCGCCACCGCTGCGCCGAGCACGCCGGCCAGCTGCGGGTGCAGGCTGCCGTGGTGGCGGTGTGCGCCGACGAAACCAACGAATTCCAGCACCAGAATCAGCGGGCCTGGCGTCGTCTCGGCAAGCCCCAGCCCGTCGACCATTTCGGCCGCGGTCACCCAGTGGAGCTCAGCGGCCGCCGATTGCGCCACATAGGCCAGCACGGCGTAGGCG
>SXRM01000192.1 GCA_005792545.1 Pseudomonadota bacterium | reverse complement strand
GGCTTCATCCTTGGACTCACCATCGCCGCCACCTCAATCGTGCCCCGCCGCGACGTCACCTTGACCCGCTCGCCGTCCTTGACCCCCAGCCGCTTGGCATCGTACCTGTGCATTTCCAAGAAGTTGTTCGGCACCTTCATGGCCGCCCCCTTCTCGCGGGTGGTCTGGTTGGCGGCGTTGTAGTGGTACAGCACGCGCCCGGTCGACAGCACCAGCGGGTACGCTTCGTCGGTGGGCTCGACCGGCGGCCGGTATTCGACGCCGCGCAGCAGCACCTTGCCGCGCATCGGTTTGTCCACGTGCAGCGTTGGCGTTCCCGGGTGTTCTAGCGTCGGGCATGGCCACTGCAGACCACCATCGCGGTCGAGCCGGTCGTGACTGATGCCGACAAACCGCGGGCTGACCGCTGACATCTCGGCCCAGATTTCGCCAGGGTTCTGGTAGCGCGGGGTCGGATAACCGCACGCGGCAATCAGGTCCACCAGAATCTTCCAGTCCGCCCGCGCCTGACCCGGCGATTGCACGGCTTCACGGACCCGCTGCACCCGCCGATCGGTGTTGGTGAACGTCCCGTCCTTTTCGGCAAAGCACCCCGCCGGAAACACCACGTGGGCATAGCGCATGGTCTCGCTCGGAAAAATCTCCTGCACCACCAGAAACTCAATTTTGTTGAGCGCCGCTTCCAGTTGGGCGGCGTTGGGTTCCGACACCACGATGTCCTCGCCCATCACAAACAGGCCATGCACCGTGCCGTGCTCGACGCCGTGCATCATCTGCGTCAGCGTCAGGCCCTGCTTGGTCGTGAGCGGGACATTCCACAGTTTCTCGTACTTCTCGCGCGCCACCGGGTCTGCGACCTTCTGCACGCCCGGCAAGTTGTCGGGATGCGCACCCAAATCGCCTGCGCCTTGCACAGAGTTCTGTCCGCGCAGCGGATTGAGGCCCGCCGACCGCACGCCCAAGTGCCCGGTAATCGCCACCAGATCCGCCAGGCAATACACGTTGTCGGTGCCGTGGGTGTGTTCCGTGATGCCGAGCGTGTAGAAAATCCCCGCCTTCTTGGTGGTCGCATACATGCGCGCCGCTTGCCGAATCTGCTCCGCCGGCACGCCGGTCACGGCCTCTGCTTTCTCCGGGGAGTACTCGCGCACCGTCGTCGCCAATGCGTCAAAGTTCTCGCAATGCGCGTCGATGTAGCCCTGGTCGTGCAGCCCCTCGGCGAGCACCACATGCATCATCGCGTTGACCAGCCACACATCGGTACCCGGCCGGTGCTGGATGTGCAGGTCGGCGTGGTGGGTCAGCCAGATCGCCCGCGGGTCGGCGACGATGAGCTTGGCGCCCTTGTGTAGCGCCTTCTTCATCGCCATCGCAATGACCGGGTGGGCTTCCGTCGTGTTGCTGCCGATGATGAAAAGCAGCTCGCAGTCCTCGATTTCGGGAATCGAGTTGGTCATCGCACCGGCACCGAAGGTCGTCGCCAGACCGGCGACAGTGGGGTCGTGTCAAGTTGCCGCGCATTGGTGCACGTTGTTGGTGCCAAAGGCCGCACGCGCGAGCTTTTGCACCAGGTAATTCTCTTCGTTGGTGCAACGCGAGCTCGACACGAAGCCGAGCGCGTCGGGGCCGTATTTGTCCTTGACCCCCAATAGCCCCTTGGCGGCGGTGTCGATGGCTTCTTGCCAGCTCGCCGGGTGCAACTGGCCGTCGGCGCCGCGCACCATCGGCGTCGTCAGCCGGTCTTGGTGGTGGATGAACTGGTACGCAAACCGGCCCTTGACGCACAAGTTGCCGTCGTTGACGGTCTCACCCGGCGGCGGCGCCGTGACCTGCACGACCTCGCCTTTGTGGACATTGAGGTCAATCTGGCAACCGACGCCGCAGTAGTTGCAGGTCGTGCGGACCTTCTGGACCTCCTCCTTGGCCAAGAACCGCGGCGCCTGCTTGGCGTGCATGGCCCCGGTCGGGCAGACGTCGATGCAACCGCCGCACAGCTCACAGGTGGTGTCGAGTAAGCCGCGGGTGCCGGCGGTGGCGATGGTGGTCTCGCTGCCGCGGCCAGAAAGCGTAATGGCGTTGACGGCCTCGATTTCGTCGCAGTAGCGCGTGCACTTGGCGCACAGGATGCACAGTTCGGGGTCGTACGCGACATACGGATTCAGATCGGTGCCCCGGGCCGCGCGCGGCGCATGGACGTGGGTCAGCTTCTTGTGCGGCGTGGCTTCGGCCCAGGTGCGCAACTCGTTGCCTTGCGTCGTGTGAATCGGCAGGCCGTCGGGACCGAGCTTGTGGTCGGCCATGTACAGCGACACCAGCAGCTCGCGGTGCTTGCGGACGCGCTTGGACTCGGTGTGCACGACTTGTCCGGGCGCGGCTTTCCAGGCGCACGACGGTTGCAGCCGGCGCTGGCCGTCGATTTCGACCAGACAAGCGCGACAACACCCAGCACTGTCGAGGCGTTCGTCGCTGCACAGTGTCGGGATGTGCACGCCGGCACGGTTGGCGACTTGCAGCACCGTCTCGCCCGGCCGAGCCGCATGGGTCTCGCCGTTTAGGGTGATGTCGAATTTGGTGGACATCGTGGACTCCTTTGTCGATCTGGTCGCCTCGTGCTCGCTGGCCAGGCGTGCAAGCCTGGCCCCACCCAAGCTTAGGGATGGCCCGCCGACCCAGGCTCGCGCGGCCCAAAGCGGTCGGGAAAATGCTGCATCGCACTCGTCAGCGGCAGCGCCGCAATCTGGCCCAGGCCGCAGATGGAACCCTCGCCCATCTCCCAGGCGACGTCGGCGACATCGCCCAACGCAGCCGGGTCGCCGCCCTGCAGGTATTGTTGCATGGCGCCGTGGATCCAGCGGGTTCCGATCCTGCAAGGTGCGCATTGTCCACAGCTTTCGTGTTCAAAGAAGTGCAGTTGCCACCGCACCGCTTGCGCCAGATCCACGGTGTCGTTGAGCACCACCGCGCCCGCGCTGCCCAGCATCGAACCCACCGCCGCGAGGTTGGCAAAGTCCAGCGGGCGACCGCGCTCGCTCATCGGCAGAAAGCCCGACGACGCCCCGCCCGGGCTGAACACCAGCGGCGTGCCGACGTAGCCACCGGCGGCTTGCACCAGTTCGTCCAGCGACACGCCAAGCGGCAATTCGTAGATTCCAGGGTTCACGACGTGGCCCGAGATGCAATACAGCTTGGCCCCAGCTTCTTGGCGGCCACCGGCCCGAAAGCGAGCGCCGCCCCGCAGCACGATGTCGGGGACACAGGCGATGGTCTCGACGTTGTGGATGAGCGTGGGCTTGCCGCGAAAGCCGCGTTCGGTCGGAAAGGGGGGTTTGAGCCGCGGCATGCCGCGCTTGCCTTCCAGCGACTCTAGCAGCGCGGTCTC
>SXRM01000191.1 GCA_005792545.1 Pseudomonadota bacterium | reverse complement strand
GTCGGCGCCACGACGGAGAACCCGTCGTTCGAACTGAACGCCGCGTTGTTGTCGCGCTGCGCGGTGCTCGTGTTGCGCCGCTTGGACGACGCCGCGCTGGAGTTGCTGCTCGCGCGCGCAGAGGCGCGGCTGGGCCGGGTCCTGCCCCTGGACGATGACGCTCGGAGGCAGCTGCGAATTCTTGCGGACGGCGATGGCCGCTACCTTATCAATCTTGCAGAGCAACTGTGCAATCAGGTGCCGGAGGGTCGTTCGCTCGACGCCACCGCGATGCTGCGGATGGTTCAACGGCGACGGCCGGTATATGACAAGGCTGGCGAAGCGCACTACAACCTCGCGAGCGCACTGCACAAAGCGGTCCGCGCGAGCGACGTGGATGCCGCGCTGTACTGGTTCTGTCGGATGGTGGATGGCGGCGAGGACGCTGGGTTTATCGCGCGACGCTTGACGCGCATGGCGGTCGAGGACGTGGGGCTGGCAAGCCCCCAGGCGCTACAAGTGTGCGTCGCGGCTTGGCAAGCCTATGAGCGGTTGGGGTCGCCGGAAGGTGAATTGGCGCTCGCTCAGGCGGTTGTCTACCTGGCCACCGCACCCAAGTCCAACGCTTGTTACGTTGCGCTCAACGCGGCGATGGCCGCAGCACGCACGACGGGTTCGCTGGCACCGCAAGCGCACAGCCTGAACGCGTCAACGGACTTGATGGCGTCGTTGGGCTATGGCGAGGGTTACCAGTACGACCACGACGCACCAGGCGGGGTGTCTGGGCAGCGCCACCTGCCGCGAGAACTGGACGGTGTGCAGTTCTATCAGCCATCGGACCGCGGCTTTGAGCGCGAGATTGGCGACCGGCTGACTCGGATTCGAGGGCGCGGCTAGCGGACCCGTTAAAGGGCTGGTGCGTCGAATCCCCGCCGCATGCGCGGCTGTGAGGCTGTTCGTGTGTGGTCGCCTTGGGTGGTTCGCGTGGTTGGGCCGTGTATCAGGTTTGGTTTGCGTTTCCGCAGGGAATGCGCACGCCATCGAACCCTCCGCGCCAGCAGATCGCGGTGTATTCGCCGATCTCGATCCTCGCGTTGAACTGGCGCCGCCGCCCTGGCTGGCTGGCTCCGTGTGTCGCGATGGTGGCGGACGACGCTGGCAAGCGATCCTTGGCGCGGCCCTTGCGGCGCCTGCCGCGCGACCGGGCGAGGCGCGCTTGGCTGCCTGCCCTGCGTTTGGCGACGCCGATCGCGATGGCTGGCCCGACCAGGTCGATATCGTGCGCGGCGGCAAGAAGACGGCGCTGGATGCGGCGCCCTACGGCAGCCCGTACCGGTCGTTGGTATACCCAGGCGGCGACGTGCCGCGCGGTGAGGGCGTTTGCACGGATGTGGTGATCCGCGCCTTGCGCAACGCGGGATTCGACTTGCAGAAATTGGTGCGCGAGGACATTGCCCGCGCTCCCGGCGCGTACCCGATGGTGAGCCGTGCGAATCCGAACATCGACCACCGGCGGGTGCGCACGATTCTGCCGTGGTTCCGGCGTCATTGGTTGGCGCGCGCCACTGACTCTGCGCGCTTGGACGACTGGTTGCCGGGCGACGTCGTGTTCCTGGATACCTTGGCGCGGCCTGGGCCGGACCACATTGGCATCGTCTCGGACCGCTTGGGGCCGAGTGGACGGCCGCTCCTCATCAACAGCTGGACTGATGGCTATGTCACCAGCGAAATGGACCTGTTGCCGTCGGTGCCTGTCACCCATCGCTTTCGAGTGCCGCCGACCGACGATGGCGAATTGGTTGCAGTTTTGAGTCGCATGGACTGGCAACCGCCCGAAAGCACGCGCCAGTTGCTGGTCGTTCGTGCGGCTGGGGCGGGTTCAAGCCGCGGCGAACTGCAGCGCTGGCACGTGCGTGGCGACAGGTGGCATCGGGCCGGCGAAGTTCTGGCTGTGGATTTGGGTGTTCGTGGCGTAGCCTGGGGCCGTGGCCTGCACCGGCGGACAGCAGAAAAGCGCGACGGCGATGGCAAGACGCCGATGGGCGTGTTCCGGCTGGGCACGGCGTTCGGGCGCGGTCATCGGCCGGTGGGAGTGCGCTGGTCCTGGCGGGTCTCAGGCGAAGCTGACCGCTGGGTGGATGACCCAAGCTCGCCGTATTACAACCGCTGGGCCACTTCGACCGAGATCGCCGGCGCTCATGCGGAGGTTCTGGCGCGATCGGACGGCCTTTACGACCTCGCGCTGGTCGTCGAGCACAACTCGGACCCGGTCGTTGCGGGCGCTGGCAGCGCGATCTTCGTGCATCTTTCGGACGGCTCCGCAACCGCCGGCTGCATTGCGTTCGGCCGGTCCGAGCTATTGACCGTCCTTCGCTGGCTCGACCCGGCTGCGGCGCCTGTGCTGGTCGTCGTGGACGGGTAGCGCTCGCGGGCCAGATCGACCACTCATCTAAAACATCAACATTATCATTGATCTGAACAAAGGCAGGGTCCATGTTGACACTGAACGCATGTTCAGTAAATTAACTGCATGAGCGCCCCCGTCCGCCTCCATGACCTGCCCGCAACCGAGACGCTCCAGCAGTTGCGCAACCAACTCGCGGGCGCACTGCAGCGCAAAGGCATCTCGGCGCACCACGGCGGCTTGCGCACAGCTTTGCGCTTGCCCGAAGCGTCCACCGCCGTCGACCGATCGCCACTGGCGCTGCCCGAGCTGGTCGGCCGACTGGTCGAGGTGGCGGCTCCACACGGGCACGATCGATCACCGTATGGCAACAACAGCTCGCTGCTGGCGGCGTGGGCCGGCACCACCTGGGCGGCAGGGTTGGTGGCCGAGGCGCAGCGCGCGGGCGAGACCGCAGCCTGGGTGCTGTGCGGCGAAGCGCGCGACGGCGAGGCGGCAACAACTGCTGTGCGCGGTGCAGCGCGCACAAAAGCGCGCACAGACCACCCAACCGACGACTTGACAAATATCAACCACGAGCCCCCCCGCCGAGTGCCGCGCGCGCCGCCCGTGGGGCCGCGGGCTTGGCGGATCCCCTTCGCGCCAGACCTGCGCGCCGCCGGCATCGATCTGGCCGCTCTGCCCCTGGTGCGCGCCGCCCATTCCGCTGAGGTCCTGCAAGCGGCCGACGTGCTGCTGCGCTCAGGGGCATTTGGGCTGGTCATCGCCGACTGGCCCGCTCGCACGCCGACGCCGGGCGACGGGGCGATGGGGCGCCTGCTCGGGCTGTGCCAGCGCCACGAGGCCGCGCTCGTGTTCCTGAGCGCCCCCTACACCGACGACGCGCACGCCGACCAGGGAGCGGGCGAGGCCGGCGGCGCGCTTGGCTCGCTGGTGTCGCTGCGGCTGGAGGCGTGGCGCACCATGACCGCCCCCGGCGCCTTTACCCTGCACGTGGCGGTGCGCAAAGACAAACGGCGCGGGCCGGGCTGGCACGACGAGGCACCGCGTTCGGGGCCAGCGGGGATCGGGTGAGTGCACCGCTGGCCTGCGTCGTGCTGCCCCACTTTCCGCTGCAGCTGCTGGGCCGCCGCATGCCCGACTGCCTGGAAAACCCGGCGGTGGTGGTGGCGGAGGATCGGCCGCAGGGCCTGGTGCGCGAGGTCAACCGGCTGGCGCGGACGGCGCGCATCTTGCCGGGCATGCGCTATGCCGCGGCGTTGACCCTATGCGCCGACCTGCGCGCGGGGGTGGTCGAAGCCCGCGACGAGGCGCTGGCAGCCATGGAGCTCTCGGAGCTGCTGCGCCAATTCTCGCCGCGCGTCGAGCCGAGCAGCGAGGAGCCGGGGGTGTTCTGGCTCGACACCGCCGGCCTGACGACGCTGTGGCCCGATCTGCAGGTGTGGGCGCACGCGGTAGCCGATGCGCTGCGGACGGCGCAGATGCGGGCGGCGGTGGTCGTCGGCTACGCACGCTTTGCGGCCTACGCGGTGGCGCGGCACTTCCATGGCGTACACGTCATCGACTCGCCAGAGCGACAAGCGAGCCTGGTCGGCCGGGTGCAACTGGCGAGCCTGGGGGCTGCGCTCGGGCTGCCGCCGGCGACCCGCGACGCGCTGGCGCTGCTCGGCATCCACACGCTCGGCCAGTTTCTGGCGCTGCCGGCCGAGGGCCTGCGCGAGCGCCATGGCGAGCCGGTGTGGTCGCTGTACCAGCGCGCGAACGATCGCCTGGCTGAGCCGCTTCGACCACACCTGCCCGCGCAGCCGCTCGAGCTGGCGCGCGACATCACGCCGCCCGACGACCAGCGCGACCGCCTGCTTTTCGTCGCCAAGGGCCTGCTGGTCGAACTGCTGCGCCGGGTCGCCGACCAGCGCCAGAGCGTGGCCGTGCTGCACCTGCGCTTGGAACTAGAGCGCCCCCACCGCGATCGCAAGCGCGACGATCCCGGCTACCGCGAGGCGGCTCCGGTGGTCGACATGGCCGTGCGCGCGGCCGAACCGACGCTGTACGAACCGCAGTGGCTGGATCTGCTGCGCATTCGCTTGGACGCCACCCGGCTGCCCGCCTGCGCCGAACGCATGACGCTGCGCGCCGAGACGCAGCCGGCCACCGCCAGCCAACTGCGCCTATGGCAACTGCTAGCTGAGGCCGGTGGCCTGACCCGCCGCGATCTGACCAAGGGCGGCGAGGCCCTGGCCCAGCTGCGCGCGGCGCTCGGCGACGATGCGGTGGTGGTGGCGAGCCTGCAGCCCTGCCACCTGCCCGAAGCCCAGGTGCGGTTGCTGCCCGCGCAGACGCTGTGCTCGCCCAAGCCGCCAGAGCCGGCGCCGCAGCAACAGTTGGTGCGGCGACTGCGATCGTCGCCCCTGCGCCTGCCGACCCGCCCCAAACGCGAACCTGACGGCTGGTTGCTGAGCGACTGGCGCATGGGCGCGGTGGTGCGTCTGTGGGGGCCGTTTCGGCTGAGCGGCGGGTGGTGGGTGCGCCAAGTCCAGCGCGACTACTACTACGCGTTGACCGAACGCGGCGACCTGCTGTGGGTGTTCTACGACGAGGTGCGACGGCTGTGGTTTCAGACGGGCGAGGTCGGCTAGGCGCACCGTACGGCGCGACCGTCACGGCGTCTTGCAGGGATTGCTGGCCGAGCAAGCCGCGAGCTTGAGCTGCACCGGCAGCGCGGTGTGCGTCCCGGCCACGATCGGCGCAATCTGCATGCTGCCGCCGACCACAGCCTTGAGCTTGCCGTCCGCGCCGGTCACGTGCAGCCCGATCTTGTCGCCGGACACGTTGCAGACCACCAACCCCTTTGCGCCCGGCGGAATCGCACACTGCGGCTGCGCAAACCCGAAATCGAGCACGCGCGCATCGTACGACGCCACCGCGGACAGATCGCAGGGCTTGCCGGCCCAAGGGTCGTTCATCGGGATGACCACCTTGTCGGCGCCATCGCGCACCTCGACGAACATGGTCTGAATGCCATGCGACGCGCAACTGCCGGACTCAAAGACCCAGTCAAGGCTCACGACGGTCCGCTGGCCGAGGTCCAACGCCTTGGGCGGCGACACCACCTGCCCGTCCTTGAGCACGAACGGCCCAGCCAGGTTGACTGTGCCCCAACTGGCTGGCGCAGCCGGTCCGACCGCGTCGATCTGCACGTAACCGCTGCCGGCCGGCACACCAGCGACGGTGGCAGCACCATCCTTGCACGCGACCGTGGCCAGCGCCTGCTCCGCACGCTTGTCGTTGAGCACGCGCACCTGCACGTCGGTAATGCCGCGCTTGGCGCAGCCGGTGGCGGCCGCCTCACCCTGCACGGTCCAGGTCACGCTGACGTTGCCCTTGCCCGACACCGGCGCACTGCCAAGCAGCACCAGATCGATGGGCGTGCTGACGGCAGTCGTGGTCCCGGCGGTCAAGCTGAACTCGCCGGTCAGCTTGGGGTTGCCGTAGCTCGGCTTGCCAGCCTGATCGTTAGCAGTGTAGCCGTCGAGCTGCAGGAACACGCCGCTCGCAATCGGCAAGCTGCCCACCAGCACCTGCCCGACTTTGCAGTCGGCGGTGGCGCTGCCGAGGACCGTCGTCTGCGTCTTGTCGAAGACGCTCACGGTGACCTTGGCGAT
Source organism: Pseudomonadota bacterium (assembly GCA_005792545.1). Taxonomy (GTDB): domain Bacteria; phylum Myxococcota_A; class UBA9042; order UBA9042; family UBA9042; genus SXRM01. The sequence goes on along the minus strand of SXRM01000191.1, from coordinate 34,791 downwards.
GCCGGTGCTGGCGCAACCACTGCTCGCAGCCTGCCCTAACACGGTCCAGCCAACCGCCAACGACGCCAGGGCCGAGGCCGGCTTGGCTTGCAGCTTGAAGGTCGGCGCCTCGGTCTGGCCGCTGCCTTTGACCGCGACGACCACCGATTCGGTGGCGGTGACGGCCTGGCCATTGCTGCTCCGGCCGACAGCCTGGACGTCGTACGTGCCCATCGGCACCAGGACCTCAGCCTCGCCGCTCGCGCACGGGCCGCTGACCGTATGGGTAACCGTACCTTTGCGCACGATCGACACCTCAACGCTGGCGATGCCCAGGGACGCGCACGTGCCCTGCACCGTCGTCCAGCGCACGATGAGCGACGGCGTCCCGCCGCCGTGGTTATTGATGACGCACGCCGGCAGCGCACCCGCGCACAGCAGCGCACAGACCGTGAAAATCTGCCAACCAGTCCGCCAGAGAAGCGGTTTTTCGCCTCCGCAGGGGTGAAAACCGCGAGCGCTGGCGGACTGGCGGCCGCTCAGGCGGCCGCGCGCAGGGGGTTGAGGGCAGCGTGCCCCCAAGTCCATTTTCTGATTAGTCCGCAACATCGAACACCTCCACCGCCGCAACGCCGCCGGCCGCCGTCGATTCACCACAGCCTGCCGCCAGCAATTTTCTTGACCAGACGCCCGCGTGCCCGATCCTGAGGGCCGCTGGCCGATGCCAGCCCAGGGGCCGATGGCGCCGCCGAATCGTACAACCCGCGCCGTCGCCCTGGCCAGCGCCGCCCCGGCCCTCGCCGCGGCGCTCACCGCCTGTGGTGCCGCTCCGCAGGTGCCGCGCGACTACGTGTGGGCGGGCAGCGACCTGAACTTCGTGCCCGAGACCAGGCCATTCGTTCAATCCGAGCCGCGGCCTGCAAGCAGGCCCCACCAAATCGCCAAGGCCTCGCCGACGCCACCGCCCGAAGCCACCCGGCCGCGCCCAACCTCTGGCGAACGACCGCCCCCGCCGCTGCCGGAGCGGATCTCACAAGCCGACCCCCAAACGACACCGCCGCTCGCCGTAACCAAACCGCAACCGCCAGCCGCGCCGGCCTCCGCGCCGCCCCCCCAGAACACTGAAGACGTGCGCGCTGCCCAACGCGTCGAGGCCGCCCAAGCGCTCCTGGGCACCAGCGGCCTGCAAGACCGCGCGTTCGTCGCCCACGTCTTGCGCGCCGCCGGCCAGGACATCGCCGTCGACAGCAAACAGCCCTACGCGGCCGCACTGTGGGTCAAGCTCGACGACAGCCGCGTCGGCAAATCCAGCGCGCGTGCCGGCGACCTGGTGTTCTTCCGCGACACCGCCGACCTGAACGGCAACGGCAAGCCCGACGACGGGGTCACCCTGGTCGGCGTCGTCGAGAAGTCCCACGCCGCGCACGTGCTGTTCATCGCCCATCGCGCCGGCAAGGTCCGCCGCATGGCCGTCGACCCTACCCGGCCACTGGTCATCCGCGACGGCGCTGCCGAGGTCATCAACACCCGGCTAGTGCGTTGGCCTGGCTCACCGGACCCGTGGACCACTGGCCAATGCCTGATGGGCTACGCGCGACCGAAGTGACCCAGCGCGATCGCGACCTCCCAAAATTCCCCTGTGTGTTCTGAGATCTGAATAAAGCCCCCCTTTATGCTTGGCACGCTAGCGGGCACGCGCAAACCGATCGGCGCCCCTGAATCCAGATGCGCAACGTGCGGCCGCAGAGGACCACCGCGATCGCGAGCCCCAACAATTCCCCTGTGCGTTCTAAGATCTGAACAAAGCCCCCCTTCGATCCTTGCCCAGGGGCGCGCGCCAAGGCACCATTTCGCGCCGCGTGTTCGCGGCCGAGCACGCCTTGCCGCCCACCCGCCGCCCTGCCCTTGTTCCAGTCCTCGCATTCGCGGTGGTGCGCGCGGCGGGCTTTGCGACACTGTGTGCCTTGTGTGCTGCGCCGACGACTGCCGTGGCTGACCCCAATGGCGAAAAGATGGCCGCCCGCGCCAAGGCCGCCTACGACCGGGGCGAGTTCGATACCGCGGCGGGGCTTTTCTGGCAGGCCTTTCAGAGCGAGCCGACCCGCGGCGAGTGGCTGTACAGCGCAGCGCGGGCGAGCGAGCGGGCGGGCCTGCTCGACGAAGCGGCCGAGCGCTACGAGGAGTTCTTGCGCAACCCGCGCGGCGGCACCGACAAAGTGGCGCTGGCCCGCACCCACCTGCGCGAGGTGCAGGTCGATCGCGCCAAGCGGCTGATGCGCCGCGCCGCCGAATCGCCAAGCCCGGCGCTGGGCTACCGCCATGCCCGCACGGCCGCCGACATCCTGTGGGATAACGTCGAAGCGTGGTTGCTTGCGGCGGAGCTCGCTGATCGCGCCGGCATGAAGCCCGAGGCCGCAGAGTGCTACCAGACGGTGTCACGCCTCGCGCCAGCCGGATCGACCGAGCACAAAGCCGCACTGCAGCGCATCAAGGCCATCGGATCCGTGGGTCCTGCGAGGTCCGCAGCAGAACGCCGCGCCGAAGCCGAGCGACTCAAAACCCTGGACGAAGCGCGCAAACGCAAAGCGGCCGAAGACGCGGCCCGCAAAGCGGTGGAGGACGCGGCCCGCGCGGCAGAAGACGACGCAGAGCGCAAAGCCCAGCAATTCCAGCACGAGATCGAAGCCAAGGAGCGCGAGCGCCAGCGCGCCGAGGCCGAGCGCCTGGCCGAGCAACGCCGCCGCAACCCGCCGCCAGACCCGGAGCCAGCCCGAGCACCGCTGCCGATCCCCGAGTGGGCGCCGCGCGCCGCCCTGTACGGCGGCGCAGCACTGGGCGTAGTCGGAGCGGCCCTGGTGACGGTCGGGATGGTCCAGGAGCGCAACCTCGACACGCAGACCCACGGGCACTTGGCTGCCAACGCCAAGACCAAGGCCATTCCCTTCACGTATGCCGAGGCCCAGGACCGCGCGCAGTCGGCGGCCACGCTGCAGAGCGCCGGCTGGGGCCTGGCTATCACGGGTGGCGTGACGGCGGTGACGGGTGTGGTGCTAGGCCAGCTTCGCGCGCCGAAGACGGCCCCCGCAGCGGTGCAAGTGCTGCCGATGACCAACGGCGTGGTCGTGGGGTGGCGGTGGTAAGGAGCCTGTCCAATATTACTCGATCGCTGTGGATACACGGGAGCGGCGAGTCGGCTTGCAAAGACGCGAGCTTGCGACCCACCCAACCAGCAAACGGGCACCGAAAAGAACGAGTAGTTCCTGGCGGGGCCCTAAGCCCAGCCTGCCGCATCGCCACGCAACGGCTGCCCTGGTGGGCCGTGCAGCCAGTCGCTGCGTTGGCGCTACTGGCCATCGCCGCTTGCACGCCGCTGGTCCTGCCCGATCCGGCGTGCTTCTCAGGCAGCGACACCAAGGCCTGCATCAAAATCATCAAGCCCAAAGACACCGGCGACCTCACCATCGCCAACGGCGACGACGTCGAGGACGACGCCGCGACAGGCGCCGACGCCAACCCAGCCACCGCAGAGGTCGCTGGCGACGGCGCCGCCGTCACGGACGCCAAACCCGAAACCGCCGATGCCGCCGCCGAAGTCGATGCAGCCCCCGCCTGTGCACCGGCCGATGTCTGCGCCAAGACAGCCAAAGGCCTCGCAGCCGGCGACCGCCATACCTGCGCCATCGCTGCCAACAACACCGTGCGCTGCTGGGGCGACAACTCGTTTGGCCAGTGCGGCACCACGGCCAGCAACGACGCCATCGAGATGCCCACCGCGGTCGCCCTGCCGACCGGCAAAGTGGCGCACGTCGCCGCCGGCGGCTTCCACACCTGTGCGGCCATGGCCAACGGCGATATCGCGTGCTGGGGCCGCAACGACGACGGCCAGCTGGCGCTCGGCAAGAAATCCAAGACCGAGGCACCGCAGACGCAAACCAACCTCGGCCCCGGCGTTCGCAGCCTGTCCACGGGCCTGGGCCACACCTGCGCCGTCGACAAGGCCGGCAAGGCCTGGTGCTGGGGCGACAACAGCTACGGCCAGTTGGGCGACGGTGGTACCGCTAGCAAAGACCTGCCCGTCGCGGTCGGCGGCGGCCTGCTCTGGAAGGAAATCGCGGCGGGCAAGTACTTTACCTGCGGTCGCGAAGACAAAGGCTCGGTCTTGTGCTGGGGCGAAAACGCCAAGGGGCAGCTCGGCGGCACACCCGGCGAACAACACGCGCCGGTGCAAGTCAAAGGCTTGCCAGGTCCGGCATCAGCGTTGGCAGTCGGCGCCCAACACGCCTGCGCAGTGCTGGTCAACGACGGCTCGGTGTGGTGCTGGGGCGCCAACGACGACGGCCAGCTGGGTTTTGGCGACCTGTCGAGCAAGGTCACCGCCGTCAAAGCCAAGACGCCGCTCGGCGCCATCATGGCCATCGCATGCGGAGCGGCCCACAGCTGCGCGCTGATGGAAGACGACACCACGATGTGCTGGGGCGACGGCAGCCACGGCCAGCTGGCAACCAGCGGCAGCGTCAAAAGCGCGTCGCCCATCGAAGTCAGCGGCCTGCCCAAGCTGCTGACCCAGCTCTCGGCCGGCGCCTGGCACACCTGCGCCATGACCAAGAACGGTGGCCTTGGCTGCTGGGGCGACTCGGCCAACGGCCAGCTCGGCAACGGTCTGGCCACCGCCAAGCTGGACCCGGTGGTGCTGCCGCTGGTCGGCGCGGCGTTCCTGACCGCTGGCGCGTACCACACGTGTGCCGGCAGCAAGGCCACGGACCTGAACTGCTGGGGAGACAACGGCTTTCAGCAAGGCGGCAATCCGTCACCCGTGGTCCAGTGGACGCCGACGTCCAGTGCTCTGGTGCCGCTCGGCATCCAGACCCTGCAGGGCGGCGGCTACCACAACTGCGGCTGGTACGGTGCCGGCGCGGTCAAGTGCTGGGGCGACAACAACGACGGTCAACTGGGCGCGGCGGGCAAGGGCTCGTCGCCGACGCCGTTCAGCATCGCCGGTTTGCCGCCCAAGGCCACCACCGCCGGCGTCATCGTCGCGACGGGTCACCGCCACACATGCGCATTGGTACCTGGCGACGCCCTGCTCTGCTGGGGCAACAACGACTATGGCCAGCTTGGCACGGGCACCAAGCAAGGCACCAGCGCGCCGACCGTGGTCACCGGCGTACTAGCCAACACCTTCAAGTTCGTCACGGCCAATGGCGACCGCACCTGCGCACTGACGTTGCCGGGCGAGATCTGGTGCTGGGGCGACAACGGCGACGGCGCGCTCAATGGCAGCGCTGAACCTGCCATCGTCAAGCCCACACCCGCGCAGGCCGGCATTGGCTGGAAAGGCCTGTGGCTGGGCCGCGAGCACGCATGCGCGCAGGCCGCCGACGGGGCGATTCACTGCTGGGGTCACAACAACCAGGGCCAGGTCGGCGTGGCGGCCGGCGGCGTCGTCGGCAAAGCGGTTGCCGTCGCCGGGCTGCTCGAGCCCACCCAAACGATGGCGCTCGGCTGGTACCACACCTGTGCGCTGTCCACCAAGGGCACACCGCGCTGCTGGGGCGGCAACGACAAGGGCCAATTGGGCGACGGCACCTCAAAGGGTCGCCACACACCTGGCGGCGTGGTGGGGTTGCAGGGCAATACGACGGCCATCACCGCCGGCTACATGCACACTTGCGCCGTCGCGGCCGGCGGCAAGACGCTGTGCTGGGGCAGTAACAGCCTGGGCCAGGTCGGGTCGGGCACGCAGAGCGTGGCGGTCAGCGTCAGTGGCTTCGGACCCTAAACACTAGGGCGATAAGTCAAAGCCGCGTCGGCGCGCGAATCCGCCCGATGCGTTCACCAAGCGAGACTAAACGCCGCCCCCGTCTGCCGGCTGGTCACGACCGGCATCAAGGACCAGGCCAGTCCAGGCCTTTCCAGTTCCGCCTGACCAGTGGACTTGGGCGCAGTGACAAGCTGCCAGACGCCCAAAAGCGCGACGAGCCCGCCCGCTCCCATTGTCACCTGCGAATACAGCGTGTCGCGCTTGCCCAGGTCCATCCGGCGCTGGTACTCAGGGTGCACCGACGCGAACTCAGCGGCACTGGACAGCACGCTCGACGCGCCCAAGTACATCCAAGCGCCGACGCCAGCCGCTGCGAGGCCGGTGCCGGTCAGCAACACGCCACGCCCTTGCTTGCCGACACCACCCTTGCCGATGAGGTACCACGCGCCCGCACCAGTCAACAACGCGCCACCACCCAGGGCACCGTAGCCAATGAGCGCGCCTTTGGCGGCCTTGTCGTAGGCGGCGTCGTAGTTCGGGTCGCCATAGGGCAACTCCTGATTGACCTTCTCTGCGGCATTGGCGCTCATCACCACGTAAGCCGCGCCGCCGCCCATCGCCAAGAGCCCCGGCACCGCAAGCAACAACCCTTTGGTTCTTGCCGACATCGGTGCAGAAGGGTTGTCTGCGCCGCCAGCGCCGATCGCGACCGGGGGCGCGACGTTGCCGCCACCGCCGCCGCTACCGGATCCGAGCCGGCCGCCCAACTCAACTCCGGCCTTGCGGCTGCCGCCGACCGTGCCGCCGCCGGCATCGCGGCTGACGTCGACCCTGGCATTGCGCTTGCCGTCGAGCGGCGAGTCAACGTCTGGCGCATGGGCGATGTTGGGCCCCGCTTCCCCGGTCTCGGCGCGCTCAAGCTCAGTGACTTCGCGGTCCACTACCGCGACTTTGGGATGGTCTCGTTCGTTCGACACGCGCTGCAGACGCACTTCGACCAGGTACTCCTCGCCAGCGACCAGCGTCATCGTGCGCAACTGCGGCACGTGGCCCTCGGCACGAAACATCAGCTTGCGATTGCCGGCAGCAATGGGAAATCGGCGCTGGCGGCTCTTGCCTGCAAGCTTGTCGTCCACCAGCACATCGCACTCAGGCACGGCCTGCACCACCACAATTGGCGCCTTGGTCGACACCAGCACCAGTTCGGCGTTGGCCTTCTCGTTGCGCACGATGTTGATGCCGGTCTCCGCCGGGGCGAAGTCCGGGGCGTCGGCTGAGACCAGGTGCGCGCCCTCGGTCAGCCACACCGCGTGCTGCGCTACGTGCGGCAAGATGTCCTTGCCGTCGATGCTGACAATCGCGTGACCAGGCCGAACGGCGATGCGCACTTCGCCGTAGCCCAGGTCTCCCAGCTTCCACTTGAGCTGCGCCCGCAGCTTGGCGGCCCACGCCCCTTGCGCCGCAGTCGCGCCAGGCGATCGCACCATGCGCTCTGCCCAGTTGATGGCCCGCACCGGCTGGTTGCGATCGTGGTAATGCCGTGCGACTTGTTCGGCCAGATCCGCGCGCGGCGAGGCTGCATAGGCACGCTCGGCGGCCATTTCCTCGGCGCGCGCGGCAGTGCTCAGCAGCCCAACCGCCAGTGCGGACACCACGGCAATTGTCCAGACAGTTCGTTGGGTTGATTGCACGGCTACCGCGCCGCGGCAAGTGCCGCACAAGACACAGCGTAGCCAGCGCACCGCCAATGTCCAGATCGGCCGACGTTGCGCTACTATGCGCGATACGGAGGTCCCTGTGCACCGATTCAACCACCTGATTTTGTGTCTATTCCTCGCAGCCGCTGTCGCCTGCGCGGACGCGCCAGGGCCGAGTCCCGCTGCCAAGAGCGACGCCGGGGCCGATAGCGGCACCGCTTGCAGTTCGTCGACCATTGGCAAACCGTGCGGCGACGGCAATCTGTGCACCACCGGCGATCAATGCGGCGCGGCAGGCTGCGCTGGCACACCCAAGGCCTGCGACGATGGCCTGGCGTGCACGGCCGATAGCTGTGGCACGGGCGGTACCTGCGATCACAAGGTCCAAGCGGGCTGGTGCAACGTCGCAGGCGGCGGCTGTGTGGCCGACGGCGCCGCCAAAGCCGGCGACCCCTGCCGCGTGTGCAGCGCCAGCAAGTCCGCGGTCGATTTCAGCATTGCCGCCACGGCCTGCGACGATGGCAACGCCTGCACCAAAGGCGACGTCTGCGATCTAGCCGGCGCCTGCACGGGCACCGTTGCCGTCTGCGATGACAAAAACGCCTGCACCACCGACAGTTGCGATGCAAAAGCCGGGTGCAAGGCCGTGGTCGCCGTAGGTCCATGCGTCGATGGCGATCCGTGCTCGACCGGCGACGTGTGCGCGGACGGCATTTGCAAGGCCGGCAGCGGCAAGCTGGGCTGCGACGACAGCAACGCATGCACCATCGACTCGTGCAAGGCCGGCATGGGCTGCGTGCATGCGCTCAGTAAAGCCAACTGCGACGACGGCGTCGCCTGCACGATGCCCGACGCCTGCACGGGGGGCGTCTGTGTCGGCATCAAGACCGCGATGTGCCCGACCTGCGACCTGCTGTTCGGGGCCTCCGCCGGCAAGCTCACACAGTTTCTTATCGGCACTTCGGGCAAGACCGGCCAGGGCATTGACGTCGACGGCAACCCCAAGACCTGCGCACCGGAAAGCAACTGCGCCGACGGCATCGACAACAGCGCAGCAGTGCTCGCGGGCTTTCTCAACACGCCGCTCATCAATGGCGTCAACGAGGGCACGCTGACGTTCGTCGCCGAATTCGCGGGCTACGTCGGCGAGGGCGTTCCATTCACTTTGAACCTCTACTACGCCGAGATGGCGCAGGAATCCAAGCAGGCCAACTGCAAGCTCAATGGCGACGTCTGCAAGTGGCAGGTCGGCCAGTCCGCCTTGACCGCGCAATGCAAGCCCAAGTTTTCGTTCAGCGACGCCACGGTTAAGGACGGCAAGGTCACGGCGGGCACCAAGGACACCGTGTTCGCCATGGACGCCGACTTGCTCGGGGCCAAGGACGCCACGCTGTATGTCAAAGGCGCCCGAATTCACGGCACTGTCGAGTTCGCCGCCGACAAGAAGACCATCGTCAGCTTGCAGGGCGTGCTAGGTGGTGCGGTGCCGCAGACCGCCGTGCTGGACATGGTCAACGCCGTGGACGCCAGCCTGTTTGCCGGCCTTGGGCTGAGCAAGAAAGAAGTCCTGGACCTCATCGCGCAGATTCTGGTCCTCGACATCGATGTAGACGGCGACGGCGGCAAGGAATCCGCGTCCATCGGCATCCGCTTCTCGGCGCTGGGTGCGGTGCTCGTCGGGACGGTCAAGTAGCCGCAACAGCTCAGGCCGAATTTGACCGGAGGTTCACCATGGTTCTGACGCCGATGAACCGCTTGGCCCGCTGGTTCGGCGTAGCCGTGTCGCTACTGGCGCTCGACGTCACAGGTCAGGAGCCACCCCCACGGTTTGCCGTGCCCGAACCGCCGCGCGCGCTGGTTGCCGACGCCCAAGCAGACGCGGCGCTCCTCGTTGCGGCCTACACTGCAGACGATCCACTTGCCGCCCAAGGCGCGGCGCTGGCCGCTGGTTGGGCGAATTGGTTGCTGCGCAAGGGCGTTCAGTCCGAACGGCTGGCGCTGGTGGTTGGCGCAAAGGCGACGCAGCCAGCCTTGACCGCGGAACTGGATCGCCTGGTTGCCTTGCGGCCAGCCCGGCTGTGGATCGTGGTGCTGGCGCGCGGCAGTGCCGGTGCGGATGGCGCTTGGCAGCTGATTCTCGCGCCAGCTGGGGCCGCCGGCGCCGCCCAACCCTATGCCTTTGCGGAGTTGCTTGCGCGCGCCCGCAAGGCGGGGCCGCTAGTGGCTGTCATCGACGCCCCAGCTGCGGGTGGGGTGCAACCCCTTGCATGTGCCGGTGATTGCGCGATCGTGGGCCAGGCGGTGGTTTCGCCAGCGACGACCGGGCGGCTAGCGTGGAGCGCGCTTGTAGCCCTGACCGGCCCAGGCGACCGCAATGCCGACGGCAAGATCGAGGTGGGCGAGGTCGAGCAGAGCGTCCGCGCCAGCGGTTTGCAATTGGTACCGGTCGAACCGGTGGCGGATGCAACGAAGCGGGCCGGCGTCGTTCTTGCGCGAGTGCCGGTGATGCCAGCGCCGTCTGCAGGGCCGCCGCCGCCACCACCACCAGATGAAGGCGGTGACGCCAAGAAGCCCCCGCCACCACCCGGCACTGGCGGCAGCGCCACCGTCACCACGACCAAGCGCGATTCGGCCAATGCGACGGGCGGTGCCAAGGGTGGCAGCCCCAAAGACAAAACCGATCCCGATCTCGACAAGAAAATCGGCGATAGCCTTGGCTCGGGTGGCCTGGGCCTAAGCGGCACCGGCAAGGGCGGTGGCGGCAGCGGCGAGGGCACCATCGGCCTTGGCAACCTGGGCACGATCGGAAAGGGCGCTGGCGGCGGCAGTGGCAGTGGCTATGGCAGCGGCGCAGGCGGCCTCGCCGGTCGCGGACCAGCGCGCAAGAAGCCGACTCCCGTCGAGCGCTTTCCGACGCTCGAAGCGCCCGACCGCGCGGAAGTCGGTCAGACCTTTGCCTTACAGGTGTCGCTGACCGAGCTCAAAGTGGTCCAAGACGTCAAAGTCCAGCAGGGCGCGGCAACCGCCGAGGGCAAGCTGCAGATGGAGCTCGACGACACGCCGGGGCCGTGGTCCATCGACGTGGCGCTGGCGGCGCCCGGTTTTGATGTGCTCGGCGACAGCATGGCCAAGGTCAGCCTGCCCAGAATCGGCGACTCGACGCCGGCGCTGTTCCAACTGCGCGCCCGGGCGGCGCTCTCTGGTCGAACACCGGATGTGTTCGTCACGTTCTGGTTCAAGGGGCGCTTCCTAGCCAAGGTCAGCAAACCCATCGCGGTGGGCGCACCGGCAGAGGCCGCCGCCAGCACTGCGCCCGCTGCGCCCCAAGCCAGACCGAAACCCGCGGCCGTGCAGGGCGTCGCCGCCAATGTTGCCGCCGCCGATCCGGTGCCGGATCTCACGCTGTGGGTCTTGCAGGGCGGCGATCCCAGCCGCCCCGACGAAGCGCAAATCCTGGTGCAGTCCCCGCACTTGCAGCCCAGCGCAGGCTTCGAGCGGTTCCCGGCCGACCTTGGGCAACGCTTGGACGCTCAATACGCTCGCTTCGTGCAGCGCATCTCGCGAGGCGCGGAGGCATTCGGCACGGAACCCGCGGCGGCACAACCGATCGATCGCGCAGAGGAAACGCGGCTGATGCTGCGGGGCTTCGGCAAGGAGCTGTACGCCAACGCTACGCCGCTGTTGTTCAAGCAGGCACTGGCGACGCTGCTCGGCCAGCTCGGCGGCAACCTGCGCGCCATCCAAATCTACACCAACAACCCGCGGTTGCCGTGGGAGCTGCTGGTCGCACCCAAGCCGGGCGGGGGCGAGACCGATTTTCTTGGCGTGGATTACCGGATCGCCCGCTGGCACATCACCGCTGGTACCCAGGTGCTCAGTCGCCCACCGCCCCAGCTGGAGGTCGCTGGCGTGTACGTGGTGGCGCCGAGCTACCAGGCCGCGGCATCCCTGCCAGCCCAAGAGGCCGAACTCAAGGCGATCGCCGGTGCGAGCACCAACCGGTTTCGCAAGCTGGCCGGCGACTTCGCTGCGGTCAAGGACCTGGTTGCGGGTAAGCAGGCCACGTCGGTCAGCCTGGTGCACTTCGCCGGCCACGGCCAGGCCAGCGCGCAAGCCGACAAAGCCTCGCCCGAGTTCACCATCAAGCTCGCCGACCGTGAACTGCCGCTGCTGGCTTGGAAGGGCCTGTCGGGCAACTGGGGCGGCGCGCACCCGCTGGTGTTCTTCAACGCCTGCGAAATCGGCCGCGCCGAGCGCACCGCCGGTTTTGTCGACGGCTGGGGACCGGCGGTGCTCGAGACCGGTGCCAGCGGCTACATCGGCGGCCTGTGGCCGTTGGGCGACAAAGCGGCATCAGAGGCGGCGGCGGCGTTCTATCAGTCGGCACTGTCCAGAGACGGAGCCCTGGTCTCGGAAGCAGTCCGCCAGGTGCGCGCGCGCTTTGCGGCGACCGGCGATCCGACCTACCTGGCGTATGTCTACTACGGCGACGCCAACCTGGCATTACGCAAGGCCGGCGCCGGCGATAGCGAGGTTGAGGCCCCGCGTGTCGTGCTCGGCAGCGTCGAGGTCAGCGGCGGTTTGCCGCCTGAAGTCGTCCGCCGAATCGTGATGCGGAACCTGGGTCAGCTGCGGTATTGTGTTGAGCGGGAGGCAGTGCGCGGCACCAACGCAAGCGGCATGGTCAGCGTGCAGCTGGCGATCTCGCCCGAAGGCACCGTACTCGCCGTCACCACGCCGAAGCTGACCCTGACCGCGACACCCGTGGTGCAGTGCGTGACCGAGCGTTTTCGGCGGATGCTGTTTCCCAAACCCGAAGGCGGCGGTCTGGCGATGGCGACCGTGATGCTGGTCGTGAAATGACCTGAGCCGCGGCGCCTACTTGCCCGGCTTGGCAGCCGCCTTGTCGTCGGCCTTGGCCTTGGGCTCAACCGGCGCGACCTGACCCAGCGACGCGACCACCGGCTCCTTGGTCGCCACGCCCTCGGCGCGCACCTCGACGCGGGTACCGGCGACTTTGACGACCTTGCCCTGATACATCTGGCCAACCCACGGCACCTCGACCAACTGACCGGCCTTGAGTGCGGGCTTGAGCGCAATCGGCCGCAGGTCGCTTTTGGCGGCGACGGCAACGAGGTGGGAGAACTTGCGCACCAGCCAGTTGTCGCCGGACTCCGCGATGAGCAGCAGCAGCTCGTCGCGCCCCTGCTCCCCCTTGCCGATCGCGAAGTTGCCGGGCTGCAGGCCCTCTTTCTGCTTGGTGACCTCGCGCGGCGACAGCACCTTGACCAGCTGCACTTCAGGCCACGAGTCGGGCAGGTCGGTGTAGCGAACGGTGATCTTCTCGCCGTCGACCTTGGTCACCACAGCGTGCTTGAGCTCGCTGGCCCACTCGGCCAGCACCATGTCGCCCACCGCGAGCTCTCCCGGCTGGCTGCCAGCGGCGATGACGAAAAGGCCGGTGGTCTTGTAGGTGCCGCCGGTCAGCTCCTTGATGGTGACAGCGTCGCCTTTGACCTCGCCAATGTCCTGCGCAAACAGGTTGTAGGGCTTGCGCGCATCGGCGTAGGTGCGGTCGCGCCCGGCCATGAGCACATAGCAGCGGTCGCCGTCTTTGGCGCTGGTGCCGCGCGGCGGCAGGTTCCAGGCGTTTTTCGACAGGTCGGCCTCTTTGGGCTCGGCATCTGCCGCGGTTGCAGCGGCCGGAGCAGAGGTAGGCGAGGCCGCGGCTGGGACGTCAGCGGGCGCGGCTTCAGCCTTGGGTGCCTCAGCTGCAGCAGCCTTGGCGGGCGCCGGCGCTGGCGCTTCCTTCTTCTTGCAGGCGTTGGCACCGGCAATGACCACAGCCAAGGACACGATCAAACGGAGACGCATGGGGTACCTCAACGCGCGCTGCGCGTCTAGAAGCGATCGATTTTCCACTGGCCGTCGTCTTGCACCAGGATGGGCTTGAGCTCGGCGCCGCCGGCGGCAACCACCCCTTGGGTTCGGCCATCGCCCTCGCCCGCCTCGATGCGGAACCGCACGTCGCTCGAGCCCAACACCGTTGGAAAGCGACTGAGATGCCGCCAGAACCGCTCGGCGTGGTTGGCCTCGATGTCCTTGAGCTGGATGGCAAAGCGCTTGGAGCACACCGTTGCCAACTGCTTGAAATCGCGCGCCGCGATCGCCGGAAGCGCCGACGCCAGCAACTCTCTCAGCACCTTTGCCCGCGGGTCATCGGCCTGGGCAGCTGGTTCCGCAGGTGCCGGCGCTGCGGTTGGTCGGCGACGGGCGGCCATGGTGTCGCCGGGCGGCATCGCAGGTCGCCCCTGCGGCACTTCGATTTCGCGGTCGCCGACCCGGATCTTGAGCGGCCTGCCCGTCGCGATCCGCGGCTCCACTGTCGCCTGGACCTGTGCTGGCGCGACAGGCACGACGGCACCAACCAGATGTGCAGGCGCGAGGCACCGGCTTGGTTCGCGACTGCAATCGGTGGGCTCACTGCACGCGCCCGCCAGCGCGCAAATCGCCGCGGCGGCGGTTAGGACCATTGGCTTCATGGGCATCTCCGGGCGGGCCAGCTGGCCTACCCGCGGACGATCTTGACGGACTGGATGACGACCGGCGTGCGGGGCTTGTCGCCGGGGCCGCACGGCGTCGTGCCGATCTTGGTCACGGTGTCCATGCCGTTGACGACCTCGCCGAACACCGAGTGGCGGTTGTCCAGATGCGGCGTCGGGCCAAGGGTGACAAAGAACTGGCTGCCGTTGGTGCCGGGGCCGGCATTGGCCATCGACAGGATACCGGCCTTGCTGTGGCGCGCGGTCGGGTGGAACTCGTCGCCAAACTGCCAGCCGGGGCCGCCGGTGCCTTCGCCCTTGGGGCAACCGCCCTGGATCATGAAGCCGTCGATGACGCGGTGGAACACCACGCCATCGTAGTACGGGCGGCGTTCTTCGGCACCGTTGAAGGGGTTCTTCCAAGCGACCGTGCCTTCGGCCAACTGGATGAAATTGGTGCAGGTCTGCGGCGCGCGGTCGACGAACAGCTGGATGCGAAAGTTGCCGAGCGACGTGGTGAAGTCGGCGTACACGGTCTTCGCGGTCTCGAGCGGCGCGATGGTCTTGAGGGGCTTCTTGTTGCCAAAGAACGACATGCTTAAGTCTCCGAGCCTGGGCGGCCAAAAGGGGGCGCGATTTTAGGGGCGCGTGCGCGGATTGGCAAGGTGGGATTGCACGACAGGCCGCTGACACAACCGTGACAGACAATCGATATTTTTATCGCCTGAGTTGTTGAACCCGACCACGCCGCAGCGCACCATTCGCAGGCCGGCGTTTCGCTGCCGGCGCGGCTGCCAAACGGCGGCCTGTTGGATGTTCTCCGTGCACGCGCACTGCCCTTTCCGCTTCGCTGGCGGCAGGTGCCGACAGCCTCAGGCTTCGCCAGCAGGAACATCGCGCTCACTCACCGGACATCTCCATCTACTGAATCCGTGCTTGGGCGCGGTGAAGCTGTTGTCCGGGTTGCTCTCCGGCCCGCCGGCCGTTCCTTGAGGTTCTTCATGCGCAAACTGCTGTCTGGATGCCCAACCGCGGTGCTCGCCGCCACGATGCTGGCCGTCCCGGTCCGCGCCGCCGACAAGCCCGCCGACAAGCCCGCGGCGAAAACCGCAGGGTCACAAAGCGGCTTGCCGGCTGCGATCAGCGCCGAAACCAAAGACTGCCTCGGCTGCCACCGCGGCGACTCTCCCGGCATCTATCAGCAGTGGGGCCAGAGCAAGCACTACCGCGCCAACGTCGGCTGCTACGAATGCCACAAGGCCGACAAAGGCGACGTCGACGCCTTCGACCACAACGGCCTGCTCATCGCCGTGCTGGTCACGCCCAAGGACTGCGCGCGCTGCCACGAACGCGAGGTGGCAGAGTTCGCCGGGTCGCGCCACAGCAAGGCCGGCCGCATCATCGGGTCCATCGACAACCACCTGGCCGAAGTCGTGCAGGGCAATCGTGCCTTCAAGACCCCAGGCTTTCCCAATGGTAACTCGGCGGCGGCGGTCAACGGCTGCTGGCAATGCCACGGCTCGCCGGTCAAGGTGGGCAAGGAAGGCAAGCTCGACGCCGCGTCGTGGCCCAATAGTGGCGTGGGTCGCATCAACCCAGACGGCACCGAGGGATCGTGCAGCGCCTGCCACATGCGCCACGACTTCTCGGCCGCCCAAGCGCGCCAGCCCAACACCTGCGGCAAGTGCCACCTCGGACCCGATCATCCTCAAAAGGAGATCTACGAAGAGAGCAAGCACGGCATCGCCTACTCGGCCAACGTCGACAAGATGAACCTGAACAGCGCCAAGTGGGTGGTCGGCGAGGACTACACCGCGGCGCCAACCTGCGCTACCTGCCACATGTCGGCCACGCGCAAGCAACCGGTGACCCACGACATCGGCATGCGCATCAGTTGGAACAACCGCCCGGTGCTGTCGGTCCGGCCCGAAGTCGCCGACGCCAAGATGGGTCTCGCTGGCGCCAAGGTCGGCTGGGAAAAGCGCCGCGCCAACATGAAAGACGTCTGCACGGCCTGCCACAACGAGACCTGGGCCGACTCGTTCTATACGCAGTACGACGCGACGATTACGCTCTACAACGAGAAGTTCGCCAAGCCTGGCATGGCGTTGCACGAGCTGGCCAAGCCGCTGCTCGGCCCCGGCTTCTCGTCGATGATCGACTTCGTGTGGTACGAGATCTGGCACCACGAGGGCCGGCGCGCCCGCCACGGCGCGTCGATGATGGCCCCCGACTACACCCACTGGCACGGCACGTACGAGATCGCGCGCAACTTCTACGGCCACTTCATTCCTCTGCTGAACGAGCTGGTCGAGAAGTTCAAGGGCAGCACCGACGCCAACAAGGCTGCCAAGGCCCAGGCGCTGCACGCCAAGATCGACGAGGTGCTCAACAGCCCGGATCACCAGTGGTTCCTGGGCAAGGGCCCCAAAAACGAGCCGCCCGCGGCTGGGGGCCACAAGTAGCTTCACAGGATCGCGATGACCCGAGGTCATCGGCGATTGCTGTTGTTGCTTGCTCAGTGGGTCGCAAACTCGCGGCTTGGTAAGCCGACTCGTCGCTTCTTTCTTACGGCAGGCTTGCTCTCATCTCAGGGCGATTCTCTATGGGCCTTGCCCGCCCCGCCGTCCGCGCGCTACTGTTCGGCCGGCGGGTCCGACGTGGAGACGACGTGCAACCGAGTGACCTGGCAAGTATTCGCGAAGATTACGGCATCGACGAACTGCGCGAATCGAATGCGCCGCATGAGCCGCTGGTGCTTTTCGACCACTGGCTGCGCGAGGCGTTGGACTCCTGTGGCTTTGACGCCATCGCGATGACCCTGGCAACCGCGTCCGCCGACGGCCAGCCCAATGCGCGCACGGTCTTGCTCAAGGGTGTCGAGGCCGGCGAATTCGTGTTCTTTGGCAACTACGAGAGCGCCAAGGGCCAGGAGCTGAAGGCCAATCCCAAGGCCGCGCTGCTGTTCTTTTGGCCAGCGCGCCAGCGGCAAGTGCGGATCCAGGGTCAGGTGCAGCGACTCTCAGCGACCGACAGCGACGCCTACTTCGCCAGTCGCCCGCGCGACAGCCAGATTGGCGCGTGGGCCTCACCGCAGAGCCGCGAGGTGGCCGACCGGGCGGATCTGCAAGGGCGCGTCGATGCCGCGCTGGCTCGCTTTGGCGACGCTGACGTGCCGCGGCCGCCGCACTGGGGCGGATGGCGGTTACTGCCGGCGTCGATCGAGTTCTGGCAGGGCCGGCCGAGTCGCCTGCACGATCGCCTGCTGTACACCCGAACAACCGAGGGCTGGACGCGGCGGCGCTTGGCGCCGTAGGCCGTTGCGACCCAGCCTCAGGATTGACCCCGTCGCCCAGCGCGCGCACCATCGCCCTGCGCTTACCCAAACCGAGATCAAGCCCAGGAGGCAAGATGAATCCCTACGCCCCGCCCAGCGCCAACCGGACCGCTGAGGCCGACGCGCTGGCGCCCTACCTCACTGGCATCGCCTTTCCGTTGACGCTGCGGTTTCGCGTGTTCACGTTTGCGCCGCGCATCGACGTCATCGACGCCACTGGCAAGCCGGTCCTGCATGTGCGGCAAAAGCTGTTCAAGCTCAGGGAGCACATCGAGGTGTTCCGCGACGACAGCCAGCAGACGCGGCTGTGCGACATCCGCGCCAACAAAGTCATCGACTGGTCGGCGCGCTACGACTTTACCGACGCCTGGGGCGGCGCGATCGGCGCCGTGGCGCGCAAAGGCTGGCGGTCGATCTGGAAGGCGCACTACGACGTCTTCAATCCCGGCGAACCGGCGCCCGAGTTCGCGATTCGCGAAGAAAATCCGATGGCCAAGTTCTTTGACGGGCTACTCGGCGAGGTGCCCATTTTGGGGCTGCTGACGGTGTGGCTGTTCAACCCGAAGTACCTGGCCAGCCGCGGCGACCAGGGCATGCTGCGGTTGACCAAGAAGCCGGCGTTTCTTGAAGGCCGCTTCGAAATCGAGCAGGTGCAACCGGTTGGGCCGCGCGAGACCATGAACCTCATCTTGGCGTTCTTGATGGTGGCGTTTTTGGAGAGGCGCAGGGGCTAAGCAGTCGCGACCGTGGCTTGGGCCTTCGCCGCTCACAACCCCCGCCAATCGCCAATCGCCACAAACGCCGCCCACAGCGCCGGGTGCCGCCACTGGCCACCGCCGCGCTTGCCGCGCAGCATCTCCAACTGCACCGCCCGCAGCGCGGCGCCACGCGGCTCGCCCGCACGAATCCGCTTGTACCACGCCACCATCAGGTCCTTGGTGGCGTCGTCGTCGACATCCCACAGGCTCATGACCAGCGTCTCCGCACCCGCCAGCACCAGCGCGCGCCGCAGGCCAAACACGCCCTGACCGCTTCGCGACTCGCCGACACCGGTCTGGCAAGCCGACAGCACCACGGCGCGCGTCCCCCACAGATCCAGACCCGAAGCTTCTAGCGCGGTCAGGATGCCGTCGTCGTCGCCCGAGCGGCGCTGGTTGGCACCGGCCAGGGCGATGCCGGAGCGCAGCAGCGGGTTCTCCCAGCGGACTGGCTTAGCAGTTGCCGTGGCCGGGGCAGCTAGCGGAATCGGATCGTCGCCAAAAACCGCGGCACCGCGGCTGGCCGGCTGGCCTGACGCGCTCTCGGGCAGGTCGCGCAGAAAAAAGCCGTGGGTGGCGATGTGCAGAATCGCGGGGCCATGCACGGCTTTGAGCTCGGTCTCGCGCGCCGCCGCACCGACTCGCAGTTGCGAACTGGCGAGCAGCGGCGCAATGGCCTTGGCCTCGGCTTCCGCGCCCGGCAGCGGCGAAAACGCCATCGACCCGCGGTCCAAGTCGCGCGACAGCGACCGATGGCGGACCGGCGCAGGCTTAGGTGGCGCAGCGTCGCCAGCGTCGTCGTAGGCCGGATTGGCAAACACCAGCGCTGGCGCGCGCGGCGTCGAGCGGGTCGCCAAACGCAGCAGGTCGCGGCCCGAAGACACGTAGGTGATGTCAAACGCCTCGACCGCGGCCTTGCCGTCAGCGCCAATCAACGCGGCAAACGGGATGAGCGACAGCGCCCCATCCGGCGACACCACCAGATGCGAAGCATCGCCGAGCGCGGGCCGCAGCGGGTCCAACACCGCCGCGCCCACTTTGCGCGCCAAGGCTGCTACTTCGTCGTCGGGGCGGCGGCGCGCAATCGCGGTGCGCAGGGCGTCGGCCAGCGGATCCAGCTCGGCCACGCTGGCGAGCGGCACCAGCCGCGGCGGCCCAGCGGCGGCGATGACCCAAGCCAGGTAGCGAGCCGCCCCCAGGCGCTGACGGGGCGCGGCCTTGGGGTCAAAGCGCCGAACCGCCAGCAATTCGACCAGCACGGTTTTCGCGGGCAGCGCGGCCTGGACGGCCGCCAGCGTCACCGGTTCGGCCGAACGCTTGAACTGGGCGCTTTTGGCCGACAGTTCGCCTTCAATCTGGCGCGCCTGGGTCTGCAAGTCAGCGATGCGCTGCTGCCAGGCTGGCCGCGGCAGCGACCCTGGACCGCGCAGGACCAGCGTGGCGTGCTGCCCGTGCAGGTCCTTCCAGCGGGCCAATTGGGCGGTCAGTGCCGGATCGCCGCTGTGGTGGATGGCGCCCAGCGTCTCGGTCATCGCGTCCAAAGCCCGGGCCTTGCGACGCAAGACGGTCTGGGCCGCCAGCCGCGCCGCTTCTGGGTCATTGGGCATGCCGTCGGCGTGGAGCGCCACCACTAGATCGGTATCGCGGGCCAGCGTAGCGACGTAGGCCAGTTTTTGCGCCTCGGAGCCGCCGCCGAGCACGGTCGCCAGGTGGCTCTCGCGAATCGTCGCTGCACGTTCCGCCAACGGCAAGGCATCGCGCGGATGCCCGGCGACATGGTGCAGGACCGCCAGTCCCGACAAGCTGCCGGCGACAGCGGGATGGCCAGCGCCAAAGGTCGCTTCGCGAATGGCCAATGCCCGTTCATGCAGCGGTCGGGCCGTCGTCAGATCGCCGCGCGCCTCGACCACGCTGGCGAGGTCCAGCAGGCTCGCCGCGACATCCGGATGCTGAGCGCCCAGTGCCGCTTCCTGAATAGCCAGCGCCCGCCGCGCCAACGGTTCGGCGCCGGCGTAGTCGCCGCGGGCCTGCAACAGGTGCGACAGCTGGCCCAGCGAATAGGCCACTTCGTGGTGGCGAGGGCCCAGCGCTTTTTCGCGGATGCCCAGCGCCCGACGATACCCCGTTTCGGCCTGCGCCACCCTGCCCTGGCTTTCGTGCAGCGCCGCAAGGTCGGCAATCGCAATCGCCGTCTCGGGATGTTCCGGTCCCAGCGCCTTCTCGCGAATCGCCAATGCTCGCTCGAACACTGGCTGCGCGCTGTCGAGGTCGCCTTTGGTCAGGATCATGCGACCCAGGTTGTTCAGGCTCAGTGCGACGTCGGCGTGGTCCTTGCCAAAGGCCCTTTCCTTGATGGCCAGTGCGCGCAGGTAGCATGCCTCGGCGTCGGCGTAGTTGCCTTTGGCTTCCAGCAGGTTGCCGAGGTTGTTGAGATTGGCGGCCACGTCGGGATGCCAGGGCCCGAGGCGGCGCTCCCACATGGCCAGCGAGCGCCGATACAGCGGTTCAGCGCCCGCGTAGTCGCCCTGCGACTCCAGCTGCGTCGCCAGGTTGTTGACCGATTCCGCCACCTCGGGATGATCGCCGGCATGGGCCTTTTCGCGAATCGCCAGCGCCCGGCGGAACATCCGCTCGGCCTGTGCGTAGTCGCCAGTTGTCTTGGCCAGGGCGCCGATGTTGTTGAGGATCCGCGCCACCAGCAGGTGATGTGGCCCAAAGGCTTTTTCGCGAATGGCCAGGGCCTCTTGAAACAGCGCCAGCGCGGCGGCGAACTGCCCTTTGGTCTCCAGCACGCGCCCCAAGTTGCTCAGGCTCAGCGCAACTTCGGCGTGTTCTGGACCCTGCAGCTTCTTGCGTGTCGCCAAGGCCCTGCGAAACATCGCCTCCGCGCCGTCGAGGTCGCCGCGCGTGAACAGCACCAGCGCCAGGTTGTTCTGCGCAATCGCCACTTCGCCATGGTCGGGGCCGAGCGCCTTTTCCAGAATCGCCAGACAGCGACGGTAAAGCGGTTCGGCGCCGGCGTAATCGGCGCGCGCCTCGTGCCAGGTCGCCAGGTTCGACAGCGCAATCGCGACCTCGCTGTGCTCCAGTCCGAACGCCTTTTCGCGAATCGCCAACGCCTTGCGGTACGGCGCCTCTGCCGCGGCCAGGTCCCCCGCTTTGGTGTACAGGTAGCCAATCGTGGTCCAGGCGCGGGCCTCGTCGGGGTGGTTGGGGCCGCGGATGCGTTCGAGAATGGGCGGAATCTGCCGGTAGAGCGCCAGCGCCTCGGCAAGCTTGCCGGCCTGGGCCAGCTTCAGCGCTTCGCCGTGCAAGCGGTTAGCTTCAGCCATGCCGGCTTCCAGCGCGGTCGGCGTGGCGGCTGCGGGCAAGGGCGCGGGGGGATCTGCGGCCATTGCTTGCGCGCCAATCAGCAACAGCAACCACAGGGGCGTTGCCCTGATGATGGGGAAGGACAGAGGCTTGCCGGTCATCTGCGGCCTTGGCCCGTGGCGGGGCAGGCGGTGCAGTCTAGCCCAGGGCGAAGGGCGGGTGAACCAAGCCGCTGGACGGCACCGGCGATGCGCTGGTCAACTGGACGGCCAAAGACGGTCTCAATGACGCCGACGTCTCCGCCATCGTGCCGCTCGGCGCGAACCGAGTCGCAATTGCAGCGTTCAACTGGGGATTTGGTTTCTGGTTGAACGGTGCGGTCGGCCTAAACAAGAAGCGGCGCGGCGCTGGCTGCGACCCCCCGCCACCCGGCAAAGACGGCTTGACGATTCTGGACACCGCCGGCACTGCGTCGAACAAGGCGGATGACAGCATCTTCGACTTTTGACAGACCAGCTACGCCAAGAACCCCACCGACTTGGCCCCGCGACCCGCGCGCGCGGCAATTTCAACGGCAATCGCGTCGATGAGCTCCTCGGCTGAGGTGCGGTCGGCGACGATTTCGCGGTGGCGCCGTGCGGCATGCAAGTCGCCCAGGCACACCTCGCGCAGACCAGCCAGACGCCGCTCCAAGTGCGCGTCGAGCGCAAAGTCGCTGGTACCCAGCGCAGCCAAGGTCTTCGCAAACGCCAGCGCCAGCTGCTCCGCCCGCAGCGGCCGAAACGTCACCTTGAGGTTGAAGCGCCGCAGCGATGCAGTGTCCAGCGTGTCGACAAGGTTGGTCGCGCACAGCAAGATGCCATCGAACGCCTCCATTTGGCACAGGATTTCGTTGACCATCGTCACCTCCCAGCCGCGGTGGGCGCCAGAGCGGTCGCGCAACATGCCGTCGGCTTCGTCGATGAGCAGCACGGCCCGTTGGCGATGCGCGGTGGTGAACAGCTTGCTGATGTTCTGCTCAGTCTGTCCCACGTACGGGCCCAGCAGGTCCGACGCCCGCGCGTGCAGAAACGGCGCCCCCAGCGACTGCGCCAGGTAGGCCGCAAACGCGGTCTTGCCGGTGCCGGGCGGTCCCGCCATGCACACCGTCGCACGGGGCTTGCTGCGCAGCCGATCGACCAGCTGCAGCAGATCCAGGTCGGCGTTGACGAACTGCAGGTCGTAGGTGCCGTGGTCCAACTGGTAAGCCGGCCGCGCGCCGCGACGCATCCGCTGATGCCCGGCATAGGCCCAGTCGAGTGCCTCGGTCATCGAACTAGCTTCGCTGCCGACCGCCCGCGCCACCCGCGCCACCCGCTGCACATCTGCCGGCGTCAAGGTCGGGTCGTCCGCCGCCTTTTCCAGCCAGGTGCGCGGCACCGGCTCTGCCTGCATCGCCCGTTCCAGCATCTGCAGGCGCGCTGCCCGCGGCGGCTCTGCAAGCTCAAGCACGAGGTCAAACCGGCGCACCAAGGCCGGGTCCAGCTGGTCGACTTTGTTGGAAATCCAGATCGCCGGCACCGGGTTTTGCTCCAGCAGGCGGTTGTGGAAGGCCTTGTCTTGCTGGCTCGGCGAGGCGTCTTCGTCCAAGCCGAACATCGCCAGACCCTTGCTGCGGGCCGGAAACGCGTCTTCGATCTCGTCGAACACGATGAGCGCCTGGGTCTGCTTTTGCAGCAGCACCTGACACAGCTGAAAGCTGCGCAGCCGGTCGCGCCGATCGAGCGGATCGTCGTCGTCATCCTGTACAGCGGCCGACAGCAAGCGCACGCCGAGTTCTTTGGCCAGCAGCCGAGCCAGTTGGGTCTTGCCGGTGCCGGGCGGCCCGTGCAACAGCACATTGGCACCTTGCGCGTGCTGTGCCAGCCGGTCGCGCAGGTAGGCGGTCAGCAACCGGACGTCGCGGGCCACGTGATCAAAGTCCCCTGACGTCAGCTCCGGCGGCGGCGCCACCTCGATGAGGCGCGCCATCAACTCCTCAGGCGACTCCGCCGGTGTCGACAGCGCCCGCACCGCCGAGGCCATCAAGCGCAGCGGCGGCTCCGATCGGTCGGTCGGGTCAAAGCGCAGGATGCCGGTGGCCAGCAGCGCGGCTTTGGGCGCAAGTGCCCGCTCGACGGCCTCGGTGTCGTGGTCGGTCAAGCCTGCGCACAGGCGCACGACTTCCTGGCGTGGGTCGCGCGCAGACTTGGTGGCGAACCGCAGGCAATCGTGAATGCCCAACGCCGACGAAGCACACATCGCGACGCAGAGTACATCGCGCGCAACCTCGTCGAGACCCACGAATTCGGCGAAAAACGCTGCATTGCGATACAACGGACTGGTTCGCGGATCTGGCCCTGCGTCCGTCTGCAGCGCAGTGCGGGCAAGCTGGCGGATGCGCCGCACGGTCGACCGCGGCGGCAGCTGGATGCCCGCTGATTGGACCGTGTCGTTGCGCGGGCCATCCGGCCCGACGAACTCGTCGGACATGCAGTCGGCGAGCGCGCGCAAGCAATAAACGCGCTCAAAGTCGCGGTACAGGTCCGCACGTCGGCTTTTGGGGCGACGGCGACGGCCAAAGCACTCATCATCAAAGTCAAAGTCGGGCATGGGGTCCTCCTGGTTGGCCGGGGCGGACGTCGCCTGGCACCAGCACAGACGGCCGGCCGCCGCCGGTCTGACAGGAATACGCCGCGCCGCCGACGATGCCAGGGGGGCGGCGTCGCAGACCGACAAAGGCTGTCGCTTTGAGGGCGGATGCCCAGCGCGGCAAGCTCGAAAGCTGCAGAGATGAAAGCGATTTTCAGCGAGAAGGTACCGGACGCCCAGACGCGCGGCCAGAGTTGCGCGCGCGCCGGAGATCGTGCGGAAACCGCAGCTACTTATTGATGTGCAGCCAGTACGGCCAGTACGCCGACGATCCCACCGAGCTCGACACACCGACGATGAACTTGTACTCGCCATGCCGGGTCGGCACCGTGCTGCTGCCGCTGAAGCACACCTGGCTGCCGGTCGGCGTGGTACCCGTCCACAGCAAGCCGTCCGGTTTGCCGTCGGCGCCTGCGACCTTGGTGGCGTTGTTGATCTTGTCGGCCAGCGCGTAGACCTTGAGCGTATAGGCCCGGTTCTGCGGCGCTTGCAAGCAGATGCTGCCACCCCAGGCGGTGTCGACCTGGTAGAAGTCCTGGTCGGCGGCGTTCGACAGGTAGCTGTAGAAGTGTCCCCGGCGGGTCATGGCCGAGGCGACGCGGATGACCTGATCGGGCACGCCGTCGCCGTTGGTGTCGGCGCCGCCGTTGGGCTCATAGTTGTCCCACTGGTTGGTGCGCTGGTACATCGGCAGGTGCGGCGGCAACACCGACTTCTTGTTCCAGGTCGATGGCCCGAGCGTGTGGCAGTACACCTTACCGGCGCTGTCGGCCGAGGTCACCTCCAAGGTGCCGTCGCCATTGATGTCCCAAGCGCTGCGCAGCGAAATCGCGGTGCCGGTGACGGCCAGGCGGCTAGGCACGTGCTCGACGAAGGCCTTTTTGGCGGGATCCCACAGATTGAGCCGCAGCTCGGAGCCGCCGCTGCTCAGCTGATCTGGAAAGCCGTCGCCGTTGACGTCAAACAGGCCCATGTCTTGCACGGAGCCGACGTTTTCGACCACGCCGTCGTCATCGACGTCAGTTGGCGCAAAAACCGGCACCACGGTCGACGTCGGCGATCCGGGCAGCGGCTTGCCGGCCAGGTCAAACGTCCAGTACTGCGACTGCGTGACGTTGGGCTGTCCGTTGACCTTGGTCGCGGAGTAGACCATCTGCGCCACGATGTTGTTGCCGATGCGCAAAACGTTGTTGGTCCCGTAGATGCCGAACAAGTTGGCGATGTCGGTCTTGAAGCACGAACCGGCCGGGGTGCAGTAGTCGGCGACCATGCCCTTGGGTACCTCGGTCCACTTGTAGGCGAACAGGTGGCCACCCCAAGTACCCGTCGACAACGCCATGCCGTCGCCCGGGTAGCCGTTACTGACCAGCAGTTCTGCGACGCCGTCGCCGTTCAGGTCGGTGAGCGTCCGGCCGTAATACTGGCAAACGCCGTCCGGGTCCGGGATTTTGCTGACCAGATCGACGGTGCCCTTGGTTTTGTCGAAGCGGAACAGCTTGGTGCCCGCGGTCTTGTCGCACCAGTTCTGGTAAATGAGTTCGGGCTGACCGTCGTAGTTGATGTCCGCGACCAGATGCTTGGTCGCGTCGAAGACCTGCTCGGTGGGATTCTCGAATACTTGCACGGTGCTGTCGTCGAGCACCTTGTAGATGCGCGCTCGACTGCCGTTACCGGTGACAATCTCCACTTTCTGGATGCCCGCGCCGTAAACGTCGTAGGTATCGACATCGGCAGTTGTCGCGGTGTTGCGCGAGAAGTTGTAGGACTCTTTGCTGTAGTTGTACATCGGCTGACCGATCGTGTTCAAGATGGCGAAACCAAAGCTGTCTTGGACAAGCACCTCGTAGTTGCCATCGCCGTCGGTGTCCACCAGGCGCGACGAGGCGTTGCCGGACGCGAACTGCAGCTTGAAGGGCCAGGTGCCGGCACACTCGGAATAGCACAACTTGTCGGCTGAGCCGTTGCAGTCGTTGTCCTTGCCGTCGCCGCACAGATCGGGGGCGCCAGGGTACACGGCAGAGTCGCTGTCGACACAGTCCCAGTCGTTCTTCTTGTCGCCGTTGATGTCCTTGGCAATGGTCCAGCCGACCGGCACGTTGCACTTGTTCTGCGTGCTGGCGCCGAGCGCAGCAAAGCCGTCGCCGTCGTTGTCTTTGTAGATGGCCTGGGTGGCGACGCCCTGGTCGATCTGGCTGTCGCAGTCGTCGTCGATGTCGTTGCAGGCCTCGGGGGCCTTGGGGTAGATCTTCTTGTTGAAGTCGTTGCAATCACCGGCGCTTGCCGCGAAGCCGCTCGGCGCGGTGCAGGCGATTTGCGAGGTCGGCCCGCCGTAGCCGTCGCCGTCTTCGTCTTTGTAGAAGGTCTTCTGCACGCCTTCATCGACCTGGGTATTGCAGTTGTTGTCCTGGCCGTCGCAGACCTCGGTGGCTTTGGGGTTGACCGCTGCCGCACCGTCGTTGCAGTCACCGGTGACGGTCACGGTGTAGGTGGTCGAGGCCTTGCACAGACACAGCGCGCTGACCTGGGCGCCGTAGCCGTCTTTGTCGCCGTCCGGGTAGAAGTTCTGGCAGCCGCTGGTGCCGGTCGGATCGGTCTGGCCATCGCAGTTGTCGTCGATGCTGTTGCACAGCTCCTGCGAGCCCGGCTTGGCGTTGGCGCCGCCCTTGGCCGGGTCGTCGTTGCAGTCGCCGCCCACGAACGCGGTGTACGGGTACGCCGACTTGCCCAGGCACTGTTTGTCGGCGTCGAGGCCAAAGTTGTCCTGGTCGGCGTCCTTGAAGTAGTTCTGGCAGCCCTGACAGCCGGCCTCGTCGGTGCCGCCGGCGCAGTTGTTGTCCTTGGTATCCAAGCACTTTTCGACCTGGCCGGGGTTGATGGAAGCGTCGCCATCGGCGCAGTCGCCACCCAGCTTGGCCGTAAATGCCCCGGACGGCGCGCAAATGCACTTGGCGCTACCGGTGCCATAGGCGTCGCCGTCGCCGTCGCTGTAATAGTTGACGCAGCCCTGGCCGCCGGTGTCGCTCTCGCCGGCCGCGCAGTTGTCGTCTTTGCCGTTGCCACACACTTCGGGCTTAGCCGGGTTGACGTTGCCATCCTTGTCGTCGCAGTCGCCGTCTTTGCTGGCGGTGACGATGCCAGTCGCTGCGCACAGGCACTGCGCCGTGCCGACGCCAAAGGTGTCCTTGTCGCCGTCGGTGTAAAAGTTCTTGCAGTTGCCCGCGCCTGCCTCGTCGGTGCTGCCGTCGCAGTCGTCGTCGACGCCGACCGTGGTACACACTTCGGGTGCCTTGGGGTTGACCAGCTTGTTGCCGTCGGCGCAGTCGCCGGACTGGGTGGCCGCGTAGGGCAAGCTCGCCGCGGTCAGGCATTTCTTGTCGGTGGTCAGACCAAAGCCATCGCCGTCGCCGTCTTTGTAGTAGGTGACGCAGCCCTGGCAGTTCTCTTCGTCGACCAGCTTGTCGCAGTCGTTGTCCTTCTTGTCCTGGCACTGTTCCGCCAGGTTGGGCGCGATGGCCTTGTCGGCGTCATTGCAGTCGCCCTGGCCGGTCGCACTGTACTGGCCGAGCGGCGCGCACAAACACTTGCTCGTTGCCACGCCCACGCCGTCGCCGTCGCCGTCGAGGTAATACGCCTTGCAGCTGGCGGCGTTTTCTTCGGATTCTCCGCCCTTGCAGTTGTCGTCCTTGCCGTTGCCGCACACTTCGGCCTTGCTCGGGTTGACGGCCAGGTCCTTGTCGTTGCAGTCGGTCGGCGTCACCGAGGTCATCAGGCCCGCGGCCTTGCACAAGCACTGACCGACGCCGGTGCCAAAGCCGTCCTTGTCCTCGTCCTGGTAGTACGCTTTGCAGCCAGTCGCCCCGGTCTCGTCGATACCGCCATCGCAGTTGTCGTCTTTGCCGTTGCAGGCTTCGGTGGCGACTGGTGACACGGTCTTGTCCGCGTCGTTGCAGTCGCCCGACTTGAGCGCCGTATAGCCGCTGCCCGCGCCCGACAGGCACTTGGTGTCGCTGACCACGCCGAAGCCGTCGCCGTCGGCATCCTTGTAGTAGGTCGTACAGCCCTTGCAGCCGGCCTCGTCAGTCTGGCCGTTGCAGTCGTTGTCCTTGCTGTCTTTGCACTGCTCGGTCTGCGCCGGGCTGATGGCGGCGTCAGCGTCGTTGCAGTCGCCTTTGCCCTTGGCGGTGAAGTCGCCGGCCTGGGTGCACAGACACTTACTGGTGGCCGCGCCGGCGCCGTCGGCGTCTTTGTCCAGGTAGTAGACCTTGCAGTCGATGGCGTTCTCGTCGTTCTCGCTGCCGTTGCAGTTGTCGTCCTGGCCGTTGGCACACACCTCTTTGGCCGCCGGAAAGATGTCGTCATTCTGGTCGTTGCAATCGCCGGCTACCGCCGCGCTGTAGGGTGCTGCGGCTTTGCACAGGCACTTGACCAGCGTCACGCCAGCGCCGTCGCCGTCGCCGTCGTAGTAGTAGGGTTTGCAGCCGGCGGCATCTTGCTCGTCAGTTTGGCCGTCGCAGTCGTCGTCGTTGCCGTTGCACGCCTCTTTGGCGCTGTGCGAGATGGCCTTGTCGAGCGGCTTGCAGTCCGAGCTGTCGGGGTCGCCGTCGCCGTCCTTGTCGGCGTCGCAGGCGTCGCCCTTGCCGTCCTTGTCCAAGTCTTCCTGCCCCTTGTTGGCGACCAGCGTGCAATTGTCGGCCTTGGCCGGCGGCGAGCAATCCGCTGCGAGGTTGGCCACGCCGTCGTCGTCGGCGTCGCAATCGCAGGCGTCGCCCTTTTTGTCGACGTCGGTGTCGACCTGGCTGGCGTTGGCCGTCCACGGGCAGTTGTCGTTGTCGTTGGCGATGGTGTCGCTGTCCCAGTCGTTTTCGCAGGCGTCACCGACTTTGTTGGTGTTGGCGTCGACCTGGTCAGGGTTGGGCGTGCCAGGGCAGTTATCGATGGTGTTGGCGACGTTGTCGCCGTCGAGGTCGTCGTCGCAGTCGTCGCCCTGTTGGTCGCCGTCAAAGTTGGTCTGCGTCGGGTTGGCAAACAGCGGGCAATTGTCGGCGGAGTCCAGGACACCGTCGTTGTCGTCATCGTCGTCGCAGACGTCGCCAAACGCGCCTTTGTCGGTGTTGACCTGGTCGGTGTTGGCGACAAGCGGACAGTTGTCGTCGGCGTCTTTGACGTTGTCGTTGTCGTCGTCGTCGTCGCAGGCGTCGCCCTTGCCGTCCTGGTCGCTGTCGAGCTGGTCGGCGTTGGCGGCGACAAGGCAGTTGTCCGGTGCCGTCTCGGGCGTGCAACCGCTACCGGTGTTGCCGGCGCCGTCGCCATCAAGATCGCAATCACACGTGTCGCCCTTGCCGTCGCCATCGGTATCGGTCTGGGTCGCGTTGAAGTAAAGCGCGCAGTTGTCCTGTGCGTCGCTGACCTTGTCGTTGTCGTCGTCGTCGTCGCAGGCGTCGCCCTGCTTGTCACCGTCGGTGTCGGTCTGCGCTGTGTTCAGAGCCAGGGCGCAGTTGTCGGCGTCGTCGGGCACGCCGTCCTGGTCGTCGTCCTTGTCTACGCAGTCGGCAACACCATCGCCATCGCTGTCGGCAGAACCTTCGTCGGTCGTGCCCGAGCAGTTGTCGTCGATGCCGTTGCAGACCTCAGCCGCGGCGTTGGTGCCCTGACACAGAGACTTACCGGCGACGCACAGGGTCTTGCCCTTGCAGGTGCCGTAGACATTGACCAGGTCGCACTCACCCTCAACCACGCTCTCGTCGATCTGACCGTCGCAGTCGTTGTCTTGCAGGTCGCACGTCTCGCTTGCGGCCGCCGGCGCGTTGCAGGCGCCCGACTTGCCGCCAGAGCAGATGTGGGTGCCCTTGCAGGTGCCGAACGCGTTGGTCGCAGCACAGGCGCCGACTTTGCCGTCGGGGCACGGGCAACTGCCGCCCGGCGGAACGCAAGCCTGCTGGCCGCTGGGCGCTTTCTGGCACTGGAACCCCGCGCCGATGCACGCGCCGCCGTCCGCGCAGTCTTGCATGCAATGCGCGCCCTGCCCCATGTCGACGCACACGCCTTTCTTGCCATTCTTGCCGCCGTCGCACTCGGCGTCGGTCTTGCAAACCGTGCAGCGGTACGGCGCCTGATGTACGCATACGAACTGCACGTCAGCGCCGCCGGTCTGCTTGCAGTCGTAGTCGGCCGCGCACTTGTCGATGCACGGGATGGCGCACAGCTTGCCCTCGGGGGTCAGCAGGCAGGCGCCGGACGGGCATTGTTCGTTGGTTTCACAAGGCACGCTGGCCGCGTTGGCGTCGACGCCCGCAGTGTCCAGCGCCGTGGTCTCCGCAGCGACGTCTTCGGCAGCCGCAGCTTCGGCGACACTGTCGTCTTGGCTCAATGCCTCGACGCCGCCGCCCGCCGTGTCAACGTTGGCGGTCACATCGACCGCGGCCGGTTTTTCCAGGGGCACGTCGTCACCGCAGCCATTGGCAAGAACAGCAATGGCGCATAGCGAATAGATGCCGGTGCGAGCGGTCCTCATGGTGCGATCCTGGCCGCAAGGGCGTGGCGGCGTAGTCCGTCAGCATAGCCAGATCGCCCATGGGGCCGCAATGCGACAGCCAAGGCGTACTGTTACGGCTTTGTCGCAAAAACGCCGACGCCCGCGCCGACCCATTGCCAGGTCGCCGCGGGCGCCGTTGAACTACCTGGAACCCCTAGGCTTGGCGGCGCCGCCGCAGCACCAGCGCGGCCACCCCAGCGAGCGCCGCCACCAGTGCCAGCCAGCCGCTTTGCGGTGCGGCGCCAGCCGAGCACATGCTGTCTTTCTTGGCCGTGCCCGTGCTCGGCGTCGGCTTGGTCGGCGGCACCTGGGCGTCGTCCCAGCCGCTGATGGCATCGACGCCCGGCACGTGACCGCTGGTGCCCGCATCCGCGCTGCCGGTGCTGCTGTCTGCGCCCGCATCGCTGCCGACCGCGGTCTGCTTGGGCGGCAGCTGGCCATCGACCCAGCCCTCTTTGGGCGTACACCAATTCCCTGGCTTCTTCCACGGGCCGATCTTGGTGAAGATGGGCTCAGACTTGGGCGGCAGCCACGGCGACGGCGGCGTCAGCACCAGGTCCTTGGGCAGGCTCGGCTTGCCGGGCTTGGCACCGATGATCGCCTGGTCCACGACCGCAACCTGACCTTTGGCGATGCCGATCGGGTTGCCCGTCTCGTCTTGCAGGTAGGTGTATAGCGCAGCCGGGGCGTCCTTGAAGCGGACATCGGTGGCGTTGTTGGTGCCGGTGAACACCCAGGAACCCAGGCCGTCGATGCTGATCCGCCAGTGGTTCTGCTCGCCGCCGCCACTGTCGTACCAGGGGTACCAGCCATTGGGGCACACCTGGTTGGTCTCGATCTGGCGATCGGCAGACACGTCGGGCAGGCTGGGGTTGTAGCCAAACACTGGATCGCGGTCCATCTCCTCGGGCGAGATGCGCATCGACAGGCGCGTGACCTTGCCGGACTCGCCCAACAGACTGCCGACCGTGAACAACGGGTCGATGATCCCTTCTTTCATGGCCTTGCCCAGCGCCACGCCGTCAAACGTCATCGCCTGCAGGTCTTCGTGGCTGAGCTTGAGGCCCTGCGCCGGGAAGTCGCAGGTCGGCGGACCGAATGCCATCGTCCAGTACGTGCCACACGACTTGAGGTTGGCCAGCATCTGCACCGGCGCGATTTTCGGAAAGTTCTTCTTGAGGTTGAGCACGGGCTCGAAAATCTCGGCGATCTCATCATTAATCGGCAACTGGCTCTGCGGCAGGTACTTGGCCAGCTGATCGTAGTTCTTGAGCGCCGCCAGCTTCTGCAAATCAAACTTCTGCAGCGGCGACAACTCTTTGAGCGAAGCGCCCGACTGCGCGGCCTCGGTCACGAACGCGTGGCCGGCAGCCTCGTCAATTCCGGTTGCGATGACCTGCGCCATATTCTTGGGGATGCGGCAGTCAAAGTGATCCTTGTCTGCGCACGGCAGGTACTGGAAGTCGCCGACCAGATTCATGCGCATCGGATTGGGCACGATGTCAAAGTGGTTCTTGACGACGGCACGGCCAGGACCGCCGATGGTGACGACGACCGCCATGTCTTCCGACGCGGCAATTGAGGTCAGGCGCAGCGGCACGCAGGCCTCGGCGTCGTCCATCTCCAGGGTGACCGGACGGATCGCCTCAACGCCCTGCCCGTTCGACAGCTTGATGGCCACGAACACGTCGCCCTTCTCTGCATGCGACTGAATGATGGGCGTAGCCTTCTTGGGCGTGGCGTAGCCGCGGTCGTTCAGCCACTGACTGAGCTTGGCCGCGTCGCTGCCCTTGATGACGACGTAGTCGTAGGGCCCGGTGGTACCGGCCGCCAGCACCTCGACTTCGGGGCTGCCGGGATTCTTGGTGCCAGTGCTGCCCGCGTCGGCGCTCGATTGGGGTGGGCCGCCGCCCCCAGCCGACGAATTCCACTCCATCTGCTCTTTGCAGCCCTCGTACGGATCGCGGCAGTTCTCCGGCGGGCGCTGCTTGACCGAGTAGCGCATGCGCATGCGGCTGTCCAGCGCGTCAAAGACGATGCGCGAACCGACGCCGACGGTCGGCAGCTTGGGCACCGGCAGTACCCAGCCAAAGTCCTTGGCGAGGCCGCTGTAGCGCACTTCGACCCACACAATCGATTTCTTGGTCTTTTCGTCGCGCACGAACAGCACGCGCTCAGCGTCCTGAACCACGGTCTGGTCCGGCGTCGGCGATGGCGGCGAGAAGCAACCGCCGCACGCCAAGGCTTGCTGCGGCAATGCCAGCGAGGTCAACAGGCCGACAGCCGTGGTGCCGAGGGCCAGGCGCAGGGTGCGCCGAATTGCGAAGGGGTGCATGGGGTCCTCCAAGTCAGTATTCGTCCCGCCGCAGCGAGGCTACGGCACGTCACAGCAGATTGCAAGAGCCGTGCCAACGCGCCATGACCTCACAACACCATGATTATGCTCATGTTCACGGTTTGACAGGCCGTGCCGATGTGTTGCGTTTCGCAGCATTGTGGTGAAACGCATCACTCGCCGCAGTCGCCCGCGGTTGCCGCGCGTCCGGACCCGTGGCAACCTGTACAGAATCGCCTCAAGGCGAGATCAAACCTACGGCAAAGCAGGAGCGACGAGTCGGCTTGCAAAGCCGCGAGTTTGCGACCCACTGAGTAAGCAAGAACAGCAATCGCCGATGACCTCGGGTCAACGCGATACCTGTATAGCGCCGAGGTACCGTCATGATTGCCCGAAGCCTCTCAAGACCTCGACTGTACTGCCGATGGGCAGTGCCGCTGCTGCTCTGCCTCGCTCTGCTGACCTCGACTGCGCGCGCCGATGGCGACCACCACTTCAAGGCCGGCATCTTGGCACTTGAGGAGGGCCGCGCAGCGGATGCCTTGAAGGCCGCCGAAGACGGCTATGTCGAGCGCAAGCAAGCCCGCTTTTTGTTTCTCAAGGCACTGGCGCTTGAAAAGCTGGGGCGCGTCCCCGACGCCTGGCAGATCATCCAAGTGGTGCTGCCGCGCGACATCCCGGCGGCGCTACACGGCGAATTCGCGAAAGCCTACGAGCGCCTGGAAACAGCGGCCAAACTTGCGGCTACCAAGGCAGAACAGGACGCGGCAGCGCGCGCTGCCCACGACGAGACGGAGCGTCGCAACGCTGCTGCGGCAGAGCACGAGCGCAAAGACCACGCACGCATGGCGCGCAACCTGACCTTGGCGGCGGTGGGCTGCGTGGTAGTCGGGGGCGGTACGCTCGGCTACGGCTGGCTGACGGCCAACAGCGCGGCGACCGACCACAACCTGGTCAACGTCAGTGCGCACCAGGGCTACAAAGACCAGGTGGCGCTGGGACGTACGCTCTACTGGTCGGGGGCTGGCGTTGTCGGCGTCGGCGTAGTGTTGGGCGCGCTGGCCGTTTGGCAGTCTGGCAAAGCGTCGGCGCCCGCCTCGGCAGCGTCTGCTGCGCACTGGCAGTTGTCGCCGCAGTGGCACGGACAAGGCGGTGGCGTGGCCGTTGTGGGAGGCTTCTGATGCGAACGTGTCTGATTTTCTGCGCAGTCGCCTGCCTGACGGCGTGCCTGCCCGCCGAACTCGACGACAAGCAACTGGCCGACTACTGCGCAACGCCGGCAGACTGCGCCAAGAAGGCCCCGCACGCCTGCTGGGACAACGACTGCGTCGCCAACCAGTGCGTGCACAAGGGCACCAGCCCCAAGGTTGGTGTCGACTGCAGCACCGACAGCTGCGCGGTGGGCTGCAAGTGTTCGGGACCGAAAAGCCCGCACGGCGTCGGGGTCTGCGGCAAGCTTTGAGGTGACTGCAGCTTCAGCTGGCCCTGGGTCCGCGCAGCCAGTAGCACTCGACCTCGCCCTTGCCTTTGATGGCCACTAGGCCACGCATTTCCAGATCAAAGCTGTCGCGCAGATGGTCGGCCGTCGCTGCGGTGACGTGAACGCGGCCGGCTTCGCCATGCGACTCCATGCGCGCAGCCAGGTTGACGGTGTCGCCCCACAGGTCGTAAATGAACTTGCGCTTGCCGATGACGCCGGCCACGACCGGCCCGGTGTGGATGCCGATGCGCATCTGCAGCTTGGCTCCGAGCGGCGCCTGCACGCGGGACAGCGACTCGAGCATGTCGAGCGCCATCGCCGCGACCGCCTCGGCGTGGTCCGGGCGCGGATCGGGCAGACCCGCAGCGGCCATGTAGGCGTCGCCGAT
>SXRM01000190.1 GCA_005792545.1 Pseudomonadota bacterium | reverse complement strand
CGGGCACCTGGTGCTGAGCACCGTGCATACCAAGGACGCGCCCTCAACCATCGCTCGCCTGTTTGACCTCGGCGTGCAGCCGTACCTGTTGGCGGCGACGTTGCTCGGCGTCATCGCCCAGCGGCTGCTGCGGACCGTGTGCTTGCACTGCCGCCACGAGACCGAGCTGACGCCCGAGCAGATTGCCGCGCTGGGCCTGGAAGTCGGCGGCGACCGTTTTGCGGTGTTCAAGGGCCATGGCTGCGCGCAGTGCCGCGACACCG
This sequence comes from Pseudomonadota bacterium, assembly GCA_005792545.1. Classification (GTDB taxonomy): domain Bacteria; phylum Myxococcota_A; class UBA9042; order UBA9042; family UBA9042; genus SXRM01. Next base: position 61,623 of record SXRM01000190.1, on the reverse strand, counting down.
GGCTCAAGGGCCGCTCCGGCATCTATGAAGTGATGCCGATGAGCGACAAGCTGCGCCGGCTGGTGGCCGAAAAAGCCGACGCCGGTCGGTTGACTCGCCAGGCGCTCGAAGACGGCATGACCAGCTTGCGCGAGGCGGCGATCAAAAAGATGGCGCTTGGGCTCACCAGCTTCGACGAAGTGCTGCGCGTCACCACCGAGGCCGAGTCCTGAGCGTGCGGCGCTTTTTCGACCACGACGGCGTACCGACTGCAGAAGCGGTGCGCCTGCTGGCCGAGCGCCGGGCCCAGCGGGCGGCGGCACCGACCACGTTTGTCGATCCCGCACCGCCGGTGCAGTGCGACACCCTGTGGCGCGGCCTGTTGCGCGATGGGCAGGCGCGCGTGCTAGTTGTGCGCGCGACGGTCGCCGTGCAAGAGGCAGCGCAGCGCCTGGGAACCTCGTCCGATGCCACCCGGCTGCTGGGCGAGCTCCTGGTCGGCACGCTGCTGGTGCGCTCGGCGCTCAACCCGGAAGAACGCTTGCAGATCTACCTGGAGCACCAGGGCCCCATCGGCAAGGTCGCAGTCGACGCCTGGCAGCAGGGCGGCATTCGCGCGTATGTGGCGCGCCCCGACGCCGATCGCGCGACGACGGGCTTTCTGGTCGGCGAAGGGACGCTGCACGTGTCGCGCACGCTTGCCGCCAAAAGCTACAGCAGCGCCGTGCAACTGGACGGCGACGGCGTCGACGACTACCTAATGAACTACCTGCTGGGCAGTGAGCAGATCCTGTCGCTGGTGCGCAGCGAGGTCTCGGTCGATGCCGATGGCGCGGTAGGCCATGCGCTGGGCTACCTGGTGCAGCTGATGCCCGAGGGCAAGCGCGACGACATCGCCCAGATCACCGCCAACCTGGAACGGCTGCCGCCGCTGCACGAGGGCATGGCCGAAGACGACCCCGATGCCCGCGGCTGGGTGGCGGCCATGATGCAGGGCTTTGCGTGGGATCAGGTGGCGCGCGAACAGGTCGCCTTTCGCTGCCGCTGCAGCCGCGACCGCATGCTGTCGATGCTGTCGAGCCTGCCGGCCCGCGAAATTGCGGAGCTGTCAACCGGTGTTGAGCCGCTGGAGCTGGTGTGCGACTACTGTCGAGCTACCTATTCGGTCAAGCCGCGCGAGCTCAAGGCGTGGCTGGCGGAGCCGTCGTAGTCTTGGTTTAAGGCGCGGGAAAGTAGGTATCTACATCTTTGAGCAGCGCCTCAGCTTTGCGCTTTTCGATGGCAAGCTCGGGCAGCAGGTCGGGCAGCACGTCGGGCTTGGCGTTCTTGACCGTATTGAGCAGCGACTCGAACAGCGTCCGGCACGGGTGGACGGTCGGCGCCGGCGCGCCTTCGGCGATGGTCTTGGCACCAATCGCGCACACCCTGGCGCGCGGATCGACCTTGTTGACGGCGCGAATGACGTACATCTCGGCCATCAGGTTGTAGGTGGCCAGATAGTTGGGCGCGCCCTTGATCGACGCCGAGAAGTGGGCGAACGACCGCGCCAGATCGCCATCGGGAAACGGCACCTTGGTGTAGTAGCCGCCCAGATAGCGGTCCGGCGCAAAGTGAAAGTAGTCGGGCTTAAGCGTCTGCAGCTTGCTCATCACCGCGAAAATCAGGTCCTTATTGGACAGCACTTCAAGCAGGTCCTTGGCCAGACCGTACTTGCCCATGTGGGTGCAGAACCAGTAGATGGGCTCGACCGCCCGCTCGTCGAGCGACGCCACAACATCAGCCATCGGCGCACCCGCGCAGATCTTGCGCTTGAGCACAGGGCTAGTGACCGCCAGCGCCGCGGCGGCATGCGCCATGCCGCGCTCGAATCCGGCGATCATGGCGGGTTCCCTTGCTTCGCCGGCAAAGCGGAGGTAGCCGTCGGCGACGAGGTAGTAGAGGCGCGCGGCCTTGATGCGCACGGCGACGTTGCCGGGATCGCTGGCCAGCGCCTTCTCGTAGGCATCCAGGCCCGCCTCCGCTTTGGTCTGGTCGGCGCGGGCCGCAAACAGGGCCTCAGCTTCAACCAGCGCGCGCTTGCCTGCCTCCGCTTCAGCGTTGGCCGCGGGCAGATCCGCGCATAGGACGGTCGAGGCCATTTTCGACAGCGCAGCAGCGGGCGCCGGCATGGCCAACGCTGCCATAGCGGCGGCGAGGCTCCAGCACAGGCGACGCTCTGCGGGTTTGCGATTTGCGGTCATATGCCAACTCCTGGACAACGGACAAGCAGTCTACGCGGGTGCAGCGGGCCTCACAAGGCGGCCAATTCCAGCCGCACATGCAATTCCGTCGCGGCGTTCAACCGCGGCAGATCCTTGCGCTGCGCCCACAAGCGCTTGAGGCAATTGCCGACCACCGGGTTGGGGTGCTCTACCGCCGCGATCTTGGCGACGCCGTCGCTGCCCAGCGTGAACTTGACCTGCACCTCGCCCAGCATCTCGTCGGTCGCGGCGGCCAGGTGGCGGTCATAGCAGCCGTGGATGTCGGCCAGGACGCCGGCTGCTTTGAGCGTGCCCTGCACTTCTTCGGGCACTGCAATCAGCCACTTCTCACCGCGGACGCGGCTCAGCGGGTGCTGTCGTGGCAAGTAACGGTTGAGCTCGCGCTTGGCTTCGTTGCGCCACTGGCCGTCCATGTTGCGGCGGCCGATTTCGGCCCAGGCTGCCTCGACCAGCCGCAGCGACTGGGCCTCCAAGTCGCGCGCCGTCTCGTCAACGATTTGCCGCCACTGCGCCAGGTCATCTGCCGACTGGTCGTTGGGATTGGGTGTGTCGCGAATCAGCTCCGCCACATGCGACAGCAACCGCGACTGCGTCACCGCTCCGGCAATCACCCACTCGCGAGCACGGTAAGCCGCTACCAGCGTCGTGTAGTCGCCGCACAGACCGCCTTTGCGCTCTGGAATGCCGCCTGCAGGGTTGGGCACCTCTTCGCCGGCGATGTTTTGCCGCAGGCTGCGAATCTGCGCCGCCAGCCCCTCCGACGCCTTGCCGCCCTTGGTCAGGGCAAGCTTGGTCTGCAACGCCTGATCGAGCCGACCCGCCAACAGCAGGAACTGCGCCTCGGCCGCCCAGCTGGCCTCTGGCCCGCCGTTGCGCGGCAGATTGGCCTTGACGAAGACCTTCAAGATCTCGCGCGCCTGCTCTTCGAACTTCTTGGCCCAGTGGGCCTGGTGGTATAGCCGCATCAGCCGACCGCGCACGGGCAACAAATCGGCGGGCGGCAGCTTTTGCGCCAGCGCTTGCCGCAACTCGCCCTCGGCGGAGGACATCTGGTCTTTGAGTTCCTGGTTGGATTCCGCTGCGCGGACAACTTGTGGCGCTGCAAGGCCAATGGCGAGGGCCAAAAGCAGTGCCCAAGAGGGTGTGGTCGTCATCGTCCGAGTCCCAGCCGCAATCGCGGCGCAAGCCGGCAAACGCAAAGGCGCCAGCGAGCATTCAGCGACCACGATCGGCCAATCCGGCGGTTTGTCAAGTAAAGGCCAGGAAATGATTTACGCAATCATTTCTCAGGCCCTTTGCTCGCTCAGTGGGTCGCCAGTTCGCGGCCATGGCGGCCGACTCGCGGCGCCGCGCCTTGCCGAGAGTCATCAAAGTATCGGTCTTCAGTTCTTCGATGGCGGGGCTGGCAGCCGCGTCACCGTGGCGGAAACAGGGCCGCCAGTTCGACCACCAGCTGCTGCAAGATGCCAAGAAGAAACGGATCGTCGGCGATCATGGGCATGACTTCGCGCGGCGTCTCTTCCAGGTACTTGCGCGACAGCTTCTCGCGCGACCAGCGCAGGCAAGATCGCAGGTTATCGATGCGATCTGCGGCTTTGACTCGCCGGATGGGTAACGGCGCTTGCCGCAGCACCTGCCAGTATTGGCCGTCGGTTTTGACCGCCGTCGGCACCGCTCTAAGCTGCTTGGACAGCGCGCGCACCGCCGCACTTACGTTCTCACCGAACTGGTCGGCAAGGGCGTCGTGATGCACGTCGCAATCTTCAAGCACGTCGTGCAGCAGCGCCACGGCCAGAATCCAGCTCTCGCGAGCGGCTGGGTCGGGGTGCTCGTGCAGCAAGATGTCGCGAACAGCGCGCGGGTGGACGATGTACGGCACTTCGGGCGCCGAGTCGTCGCCGGTGTTGCGGCGCTGGCCACGGTGGGCTGCTTCGGCGAACGCGTCAACGGCATCCAGGTCGACTTTGACAATGCGGGGGGTCATGGGGCTGGCTCCAGGTCGGCGCCGTCGTCGACGTCGTCCACGTCGGGTTCTTCGGGTTCCTCGCCGGGCGCGGTGGTCGGCGTGGCCTCGACCGCCAGCGGTTTGCTGGTCACGGCCCGACCGGCGCCAGTGGTCGTCTCGGGTGCGCCATCGGCCGCGATGGTTTCGACGGTAAACTGGCAGAGCGAGTCTGCGAGCTTATCGCGTAACTGCCTGGCCGGCCCCGTCACCACGGCGACCAGGTGCTCCGGCCGCAGCCGCTCTTTGAGCGTGCGCTGCACCGTCTTGAGATCGACCGCCGCGATGCGGGCCGGGATCGCCGCAATGTCGGCAGGCTCCATGCCGAGCGCCCTGCCGCGCATCTGGTAGGCCAACTCGGCCGCCGCCGTCTCCTGCGACAACTTGTGTGCGCCGAGCAGCCAGTTTTTGGCGAACTGCAGCTCTGCCGGCGTCACGCCGTGACGGCCGAGTTCCTCCCACAGCTTGACCACCAGCTCAAGCGCCGGCACGGCGTCGGCAGTCGCGGAGCCGAGCGTGGCCACCCAAGTCGAGGTATGCATGCCCGGCGCGAGCGTGGTCTCAGCATGATAGGCCCAGCCGCGCAACTGCCGGACATCGCGGCTGACCCTCGACGTAAACGGGCCGCCGAGCACGGCATTGGCCACCAACAGCGCGGTGAATTCGCGGGCGCTGGCCGCAACGGTGGTGAGCGCCACGGCCATCTGCGTCTGACCGCGGCGGGGCTTGTCTACCAGCAGCAGCCGGCGGCCTTCGGTCACGCCTTTGACCGCAACTGCGCGCGGCGCCGCGCGGTTGGGCAACCCGCCGAACGCCGCTTTGACCAGTTCGTGCGCGCGTTTGGCGTCGATGGCGCCGGCAAACCCAACCCACAAGTTGCTGACCGTGACCTGGCGGGCGTGCCAGGCCGCAAGCTCGGTCGGCGCGATCGCTTGCAAGCTGGCCACTGAGCCCTGCGCCGGCCGCCCGACGGCCTGGCCGCGATAGAGGTAGCGGCCGAGCGCATCGTCGCACAGCGCCCCGTCGTCATCGGCGAGGTGCTGCAGGTCGGCCAGCAACTCTTCGCGCTGCGCGGCCACTTCTTCGGGATCGAACCGCGGGCTCTGCAGCGCCTCGGCAAGCAAGCGCACTAGTGCTTCGACGTGATCCGCGGCCGCGTCGGCGACCAGCATCGCGCCGCTTTTGTCCACCGCGACTTCGACCTGTGCGCCGATGGCATCCAGCGCCGCCTGCCACTGCTGACGACTCCTGTCCTTGGTACCGCGCAACACGCTGGTCCAGCCAAGCAGCGTTTGGCCTTCCTTGCCGGGTGGGTCAAGCGACGATCCACCGCCGATGAACACCCGCACTGAGACCAGCGGTGGCCAAGGGCGGTGCACGACGAGTGTCTCAGGCATGGCACCTCGCGGCGGCTTGGGCGCAGCGTTGATGGGGCGGGGTCCGGCCATGACCAGCGCGGCCAGACCCAGACTTGCGATCAGCCGGCGCCACGTGGTCATGGTGTACCGGCAGCAACTTGGCGGCTTTCACGCGCGCCTGGCTTGCGCGACACCGACGGCGGTGCGGGATTAGCGAGCACGACGGCGCGCCCAGGCCGACCTAGCCAGCGCTTGGCGGCTGCCGAGACGTCGGCGGGCGTCAACTGCGCCATACGTTGCCACCACGCCGCATGGTCCGCCAGTGAGGCGCACACGGCCCAGGTCTGGCCGAGCACATCGGCGCGGCCATCGGCGCTAGCCAGCTGGCGGTAGAGGCCGGTCGTGCTTCGCACGCGCGCCAGGTTCAGTTCTTCGGCCGTCGGCGGCTGCGCACCCAACAGCGCTGCCATGGCGGCATCCACCGCGGCCAACGCCTCTTCGGATTTGCGGCCCGGCCGCAGCGTGACCCAGATGTCGAAGGCCCCCGGCAATCGGGTGCCGTCCTGCTGGCAGCTGACGCCGCTGGCCAGGCGCCTGTCGTCGATCAACAACCGGTCCAGCCGCGACGACTCGGCGCCGCAAAGGGCCTCAGCCAGCAGTTCCAAGGCGACGGCATCAGGATGATCGCGAGGTACGGTCGGCCAGGCGACAGCCAGGCGCGCCGCGCTGGCCTCGATGGTGACCGATTGCCGCACCTCCGTCGCCAACGGGGCTGCGGTGGTGGGCTTTGGCCGCTCTGCTGCGGGCAGCGCCGCGATGGCGCCGAAGGTCTTGGCGACCTCGGTCAAGATGGCGGTTGGCTCGACAGTGCCGGTCACCACGACCGCCGCGTTGCCAGGCACGTAACGCTGGCGATAGAACGCCATCACGTCATCGCGTTTGTGCGCGGCGAGGTCGGCGGCCCAGCCGATGACCGGATGCCCGTACGGCCCGGTGCCGTGCAACAACCGCCCCAGGTGTTCGGCGACAAGGCCATCGGGGTCGCTGTCGACGGTCTCGCGGCGTTCGTTTTGCACGACCGCAAGTTCAGACTTGACGCCCGCCAGGGTCAGGTTCAGGTGCACGAAACGGTCGGCCTCCATCTGCAACACCAGCGGCACTGCCGCCGGCGGGACCACCTGGTGGTACATGGTCCAGTCCACCCAGGTCGCCGCGTTGGCGCTGGCACCGTAGGCCTCTAGCTCGCGATCATAGGTCCCGGCCGGTCGGGTGCGCGTGCCTTTGAACATCAGGTGTTCGAGCAGGTGCGCGAGGCCGGTCTTGGTCGGGCCTTCGTCGGCCGATCCAACCTTGAGCCAGATGTGGACTGCAGCAACCCCTGCGGCGTCGTCCGCGGCAACGATCGCCTGCAAGCCGTTGTCCAGTCGCCAGCGCTCGGCCGACCCCGGACCAAAAGGCACCACTTCGACCAATGCAATGCCGCGCACGCCTGCGGCCGCCAGTTGCGCGGCCCGAGTCTGGGCTGCTGCCTGCGCCACGCTGCCTGTCGTCCCGTCCACGCTATCTGCCTCCGCGGCGCCCGCCGGCACCAGCCCCACTAAAGCACCAAGCGCCAGCAGCGCCACCGCCGACCGCGCAATCACGGGTGCGCCATGGCGTTAGCGCCGGCCTGGGCGCGCAGATCCGCCGTTTCCATTCCGGCTACTGCCACTTGTGCGAGATCGTCGAGGTGTTGCCGGCCGACCGGCGTCAGCAGGTGCGGCAGTTCGACCACTGGCAAGCGGCTGTGGCGATGCAGGCGTTGCAGTTGCAGCTGCTGGGCGGCGCGCCAGGTCTCGTAGGCTTCGGCGGCCTGGTTGGCGCTGCGCACGAGCGGAGCCTTGCCCGGGTGGCGTTGCAGCGTTCGGCGTTGCGCGTCGCCAAGCAACTTGGGGAGCACCTGGTTGACGAACAGGTAGCCGGTCGGCACGCCAAGCGTAGTGCGCGCGTGGTCGCTCAGCTCCAGGGCTTCGGTCGCCGGCAGGTCTTGCGGCAGCGTGACGACGTGCAGCGCGGTGCGCAGCGGATCTTCGAGCAGCCCGCGCATGGCCCGGGCATCCTCGGCCATCGGCCCCACCGGCACGGCGTCGCAAATCGTCTGCGGCAGCCGCAACAGCGACACACCATGACCCGTCGCCGGGGCGTCGATGACCAGCAAGTCCCAGGTCGGACTGCCGTCGGTGCGACGGTCGGCAGCCTCCATGTGCCAGGCCTTGCCGAGCATCAGCATCTCGTTCATCCCCGGGATCATCCGGGTCAGCCGCCGCATCACATCGTTTTCGAAAACAAGATTGTGCAGCGCCCGAAAGCGCAGCTTCATCTGGCCGTACTCGCGCAGCGCGTCAGCAGGCGTCAAGTTGGCGCAATACAGCGGTAGCGCGGGATCGATCTGCACCGGCGCATAGCTCGGTTGGTGGTGGCCGGCCGCGCGCGCAGCCCAGTCGCGTGCCCCCATCTGCACGATGCAGGTGCGCAAACCGTAGCGCGCCGCCGCCCAGGCCAACACCAGTGACAGCGTGGACCGGCCGACGCCGCCCTTGCCGGACACGATGGCGAAACGGCGTTCAAAGAGGCGACTGCGCATCATGCGCGAGTTCCGAGGAGGTGCTTGGTGGCACCGATAGGGTCAGTCGATCGCATGGACGTGCCGCGCTGTTGCCGCGAGTCGAACGCTTTCGCGAGCTTGGCATCCCACGCCACCAGCAAACGGACCACCGGCAAAGTCGACCAGATTTGTCGGTGTCCCAAGGCCGAGCGGCCAGATGCGCAGCGGCGCCTGCATCGTGGGCCACGGCGGCGCCGATGTCCAGTTGCACGGCTGGGCAGGGGTGGGGTTTCTGAATTGGGGACGACTGGCGGCATGGTACACACGCAGGCCTCGCAAATATTGCCGGCGGCTGAAGCCGCGGCCTTCGGCTGCAAAGCCTTGCCTCCGCAAGGCTGGGCAATCACAACCGAAAGCCCAGCCCGGCGCAGGCCGGGCTTGGTACCCTTAGCCTGCGGCTTCAGCCGCCGGGTTCAACACGAACGTCATGCAACTGAAACTATTATCTCCTGGTGGTCTTGGACCCCAATTGGCGATTCGCACCCGCTGGGCAGATGCAGGTCGCGGGGCGATCACGAAGCAGCCTGCCGCTCGTGCCAGGCCGCCAGCGCCCGTGCACGCACTTTGCGGTTGCCGCTGGGGTCGCGCACGGTCACTTTGTCGGCGTCCAGCCACTCTGCAAAAGGAATCAGGTGTTTGCGGGTCAGCCCAAGCAAATCCTTGAGTTCGCCGGTTGAAAACGACTCGGCCGTCGCGAACGCCGCGATCACGCGGTCGGCCGCTGCGCGCGCGCACGGCACGGCCAGATAGTGCTCTTCGGCGAGCCGCACCAACTCGCCCGCCTGCGCAGCGGCAGCAGCAGCCGCGTGGATATCTTTGATCGCAAGCGCCAATTCCACCGCCATTTCCGAAAACAGCGGCGGCTGCAGGTCGGCCATGGCAATGCGCTGCACTACCCGCAAGCGCGTCTCAGCCGATACGGTGGCCTTGGCCACAAAACCAGGGCGCGACCACACGTGGCCGTCGTGGTGCAGCGCGCCGCGTTTGACCAGCGCTCCCGCGACCGCCGGCGCCAACGCAGGGTCGAGCCAACTGCCGAGCGATCGCGCAACAGCCTCGCTGTCCAAGCCCGGCCGCGACGGATGATCGCGGTGCAGGGCCTCGACGGCCGTGAGCAAGCGGCCTTCGAGCTGTGCGAACGCGCCGACTGCAACCAGCCTGCCCGTCGAGCCCGCGCGGCGCAGGTGGCCACGGCCAATGGCGTCCTTGACTGAGCGCACCACCGCAGACGGCGTCTGCGCGCTGGCCTGCGTCAATTCCGTGTCGGTCAGTCCGCGGTCGCCAGCCAGCTGCAGCAGCGCCACCACCGCCGCCATGCCGTCGTCGCCCGCAGCGTCATCGAGCCAGCACAGCGTCGCCTCGTGACCGGCGGGCAGGCGCCGCTGCCACGCGCACAGGATCGCCCCACCACCCACGGTGCGGCCCAGGCGCGGATGTACTTGCGTCCCGCGCAAGACGAATCTGGCACCAGCCGGCAGCGCCATCGGCCTGTCGATCCACAGCTCGACCCACGCCGCCGTGTCGGGCTCCTGCGCTGCTCCAGAAAGTTGCCGAATCCGCACACCGGCGCTGTCCGTGCCGAGGTGCAGGGTAAATCGGCTCTCTTTGCCGATCTGGGCGGCGTGGTGCAGCAGCTGTAGCCGCGCCACCGCTCGGCGACCGACCGGCACCGTGTCCGGCGCCGCAAGCAGCGCGCCAACCGGTGCGTCGTCGAGCGTCGCGCTCGCGAGGTTGATCGCGACCCGCCCCGGCGCAGCGAATGCAGGACGCGACTCACCCTGGGTTTGTAGACCGCGAACGCGAAACACCTTGCCAGCTGGCAACACCGCCAACGACTGGTCCACGGTGACGCTACCCCCAGCCGCTGTACCCGCGATCACCGTGCCACGGCCAGCAATGCTGAACGCGCGGTCGATCGCCATGGCGAATGGCCGCACTTCGCCAGCGGCGCGCGGCCGGGCGTCGAGCAGTTGTTGACAGAACGTCGCCAGTTCGCTGCGCAGGGACTCGATCCGGGCTGAATCGCGCACCGACACGGGCCAGATCGGCGCGGCATGCAAGAAGGTGCCGGCGACCAACGCGCGCACGTCTGCGTGGGCCAGCTGCTGCCACTCCTCGTCGACCAGATCAACCTTGGACAGCACCACAGCGCCGGTGCGCACGCCGAGCAACTGACAGATCGCCAGGTGCTCGCGGCCCTGTGGCATGGCGCCCTCGTCGGCCGCCACCACCAACAGCACGGCGTCGAGCGCCGCAGCGCCTGCGATCATGCGGCGGACAAACTTTTCGTGGCCAGGCATATCCACGAGCGCAAGCCGTTGCGGCCCGTGACCTGGCACGTCGAGGTCCAACCACGCAAACCCGAGTTCGATGCTGATCCCGCGGCGCTGCTCCTCGGCGAGCCGATCGGTCTCCATGCCAGTCAACGCCCGCGTCAGGCTGGTCTTGCCGTGATCGACGTGTCCGGCGATGCCAAAGGTCAGCATGGCGTCCTTGCGGCTGCGCACGGCACCTGCGCGCGCGGCGCGCCAGCATAATTGACCAGTCGGCTTGCGCAAGGTAGCGTCATGCACCGGGCCGGTGGTCCGCCGGCCCCGGTGTGCGTCCGTTGCTGTTGGCGACGCGGTGCACGCGATGGTCGCGCGTGGGCAAAGCATGCCGCGCGTTTGCGTTGGGTCGCACGCAGGCACGGCCAGCCTGCCACTGCGGTTCGGGAGCGCCCCCCGTTGAACGTACGCTGTCCGCATTGTAGCGCGGTGTTTCCTTCGGGCCCCTTGCCCGACAGTGGCTCCAGGGCCGTCGAGTGCCCGCTATGCCTGCTGCGCTTCGACGCCAAAGGCGAGGGCACGGTCAGCGTCGCGCCGGCCGCGCCAACCGGGCGTGCAGGGTCTGCAGACGACGAATTCGAGCAGTTTGGCCTAGGTGGCCAGGTGCAGGCTGCGATCAATACCGGTTTGACTGTGCCACTGGTGTCGTCGCCAGGTGGTCCATCTGCGCCACCGGTCGCCCCGCGCACGATGGCGCCCGCGCGGCCGATGGCGCCGGCCGATGACGAAGTCGACTTCGAAGCGCTGCTGTCTGATGCCGTCGGCGCCGTCGAGAAGTACGATCGCGGCGCGCCTCCGCCAAGCTCGCGCAGCAATCCGTACGTCCGTATCAGCGCGCCGCGCTCGGGCGGTCCTGCCCCGGTAGCGGTGACGGAGAGCGTGTTCGGCGCCACCGACGGCGCGCGCGAGCCGCTGGGCGCCGGCGCCAACAAGACTGGCGTGCTGCAAACCGGCACCTCGCGGTCCTCAGCACGGATTTCGCAAGTCGCTCCGAACCTCGAGACACAGGCGCCGACCCAGGTGCTGTCGGGCGGATCGGGCGCCGGGGCGGGCGGATTTCAGCCATTCGTCAACACGCATGCGACTGCCGATTTCCTGGCTGGCTTTGGCACGCCGGCCGGCGCTGGGTCGGCCGACAGCAACCAGCCGTTCGACCCGTTCGCCGCTGCCGGCGGCGGTCACGCTGCGCCGAAAGAGGACGACTCGCTGTTCGAGTCTCCGGGCAGCTATTCGCCCACGGATTCGGATCAACCCCGCTCGCGACCGCCGAGCGATTTGAACCCGGCGCGACCGATCGCCAGCGTCGCGCCCGCCACCTCCGGTGCAGTCAAGAGTAAGAAGCCGCTGCTGACGTTCGATCGCCTGCTCGGCTTCGCCATGGTACTGGCCGCGGCGGGCGTGGTGACGGACTATCTCGGCCTAGGCTTGTTCGCGCGCAATCTGTGGAGCCCGCCGCCGCCGCCAGCGCGTGCAGAGCGCCCTCTGCCCAAGGACCTTGCTACGCCGGTGCTGCTCGACGACACCCGCAAGGCCTACGAGCTCGAGCTGGCGCGCCTGGACAAGGCACTCAAGGTGCGGCCCGACTCGACGGGATTGCAACTGCGGCGGGTGTCGGTCTACCTCGACCTTTTGGAGCGCTACCCGGAGTCAATCCAAGAAGACCCTGAAATCAAACGAGGTTTTGACGAGCTGGTCAAGTCGGGCAAGTTTGCCGGCCCGCGGCTGATGGCGCTTGAAGCGCTGACGCGCGCCGATGTGGCCGGGGCGCTGGCGCAGTACGACGCGCTCAAAGTCGGCTCATCGGACGATCGCGGGGTGGCGGCGCGCGTGCGGCTGACGGATTTCGTGCAGCGCGTCGAGGGTCAGGCTCTGAACAACCCAGGCTTGACTGCGGCGCCGGAGATCGACCCGCTGCAAGTGTCGGGCGCTGAGGAGCCGGGGCTGGTCGAGGCCAAAGCCATGCTCGACGCCACCTTGGCCGAGGCACGCGGCGCACCTAACGCGAGCAAGCTGACGGTCTTGCAGGCCGAGTTCAACGACCGCATGGGCAAGCCGGCAGAGGTCATCGCGGCGCTGGAGCCGCTGGTTGCCAAAGCGCCCGATCACCTCGATGCGCGCCTGTTGCTCGGCAGCGCATACCTGGAGTCAGGGCGACTGGACGATGCGCACAAGCAGCTCGATCACATCACGCTGGCCTTGCAGGGCGACGTCAAGGCGCCTGCGGTGCCGCGCAAGCTGGCCTTTGCCCATGCGCGACTGGCGGCCCGCCACGGTGATCGCGAGGCGCAAATTGCGGCGCTCAATGGCCAGGTCCAGGCCAATCCTGGCGACGAAGTGGCGGTGGTGCGCTACACCCGTTTGGCGCTGGCCGAAAAGCACCTGGACGACGCGATCAAGGCACTGAACGCCGGAAAGAAGACGCAGAAGTTCAAGTCGGTCGCCTTTGAAGTGGTATTTGTCGAGTACTGGCTGACCGTCAACCGCAATGAAGATGCGCTGGCCGAATTGCGCGAAGCGACCAAGCTGTACAAGGACTCGATCGAACTGCTGTACCTGCGCGGCCAGGTCGAGGACAAGCAGGCCCACTTTGCCACGGCGCGCGACTACTTTTCGCAGGTCTTGCAGCGCGAGCCCAAGCACTTGCGCGCGTCGATCCGACTGGCAGAGCTGCAGGCGACGTCGAACCGCCACGACGAGGCCCTGGCCACCCTGGACCGCGCCCGAGCGGCCGTCGGCGACGAAGAAACGCTGCTGCGCATGCGCGCCGAGACGCTGGTGGCGCTCAAGCGCGACGACGAGGCTCGCAAGGTGTTGGAGCAGTTGCTGGCGCTGGCGCCGGAAAACCGCAAGTACCTGCTGCGGGCGGCGCAGATGGACCTCAAAGCCGGCCAGACCGACCAGGCGCTGACGTATCTACGCAAGCTGCGGACCCAAAAGGCGCTGGATCGCGAGGCGGCGGTGCAGCTGGCGCGCGCGCTCGGCGACAAGAAGGACTACGGCGAGGCTGCGAGCACAATCGAGCCGTTTGCCGACCAGTTTGCCGCCGATGTCGAGCTGAACTGCATGGCGGGCGAGTACTGGCTCGACGCCAACCAGCTCGAGAAAGCCGCGACGTACATCAACCGTGCCGTGCAGACCGCCAACGGCAAGAGCGCGATGGCGCTGTTCCAGTGGGGGCGACTGGCGTTCAAGAAAGGCGACGTCGGCGCAGGCACCACGCGCATCCGCCAGGCGATTGCGCTCGACCCGATGGCGCACCAGTTTCGCTATGAGTTGGGTAGGACGCTCATCGGCGTCAAGAACGACGCCAACTCGCGCAAAGTGGCGGTGGAAGAGCTGGAGACCATCGTGCGCAGCTCGGAAGGACTCGCGGCCGCCGGCCATCCGGTCAAGTACCTGCCCGACGTGCACCGCCAGCTGGCGCGGGCCTTTCTGGATGCCCACGACTATGCGCGGGCGGCGCGGCACCTGCGTGTGGTGCTAGACAAGACGCCGGACGACATGGAGAGCAAGGGGGAGCTGGGGCGTGCGCTGTTCAGTCTCGCCAGCCCGCAGGCTGTGCCAGTGCTGCGCGAGGTTGTGGCGCGCAGGCCCGGCGACGCGCGCGCAGCGCTGTACCTGGGCCTGTCGCTGTTGAGCGCCCGCCAGACCAGTGACGCATTGCCGTATCTGCAGCAGGCGGCCAACTCGGGCGACAAGCGCCTGGTCGAGGCGTGGTATCACATGGCGCTCATCCACAAAGAGCGCGATCAGATTCCGCAGGCCTTGCGGGCGATCGACACTTACCTCGAACGGGCGCCGGCCGACGAGACCTATCGACCCGACGCCGAGAGCCAGCGTCGCAGCCTGCAGGGCAGCCTGGGCGGCAAGAAGAAGAAAGCGCGCTAGACGAACGAGGCAGCGCTACCGGTCTTGACACAGCGCTCAAGGTCGCGCAGCCGCCAAGGTCCGCATGGCTTGGGCGATGTGCTCGGGCTGCGGCACGCTGTGCTTCTCGTAGCCCCAGGCCAGACCGACGCCGGGCACATCCAGTCCCGCCAGCAACTGCGGCGGTGCGACCAGGTCGTAGAAGCAAGCGTCCGTCACCCGGCGCATCACGTGCTCGCCGAAGTTGGTGACCTCGGTGTCCTCGTTGACGACGAGCAGCTTGCCGGTCTTGCGCACGGACGCAAAAACGCTCGCTTCGTCCCACGGGTACAGCGTGCGCAGGTCCAACACTTCGGCGTCGATGCCGTCGGCGGCCAGTTCCAGCGCCACGGCCGCGCACTGCACCAGCTGGCGGCCGTAGCTGACCACGGTCAGGCCGTTGCCGGGACGCACGATGCGTGCCTGGCTGAACGGCACGCGGTAGTCCTGCAGCGCCGGCCAGTCTGGCTGCCACTGGCTGCGATCGCCCACTGGGGCGTCGATCATCTGGTGCAGCGTTTTTTCGTCGGCCGGCTCGCCCGGGATGAGCTCGTCGCCTTTGGCGCGCATCAACCCCTTGGGCGCCATGAACAGCACCGGATTAGGGTCGGCGATGGCCGAGAGCATCAGCCCATACGCGTCTTTGGCGTTGCTGGGCATCACGATCGTCCAGCCCTGAATGTGGCTGGCGATGCTCTCAAAGCTGTGCGAGTGGTACATTGAGCCGTGAATACCGGCGCCGACTGGGGTCATGACCACGATCGGCACGTGGTATTCGCCAGCCGACGACCAGTGCGCGTTGCCGCACAGCTTGAGCAGATCGATGCAGTTGTAGATGTAGTCGCAAAACTGGATCTCGGCGACCGGCTTGCCGCCGGCGTAGGCGATGCCAAGCGCAGTGCCGATGATGCCGCGCTCGTCCAGCGGCGCGTTCCACGCGGTCTTGAGCCCCTGGCTGCAAGTGAACACGCCGCCGAGCGGCGCGCCGACGTCTTGACCGAACACGTCAGTGACACCCAGGTGGGTTTCGCCGTAGTGCAGCGCCATGCGAATGGCTTGTGCGAGATTGGCCATGGTTGGATCTCAGTTGCCAGCAGGGCCGCGGTACCAGACGTGCTGGAGCACATGCTCCCGGTCCGGCATCGGCTCGGCGACGACGGTCTTGAGCGCGTCCGACAGCAGCGCGTTCCACTTGTCCCACACCAGCTTGAGCTCAGTCTGGGTGGCGAGGCCGTCGTCGAGCAAGCGCTTCTCGTACAACTGCACGCAGTCGGGCTCATCGTGGCGTGCGGCGCCTGAACTCGAGCTGTGGCCGTTGAGCCGACTGCAATTGACCTGCAGCACGAACGGCTTGCGCTCGTT
This sequence comes from Pseudomonadota bacterium, assembly GCA_005792545.1. GTDB lineage: Bacteria > Myxococcota_A > UBA9042 > UBA9042 > UBA9042 > SXRM01. The sequence goes on along the minus strand of SXRM01000190.1, from coordinate 45,784 downwards.
GCGCACGTAGTCCATGGCGTCAACCAGCGCGTGCCAGCTGGCGATCGGATCGTTGCCGTCCACGCGCGCATTGCGGATGCGAAAGCCGTCGGCGCGCTGGTGCAGGTTGGGCGTGTTCTGCACCGTACTGGCCGCGGTCGAGATGCCGTAGTTGTTCTGCGCAATCAACATCAGCACGGGCAGCTCGCCGCCCGGGCGCGTTGACCAGTTCATGGCGCTGTAGAAGTCGCCTTCCGCCGAGCCGGCGTCGCCACCCGTGACGATGCTGCAGCCAAAGCCGCCGTGCCGCCGCTGCATCAGCGCCGTGCCGGGGGCCATCAGATACTGGGTCTCGATGGTCGGCGTGACCGGCACGATGTTCCAGGGCTTGATGGCGAAATGGTTAACGAAATTACGACCTTTGCTGTACGGATCCGTCACCGTGCTGCGCATCTGGCGCAAGAGGTCAATGGGCTCGGACCCCATGGCCAGCACCACCGCGGACGACCGGTAGTGCAAGTGCAGGTAATCGTAGGCGGGGCCGTGGCCTTTGTGGACCAGCATGCCGAGCGCGGTGCCGTACGCCTCTTCGCCGGGGCCGCCGATCCAGAAGTAGCCGTGGCCGGTCCGCATCATGCGAATCAGCATCTCTTCGGTCGCGCGGGCCTTGACCATCAGGTCGTGGATGCGCACCTGCAGCGCGGCGTCGAGCGCGGGCGGCGTCCAGCGCGTGTCGTTAGGCCCCGGCACGAAGGTGGGCGTGAGCACGGTGTCGTCGCGGTGGTTTTGCAGAGCTAGGTTGGGCTGCATCACAGTCGGCGGTTCCAGTTGTGCAGGAGGGTACGGCCGCTGGGCGCGGTCGGGCCCACCAGTTTAGGGGTTTTCGCGGGCGTGGGGAACCCCTGGCGGCGACACGCGCGCCGTTGCCGCCCACTGGCAAGTTTCGCATACTGCCGGCCGCGATGGCGGCGGAGTTGGGTGCAATGGGGCGTTGGTTGCGATGGGCGTGGGTCGGAGTTTGCGTAGCGGCCTGTCGCCCCGCGCCACACGCACCGGTTTCGACACCTGCGCCTGGGAGCTTGCGCGCCGACTTGGATCCAGCGGCACTCGCGAACGCGGCGGTGGGCAAAGCGCTGTTCCAAAAGGCTTACACGCCGGCCGAGGGGATGGGGCCGCACTTCAACTTTGACCGCTGTGGGGCGTGCCACGACAAGCCAGCCTCGGGCGGACACGGCGACATGGACCACGCGGCGCGGCTGGTGGCCATCGCGGGAGACGTCACCGGCGTTCCGTTTCGAGCACTACCTGGAACCACTCCGTTGACCGTTGCGGCGGGAATTGCTGTAAGCGTGAACAAGCCGCCGCCGCTGTTTGGCCTCGGGCTCGTCGACGACTTGCCAGACGCGGCGATTGCGGACCACTGTGGCAAGGACGCGGCGCTGGGCATCGCCGGCATCGCCAACTTCAACCCGGGCCGGGGTCGGGTCGGGCGGTTTGGCTTCAAGGCCCACGCGGCGACGCTCGCCGACTTCGTGGCCAATGCCCTCAACCTGGAGATGGGCCTGACCAACCCGATCGAGCGCGACCCGCGGCTGCAGACCGATTCCGACGCCGTCCCGGACCCAGACGTGCCAACCGCCACCGTTTTGCGCATGACCGACTATGTGCGCGCGCTCGCGCCGCCGGCGCCACCCGTTGCCAATCCGGAACAGCAGGCGCGCTTTGCCGAGCTGGGCTGTGCGACCTGCCATCGGCCGCAGACCGCGCCGGGGGTAGCGGCCTACAGCGACTTCTGTGTACACGACCTGGGCGCGGGTTTTGACAACAAGATCAAGGATTTTCTGGCAAGCCCGCGCCACTGGCGCACGGCGCCGCTGTGGGGCCTGCGCTGGCGCGACAAGTACTTTCACGACGACCGCGCCGCTGACCTCGACACCGCGGTGCGGATGCACGGCGGCGAGGCCGAGAAAGTGCGCGATCGCTACGTGGCATTGGCCGAAGCGGACCGGGTGGCGTTTTTGGGGTGGCTCAAGAAGCTGTGACCTGCAGTGAGAACTCTCCGCGCGGGGCCAAGCGTCTGTGCTGTTGACGCACCACTGCTCAGCCGTCGACGCCCACAACAAGCGCAAGACCACGCCCCAGCTGGCGCATTCGCTCTGGTCCCAGATGACCGACCAAGCCGTCCAGGTGGCCGAGGTCCACCGTGGTGATGCGACCGGCCAGCACCACGCTATCGCGCGACAGCCCACCCTCGCCCGCGTTGAGGCGCAGATTGCCCGGCAGGGCCGCATGGCGCAAGTTCGATGTGACGGGCAGCACCACAACAGTCCGGTTGCCTGGCGCGAGGTTGAAACGGTCGTGTTGAATCACCACGGCTGGACGGCGCAATGCTGGAGCGCTGCCACGCGGTTCGCCGAAATCCACCCACACCACGTCGCCTTGGGCGACAACCTCGGCGACTACCATTGCCAGTCGTCCGCTGGCGTTGCGTTTTGCGCCTGCCGCACCAATTCAGCGCTTTCCGCGGCAAGCGCCTTGTCGGCGAAGAAAGCATTGATGCGGGCGCGGATTTCGGCCTCGTCTTGCGCCGCGGCGGTTGCTTGCAATACCGAGGCGACGAAAGCGCTGCGGTTCATGCCCTGGCGGCGGGCGGCGCGGTCCACGCTGGCCAGGATCTCGGGCTGGATCGACATGGCGAACTTGATTGCGGGCATGGCCTTGGACCCGGTCGGCGCATTGCGCTGGTATTCCACGATCACCATACCAGTGGGCGAGTGAATTTCAAGGTCAGGGCGTTCGGGCGGCAGGGGTTGTGGCTTGACGCCCGGGCGACGGCACCGCCATGCTTTGCGAGCGGACGGCCCTGACCGCCAGCATCGCAGGCGATGAACCCCGCCACCCGCTGGTTGCAACGCTTTGACAGTTTCCAGCGGGCTGTGAGTCTGCTGCACGAGGCGCTGCAAGAGGGCCCCGGGCCGCTCTCGCGATTGGAGCGCGAAGGTGCCGCGCAGCGGTTTGAATTCACGGTCGGGTTGGCCTGGAAATGCCTCTCCGACCATCTCGCCGCCCAGGCGGCGCCGGTGCAGCCACCGTCGCCAAAGGCGGTCGTCAAGGCCGCGTTCGCCGCAGGCATCTTGGCCGATGGCCAACTGTGGATCGACATGCTGGACTTGCGCAACCAGCTTTCACATGTCTATGACGGCGACAAGTTTGATGCCGCTGTCGCCCAGATTCACGCGCACTACCTGCCACCCCTGGCCAAGCTTCGCGACTGGTAGACGGCACGCGCCCGCGAGGCCACCCCATGACCGGCCACGGTCTACCCGACCGCACCTGGGCGCAAATCCTGGGCGTACTTGCGGCGCACCCAGAAGTTGAGCAGGCGGTGCTTTTCGGCTCGCGGGCCAAGGGCACTCACCGCGTGGGCTCGGATGTGGACCTGGCGCTGGTCGGACCGGTCGATCTCACGAACGAATGCCGCATTGCCGGCGAACTGGACGAATTGCCGACGCCGTACACCTTTGACGTCGTGGCGCTGGCCAGCCTGCGCCACGCCGGCTTGCGGGCGCACAACGAGCGCGTTGGCGTAGTCGTGTGGGATCGCGCAGCTGCGTGTGCGCCATTGCCACTGGACCAAGCGCCGCCGAGTTGCTGAGGGCTGCACCTGCTAGGGCGCGCCAGCCAGACCAGTTCATTTTTCAGTCGGCGGTCTGCTTTTCGGGTCAAGGTCCAGCGCTGGGCAAGCAAACTGGCATGCTCGGCCCCTAGCCGCATGGGCGCTTGGCCGCGCCGCTCCCAGCGGCTACCCTTGGCGGCCTCGGCGACAGCGCCTGCCTGTGCCCGGAGCCCCACATGACCCCATTGAACCGTTGCCGTTCGCGCTACCTGTGTTGCCTTGCCACCGTGGCGCTGATCGCCGCTTGCGGCAAGTCAGAGCCTGCCCCGGCCGACGCCGCCACGGCCACTGCCGATGTGGCACCAGACGCCGCGGCCGCCGCCGATGTCTCTGCTCAACCGGACGTCAAGGCCGGCTGCGCGCCTGCCCCAGCGACCGCAGGTACTGTGCGGGCGCGGCCCCTGGCATGCGCAGACGACCTGCCCCATGGTCGCATGGCGGCAGCGCGGGTCGGCGACCTCGTGTTGGAGAATGCGCGGGCACGCTTCGTGGTCCGCAAAGGACCGCACGGCCACGCCATGGCGGGCTTGCTCGGCGGCAACGTCGTCGATGCGGTCGCGCTGGACACCAAAGGCGCGCAAATCGGCGTGGATCAGCTGTTTGAGTGGATCGCGGCCGCCGGTTTCTACCTCGTCTCGCCCGAGCAGATTGAGGTGACCCACGACGGCAGTGGCAAGGACGCCGACGGCCCGGTGGCGATCGTGCGCGTCAAGGGCAAGCTGGCGCCGTTTCCGGTGGTCCTGGCGGCGCTGCCGCTGGAGCCGCCGGCCGCGACGGTCCAACACGAGTACCTGCTGCGTCCCGACAGCACGCGCCTGGAGATTCGCACCACCATCGTGCCGACCACCAAGCAACAAGAGACCATCATGGTCGCCGACATCGGCTTGTGGGGCGGGGCAGTCGAGGTCTATCGGCCGGGCAAAGGCGACGGCCACAACACGCTACCGACGCCGACGATGCTGCAGACCATTGGCCTCGCGCCGATCGATCGCGACCCACTGACGCTGCCATGCGCGGTGGGGTTCATGGGTTCGGTGTCGAGCTTTGATGCCGGGGCGATTCAGGCGTTCGTGCAGACGGACAGCAAGGTGCCGGCCGAAGGGCGCGCGTTTCGGCGCTTTTTGGTCGCAGGCGGCGACGATGGTCCCGATCTGGCGTCAGCAATGGCGACCGCCGGCGAGCCGTTGGGTCAGGTCTTTGGCACGCTCAAGGGCACGATCGCCGGGATGCGCGCGGGTGTCGAGGTCGAGATCCTTGGCCCCAAGTCTGCGCCGCTCACGCGCTGCCGGCCCGACGCCGCCGGTGCGTATCGTTGCCGGGTGCCGACCACGGCCGCGGCGGTGCGCACGATCTGGATCGGCAACGGCAACAGCCAGGCGGGCGGCGCTGGGCAGACGGCAGACGCTGCGGGCAAGGCCTTTACGGTCGCCGCGGGTGCTGAGGCCAGCTTGGACCTGACGGCGCCGCCGGCCGCGACCTTGCAGGTCAAGGTCAAGGACAGCGCTGGCGTTGGACTGCCGTTCCAACTCATCGCCCAGCCACAGGGCGACATCGCCGCAGCAGGCAGCCGCACCTTTGTCGATGCCGACGGCGACGCCACGTTCGAATTGCCGGCCGGTGCTTGGAAAGTCTGGTTGCACCACGGCCCAGAGTTCTCGGTGCACGAGGCGGAGGTGGCTGTCGCGGCCGGCAAAGCTACATCCGTCGACGCAACGCTACTGCGCGTGCTGGAGACGGACGGCTGGATCGCCGGCGACTTCCACATCCACGCCGAGCACAGCGTCGACAGCAACGTCCCCAACCGCCAACGCCTGGTCGACGCCGCCGCGGCCGGCATCGAGTACGCGGTCGCCACCGACCACGACTTCGTGACCGACTACGCGCCGTTCTTGCAGGAAACCGGGCTGGTCGGACGGCTGACGGTCGCCAGTGGCGTCGAGGTCAGCACCATCGCGCTCGGCCACCACAACACCTGGCCGGTTGCGCCGCAGCCCGACGTGGCAGGCAATGGTGCGCCGGCCTGGTTCGGCAAGCCGGCCAAGGACCTGCAGACGCTGTTGCGCGGCGGCGACCCCAAGCGGGTGGTCCAGGTCAACCACCCGCGCGGCGCGCAGTCGTACTTCGAGGGCATTGGCCTGGGGCCCAAGACCGATGTCGCCGAGCTGGCGTTCGACGCCATCGAACTGCTCAACGGCAAGCGCATGGGCGACACCGAGGCGGTGCTCGCGGACTGGTTTGCGCTGCTGACCCGCGGCTTGTCGATTACCGTGACCGCCAACAGCGACACCCACAGCCTAAGCGCGGGCACGGGCGGCGTGCGCACCTACGTCTGGGTCGGCAAGGACGGCGCCGGCAAGGGCCGCGATGTGCAAGGCGTGTTCACCGCGGCGCAGGCCGACGAGGCGCTGCGCAAAGGCAGAGCGGTCGCGAGCGCGGGGCCGCTGCTGGAACTGGAGTTGGACGCGGGCGGCCCCAAGGCGGGCATCGGCGAAGCGCTCATCACGGCCAAGACCGAGATGACCGTGCGCGCCCGACTGCAAGCGCCTGATTGGATGCCGCTGGGCACGCTTGAGCTGTACAGAGACGGCGCGCTGGTACACAAGGTCGAGGTCACGGGCACGCCGGTCGCCAAGGGTCGCAGGCTTGCAGTGGTCGAGTTTGCGGCCAAGCCCAAGACCAGCGGCTGGTGGGTGGCGCTGCACCGGCCCAAGGGCAAGGGCAGTAACCCGGTGGTGTCGGACGAGCCTTGGGCGACAACCAATCCGGTGTATGAAGGGGTGGTGCCGGATTGACCCGGCAGCCGTCAAGCGCCATGCTGTGGCTGGGCATGGAGGTGCGTGTCGTGGCCGATGCAGTCCGAGCACATCGCAGCCTGCCTGGCCGATTGGTATTGGCGATCGCCTCGACCGCCGCCGTAGCGAGTTCAGCCTTGGCTGAGCCTGCGGACCTGCTGCAGAGCACGGTGGTGCCAATCCAAGAGGAAACGGCCTTTCTGATTGATCGCTTGGAATGGGCGCTGGATTTGGTCGACCTTGGCCACCGGAGTCATGTTCACGCTAGCCTCATTGCTGCCGGCGAGACCGCTGCCGTGGCTTGGGCGTCACGCCTCAAGGTCTCGGTGGCCCTACTGGAGCGCTCACTGACCGCGGCCAAGGCACGCGACTACAAGGCGTTGGACGCCGTCAGGCGCGACTTTCGGGTGCTCGAGCGCGTGGACGACCTTCATGGCGAGGACGGCATGTGGGCCCTTGAGGTGGAATTGAGGTTGCGGCCATGGCACCCCCGCGATGATGTACCGATGGTGGTGGAAAAATGCTTCCCCCACCCGCAATTCGCAGAGACGCCGTTTGACCACGCCCGCGTGGTTCAGTCGCGCAACCCGGACGACTGGTTTGGCCTGCAATCGCCACCGTGGCATGAGGCAGCAGGCCTGCCGTGGCCGTTCCAAGGCGCGCCCTAGCGCCGACCGCAGACTCTGCGTCAACGCGACTCGCCAAACACCCGAAACAACCACCAAAACGCCGGCCCCAAGGCCAACGACCCCAAGCCCAGCGTCACCAGCACGGGCACCAGCACGCCGTCCGGCGCCGCTGCCTGCAGCAGCGTCAGCTGGCCCACCAGAATCTGACCGTTCTGCGCCACGGCCCACGCCGCCACTACCAGCGACACCTGCGCCGCCGCCAGCACCCGGGCCAGTGCATACCGCCGCTTGTGCAGTGCCCACAACGCGCCCAGCGCCGCCGCCGCGGTGACTACCTGCATGGTCCAGGCCATTGCGCTGGCCGTCAGCACCGCAAACAGGTGTGGCGCGCCCTCTCGAGCCGTCCACGCCGCCAGCGCGGCGCACCCACCAAAGGCGAGGTTGGCGAGCATGGCCCGGCGGGCAAAGTCGTCACGAAGCGCCGGCTCCCGCAAGGCGACCGTCAGGTAGACCGCCGCCAGCCACGCAAACAGCGCGAGCACCATCGCGCCGACCGCCCACGGAAACGGCGCCCACCACTCGGACACGAAATCGGTGTGCACCTGGCCCGTGGTATCGAGGTGAATCGCGCCGGAACTGGCCGCGCCCAAAATCACACCCAGCAACACCGGCGTCACCGCCGAGGCTGACGCGAACACCGCGCCCCAGCCCGGCCAGGTACCGTCCGCCGGCCCGTAGGCGCGAAACACAAACGCCGCGCCACGCAGGGTGATGCCGACCAGCATCGCCACGACCGGAATGTGCAGCGCGGTGAGCAGCGCCGCGTACGCCGTCGGAAACGCAACGAAAAGCAGAACGATGCACAGGATGAGCCAGACGTGGTTGGCCTCCCAGATGGGGCCGATGGCGTGGGCGATGGCGCGGCGGTGCTCGGTCTTGCGTGGCCCACTGGCCAGCAGGTCCCAAACGCCGCCGCCAAAATCGGCGCCGGCGGTAAGCGCGTAGGCCCACACCGATACGGCGATCAGGAGGCCAAACACCGTCGGCAGGCTGAGGTCAGCCATGGCCAGGCTCCGTTTGGGCCGCGGCCAGTTGCGCCGCCGTCGGACTGGCCAGCACATGCGCCCGCAACAGCAAGGCGCACACCACCGCCAGCACGCTGTACAGCACCGCAAAGGCCGCAAGCGGCACGCCCAGGTGCGGCATCGGCGTTACGGCCTCGGCGGTGCGCATCATGCCGCGGACGATCCACGGCTGGCGGCCAACCTCGGTCACCACCCAGCCGGCCTCGATGGCCACAAAGCCGAGCGGCGCCGCCATAGCCAGCAACCGCAACGCCCCTCGCGACCGCCACAGCCTGCCCTTGCGCGCCAGCCACCACGCCAGCGCCGACACCGAAACCATCGCCAGACCGCAGCCGACCATCAGATCGAAGGCCAGGTGGGTGACGATGAGCGGCGGCCACTGGTCGCGGGGAAAGTCCAGCAACCCTCTGACGGTGGCGTCGGGATCGGCGAACGCCAGGATGCTCAATAGCTTAGGCAGCGCTAGTGCGCCTACCGTTTGGCCCGCCTTGGCGTCGGGGATGCCACCGACCAGCAGCGCCGCGCCGCTTTCGGTGTGAAAATGCGCCTCGGCCGCCGCGAGCTTGACTGGTTGGTGGCGCGCGATGTGCTTGGCGGCGAGATCGCCCGACAGCGGCACCAGCGCGCTGAAAATCAGCGCCATCGGCAGCGCCAGACCGACCGCGCGGCGATGGAAGGCGTTTTCCGGATCGCGCAGCAGCATCGCCGCGTGCACACCGGCGACCGCTAGCCCCACGGTCGCCAGCGACGCCAGCACCATGTGCAGCGCCTGCGACAAAAACGCGGGATTGAACATCGCCTCCCAGGGCCGAATCGCCAGCACTTCGGCGGCCGCCAGGCGCGCGCCGATGGGCCAGTCTGTTGGGCTGTGGATGGCATGCACCACGCCGGCGATGCGCACATCAAAGCCCTGCGGCGTGTTCATCCAAGCATTGGCGGCGATGACCAGCGCCCCACTGGCCATGCCACACAGCGCGACCATGGCCCCGCACAGCAGGTGCGCGCGCTCGCCAACGCGCTGACGGCCGTACAGGTAGAGGCCGAGGAAAATCGACTCCAAAAAGAACGCAAAGCCTTCGAGCGAAAACGGCATGCCGACGATTGGCCCGGCGTGGCGCATAAACGTCGGCCACAACAGGCCCAGTTCAAACGACAGCGCGGTGCCCGAGACGGCGCCGATGGCGAACAGGATGGCCGTGCCCTTGGCCCAGCGGTCGGCGAGCATGCGGTCGAGCGGGTCGCGGTCGCGCTGCCAGCGCCGCTCGGCCAGCACCATCAGCACCGGCATGGCCATGCCGATGACGGCGAACACGATGTGAAAGCCCAGCGACAGGGCCATCAGCGTGCGGGCGGCGAGCAGGTCGGACATCGCGGACACCGGGGCCGCGCCGTCGACCAGCCGCCCCGCGCCGGTACTGTGCGCTTGGCAGTAGGTCCGGTCAACGGCAAGCGAATAACCGACCACCGCATTGACAAACCGCCTTTCGCTCAACACCTTGAACCATGGGGGGAGGCCATGCACGCCTCGCAAACACGGCAGCGACCCTGAATTCAATGGTGTCATCCACTTGAACAAAGGGGGGGATCGTTCAACCCCGCGATTTGACAGGGCCGCACCGTCGTCCACAATCCGGCCGGCGCCAATGCGCCTGGACCTGCCGTGATCGCCCGCCTGCTGCTGCCCATGTTGTTTGCGACCGGCGCCGCTGGCCTGGTGTACGAGGTCGTGGTCGCGCGCCTCTTGGCCCAGCACCTGGGCAGCTCGGGGTCGTCGCAGGCCATCACGCTGGCGACGTTTTTGGGTGGCCTGTGCTTGGGCGCGCTGCTCGCCGGGCGGGCGCAGCGCACGCTGCTGCCCAAGGTGCAGGCGCCGCTACTGGCCTACGCGGTGCTGGAGGCGGCCATTGGCCTGTGGGCCTTGCTGTTGCCCGCGGTGGCCGACTTTGCGTTCGGCGTTTTTGCCACGCTGGCGCAGGGCAGCGAACCCGGATCCGCCGCACACATGCTGGTCAAGCTGGCGTTAGCGGCGACGCTGCTGTTGCCGTTGGCGACGCTGATGGGCGCGACGCTACCGGCGCTGTCGTTTGGCATCGCCCGCGCGGACGCGGCGGGTAGCGTGGCACTTGTCTCGCGCTGCTATGCCGTCAATGCCGCGGGCGCGGCGACTGGGGCGCTGCTGGCTGGCTTTTGGCTCATCGAGACTTTCGGCCTTGAGCTGCCGCTGACCATGGGCGCGGCGGTCAACCTTGGCGTGGCCGGGATTGCGTCGCGGCTGCTGCGATCGACGGCGGCGAACCCGACCACAACGACTGCGACCCCAACCGCGGCAGTTGGAGCGCCGCGTTCGCTGTGGGCCATCGCCTTCGCCACCGGGGCCGTCGCCCTTTGCTGCGAGATCGGCTGGACCCGACTGGCGTCGCTGTTGCTCGGCGCCAGCACGTATAGCTTTGCCTACATGCTCGGCGTGACCATCATCGGCATCGCAGCCGGCAGCGCAATCGCCACCCGCCAGCTGGCATTGGGTCGCAGTGCACCGCAAGTGCTTGGCATCTCGCAAGGTCTGGCCGGTCTCGGCACGGCACTACTGGTGTGGCGCGCCGACCCGATGGCGGTGGAGTTGGCGGTCACTCGTGCACGCTTGCTGCCGGTGCCCGAGAACTATGGCCTGTGGCTGTTTGTCGGCGGCGGCTGGCTTGCACTGCACCTGCTGCCGGCGGCGCTCGGCTTGGGCGCGGCCTTCCCCGCATTGCTAGCGACCGCCAACGCCCGCGGCGCACACACCGACCGAGCGACAGCCCAGCTGCTGACTTGGAACACGCTCGGCAACCTGTTTGGCGCCCTGGGCGGTGGCTTCGTGCTGCTACCCGTATTGGGCTTGGAGCGCATGCTGGGCCTGGGCGCCGCGGTGTCGTTCGGCCTCGCTGCTGTCGCCGCTGCCAAAGCCGAGCGCTGGCTGCCGCTGTCCGCCGCGGGGGCCGTGGTGTTGGGCTTGCTGGTGGCGCCGCCCTCTGACGGAGCGCTAACCCGCGGCCTGTTTCGCATGCGCCCGCAGAGTCCGACGCTGGCCCGCAAGGAAGGCCAGGAAGTCCGTAAGATCGAACAGTTGTTCCGCAAAGACGGCAAGGACGCCACCATCACCGTTGACCGCTACGCCGACGGTCTGGTCATCTTTCGCACCAACGGCAAGGCCGACGGCGGCACCGGCGATGTCGCGACCCAGGTCGTGCTCGGCCACCTCGGCCCGCTGGTGCGGCCGCAGTCCAAGGAGGCGCTGGTCATCGGGCTTGGCACCGGTCAGACCGCAGCTGCCTTGGCGAGCCACGGCCAGATGCGCGTCCACGCGGTCGAAATGTCGGCGGCAGTGGTGCACGCTGCGGCCTTCTTCGCGGCCAGCAACGACAATGTGCTTGAGAACCCGCGCGTTCGGGTGACGATCGCCGACGCACGCGAGGTGCTGGCGGCGCTGCCGCCGGCGTCGCTAGATCTGGTGGTCTCGGAACCCAGCAACCCCTGGATCGCCGGCATCGCCGATCTATACACCGCCGAGTCGTTCGGACGCGTGCGCGAGCGGCTGCGGCCGGGCGGCGTGTTGGTGCAGTGGATCCACACCTACGAAATGGCCGATGGGGCGCTGCGTGACATCTTGTGCACGCTGCAGGCCGTGTTGCCTCACGTTGCCGTGTTTCGGATGGACCCGGGCGACCTGGCGCTAGTGGCGAGCGCCATACCCATCGCCTTCGATGCCACCGCGGCGGCGACCGCAATGGCCGATCCCGGGGTGCAACGACACTTGCAGCACCACCGATCGGCCGATGTACCCAAGTCGCTCGACGAGTTTCTCGCCACGCAGCTGGCCGGCCCGGCGACGGTGGCCAAAGTCTGCCAGGGCTTTGCCGCGCCGCTGCAAGAGCGCTTTCCGCGCCTGGAATACTCGGCGCCGCGCGACTTCTTCGCGGCTAGTTCCGCGGCTGCGATGGTGGGTAGACTCGACACCCGCATGGGCCGCACGCCCGACACCTGGATCGCCGGTCAGCTGCGCGGTCAGGCCTTGCCACCGGATCGGCGCGCCCGCGTCCACGCCTTTTTGGTCGCCGGCGGCCACCCTGAAGAGGCGCCATTGCATGCGGCGACTGCGGCCGCAGAGGCGCTGCCGGTGGCGCTAGCGCAAGCCATCGACACGCTGCCCAAGGCCGGGGCAGTTGCGCCCGCCGATGCCGCCAGATGGTGCGCATGGCTCGGATCGGTGGCGCCGTGGTTGCCGATGCGCGGCGACACGGTGCTCGGCCCCGTCGGCGGACGCCCGGACTGGGCGGCATGGACGGACCGCTGCAAAAAGCCAGCACGTTGACCGATCTGGCGCCACCGCGCTACAAGCCGCCCCAGCACTGGTAGGCGCCTGGACTGGCGCAAGCCGGGGCTTTGCGCCGCGGCCCCGCACTGAGGGCGCCGCGAGGACTGCCACTGATGACCGCCCCGCGCCTGCAATCCGCCGTTGTGACTGGGGCCGGCGGCTTCGTCGGCAGTACCCTTGTGCGCACGTTGCGCGGCGCCGGCGTGCGCGTGGTCGGCATTGACAGCCTCGAGCGCGGCTTTGCCGATGCGCTCGACGTCGATGTGCCGTTGGTGCACGGCGACGTCACCGAGCCTGCGACCATCGCCCGAGCGCTTGCTGCCTGTGGCGATCGGCCAGAGGCGGTGTTCCACCTCGCCGCGCTCATCCAGGTCGGCGAGTCGGTACAGCTGGCCGACCGCTACTTGCACGTCAATGTGGTCGGCACCGAGGTCGTTGCCGCGGCCTGCGCTGGCGCGCGCGTGCCGGCGCTGGTGCTGGCCTCGTCGGCTGCCGTGCTCGCTTCGGACCAGGGCGGCCGGGCAACGCTGGACGAGAGCGCCCGCATCGGGCCCGAGAGTCCCTACGGCGAGAGCAAGCTGCGCGCCGAGCAGGTGCTGGCTGCGCACAGCGCGCAAACCGGCCTTGCGACCGCAGTGCTGCGCTTTTTCAACGTATCCGGCGCCCAGTACGGCTGCGCAGAGCGACACAAGCCCGAGACTCACTTGATACCGCTGGCGATTCGCGCGGCCTTTGGCGACCTGCCGCCGCTACGGGTGTTCGGCACGGACTGGCCGACGCCCGACGGCACGTGCCTGCGCGACTACGTGCACATGCGCGACGTGGTCGCGTCGCTGCACGCTGCTGCGGCCTGGGCGCTGGCTGCACCTACCAGCGCCCATCGGGTCTTTCACGTCGGCTCTGGCGCGGGGAGCAGCGTTCGACAGGTCATTGCCGCGGTCGAGCGCGTGCTAGGCGTCCCGGTGCCGCGAATCGAGGCGCCGCGCCGGCCGGGCGACATCGCGGCGTTGGTAGCCGATGTCGGCCGCCTGCGCGCAGAGCTTGGGGTGCACCCGGCCTGCGACTTGGAAGAGATGGTCCGCGATGCGCGGGCGGCATGGCTGAGCCGGCCCGACGCAGCGGCGGCCTAGAACGCGTACATGAGCGCTGCATTGGGGACGACCTTGAGTTTTTCTTCCTCACAGTCGACCTCGCCACCAGCGTTGCGGCGGACTTCGATGCAGCGCTGCGTGCCAACCGGAACGGCAAGGTCGATGCGCAGCGGAATCTGCCCCGCCATCAACCACACGACGCTGGCCCCGAGGCCGTGCCGCACGCCTTGCGCCAACGATGCCGCGTTCTCCGCCAGCGCACCAAAATCCCAGAAAACCGCACCATTGACCTTGAGGTCCCGCAGCACTGGAAAGCGCAACTCGACGCTTGAGTTCGCCACCACTTTTCCGAAGCCGATGGTGTGGTCGGTGTCGTCGGTCGGCACTGCTTTGGTGTTGTGCGCCTTGTCGTGCACGATGGCCGATCCGCGCGCATCGTACTGGCGGATGCCGAAGTCGGAGTAGCCGCGCAACAGCGTCTGCGGATACTGGCCGCCGAGGCGAAAAGTGACGTTTTGCGGCAAGTCCTCTGCCGTCAACTGGTGGCCGTTCTGGTCTTTGGTAAAGGTGTAAATGAGCCCACCGTGCGCCATCAGCGCCAGCACCAGCGAATCGCCGACCGGCAAGAACACGCGCCCCGTACCCTCCCACTTGAGCATGTTGGCCAACCGATACGGCGCATTGGTGTTGTTGCTATCTTTGACGTAGCCGTTGATGTACGGCAGGGACAGCTGCAGCGACAGGCCCTGTCGAGGATTGAGCGGGCTGTCGGTGTTGTCGTAGCTCAGGCTCGGCGTGACCATGACCTGCTGCCGCATTTGGTCGGTGAAGTCGTGGTCGCGCTGAGCAGCTGCGCGTAGCCGAACAAAGCCGTAGTCGAACGACACCGCGGTCAGCAGGCGACCAAACCGACGCGACAGTTCGACAAGCGTGCCCACCTTGTCGGTGTCGACCGCGGACAGTGCATAGTCGTGTACCAGCGACGGCACGACCCAACGCAGCCCAAAATCGCTGCCGAGAAAGCGCGGGTCCTGGTAGGTGATCGAAGCCGCCGCATAGCGCAAGGTATCGGACCACCACGGCGGGTAGTCGCTATCGGCACTGTATGGCGCGATGACGGTGGCGTCTTTGCCCTTCTTGCATTCCAGCCCTTGAATACACACATCGTTGTAGCTTGGCGGCGCGGTCAGACCGACTTTGGCCGCGATGCGCAACAGCTTGCCGGACCGCGCGAAGTTCTTGTCCAGATAGGCACCTTCCGCCGTCGCTAACAAGTTGGGCAGTGTCAGATACTGGCTGCGACCATAGCCCATCGTGCTGCGATCCGTCGCGGTCGTTGCGTGGTCCAGGACTTCTTTGAAACCGGGAATGCTGTCGCGCTCGTAGGCGTTGCGGGCGGTGTTGATGGTCTGAAAACCAACCAACGCCTCCCAGTACTTGACCTGCTCTTCCACCAACCGCACCACGGTCGCTAGGCGCCGCCGCGGGGGCTTCTCGTCGTCGCCGACGCGCGTGAACGTGACTTGCGAGAACAGGCCCAAGTTGCGAAGCCGGCGCTGCGACTCGAACTCAAGGGCCGCCGAGTAGGGCACACCGGCCTTGGGCAGGTCGCGGGTGATGACGTCGGCGTCGGTGCTGAAGTTGCCGATGACGAACGACTCGCCAAAGTCGACGCGTTCGCCTTCGTCGATGCGTAACTCGACGTCGACATGGCGGGCCAACAGGGTCTCGCGCGCGCATTCCGCCATCGGCCGATCTGGACCCGAACTGGCGCAGAGCATTTTGACCTGGCTGCGAAAGAAGCCGTTGTTGCGGTAGCTCGACTCGAGCTCGGACAACGCCCGCTCCAGCTTTTCCCAGCTGATGATCTGACCGGGATCAATCGGCCACACCGCCCGCACTTCGCTCTCGGGCACGGCTTGGGCGCCGACTACCCGCAGGCTGCGCAGCCGCGACGGCTCACCTTGGCGGTAACTAATGTCCAGATAAATGAAGTTCTCGTCCACCGGCTTGCGCAACCAGAACCCCTTGTCGGCAAAGCGATAGCGAATCGTCATCGTGCCGTCTTCGGTGGCCACTGTGCGGCGGTTGGCGGTGGTGGGCGTGACGCCGTCTGGCAGCGTGTTGGCGTAGCCAAACTCCCAAAACCCCTGCGAAACAAAATAGTTGCGCAAGAGATCCAGATCGGCCAGCACTTGATCGACCTGCAAATAGCCGCCAGCGTCAAAAAAGTCGTATGCGCGCGTGCTGATGATCCTGCGCAACTCGCCGTCGGTGTGCGCCGCAGAATCGCCTTTCTTGTCCACGGCGTGAAAGAACACGCCGCGCACCTGTGACACATAGCCGGTGGCCGCCCAATAGGTGATGGCGCTGTGGACCTGGCCACTGTCGGCGGCCGGCACCGGTCGGTAGTCGAGGCGCACGTCGGCAAACAGGTAGCCGCGGTTTTCCAGGGCCAGCAGCAGGTCGTGTCGGCCGCGCTCGGCCTCGGCAAAGTCGTACAAACCGGAGTCGCCAAACGGCAAGGTCTCGTAGAGCGCGCGGTCTTCGTGCAACTGGTAGCCAGCCCGCGCCCCGCCTTCGCTGTCATCTCGCACCAGAATGCGGACGATCGCGCACTTGCCGGGCGACACATCGATGCGGATGGTCTGATCGCTGGTCTCGTGGTGGACCTCGATGCGCGGCGACCCGTAGCCGAGTCGACGCAAGAAGGTGCGGATGCGCGCCCGGATGCGGTTGGCTTCGCGTTGGCTAAAGACATCGAGCCCAGTCAACGCGGCGGCGTTGCGCACCGCGCGCTCGGTCACGTCCTGACACCGCAACCCGTGGTAGATCTCGAATTCGCTCTGGCGGGGCGGCGCATGCAGGTCTATCCGTGCTTCGGTGATGCGTTGGCGCTCGCCCTCGGCGATATCGACCCACAAGTTGAGCTCGCCCTTGTTTGCGACCTCGGCCCGCACACGAATCTTGGCAGAATCAAAGCCATTACGCTGATACAGGGCTTCAATTGCCTCTTTTTGGGCTTGCAGGCGCTCCTGACCGCGCGGCGTGTCGAGATCGAGCGCGTCGCCGGGCTGAATCAGCAGCTTGCTGCGCAGCTCGTCCAAGAACAGGGCGGCGTTGCCGACGAAGCGAATCCGCCGCACCCGCTGGTGGCCGGCGACCGTAAACGCGATCTGTGCCAGGCCTTCGCCATCGGCGCCGCAGCGCACCTGCACGGACCGGAAAAAGCCAATGCGCGACATGCGCTCCCAGGCGACCCTGAGCTCGCCGCCGCCCAGGCGTCGGCCGGGCCGCAAGTCGACCACTGACGCCAGCTCGTTGTAGACTTTGGGGTCTTCGCAAGCCGTGCCGGGGCAGCCTTCAAATCGTACGAACGCAATCGGTCGGCCCAGGCACGCATTGTCGGCGCGCGTGACCTCGCCCAAACCTTGCAGGGAGCCCAGCGCGTCCAGTGAGCCGACGCCGCCGGTCGCGCCGACACCTGCGTCAATCCGGGTCGGTGCCGCAGGCAGCGTGGTCGGCGTCGGCGTGGGCGTCAAGCTGACAGCGCTGGGCGCGGCCGCCCCTTCCGGCGACGCCAGCGCTGTCCCGCCCAGGCCCAAGGACCAACAAGCGCCGACCGCGAGCGACAAGCGGACGCGCGCCTCAGTCATCGAGCGGCACCTTGTAGCGCAGCTTCGACTCGTATACGGTCACCGGGGCTTCCTGCGTGCCCGAGGCGTCAACGGGGCGCTCGCGCCGAAACAGGCCGTTGAGCGAAAGCCGGTCGGTGATCTTGAACGCAAAGTTGGCGGTGTAGCGCGTTTCGCGGCCCGTCTGCATGCGGGCACCGAGCGCCATCGACTTGCCAAACTTCTTGCTCGCTTCGGCGGTGACACCGACGTTGGCCGGGTCGAAGTCAATGGCGATGGTGTCTACAAACGTCTTGAGCAAGCTGGTGGCCAGCGAATTGATGGCCTCACCAAACAGCATGTCGGTCGTCAGCCGTGGCGCCGAGCCGCCCGCATCGCCGCAGCGCCGCCGAAATAGGATCAGGCACTGCACGTCCTTTTCGGTGTCGCCTTTATTGCTCGAAAGGCGGATCTTGAAGTCCTTGCTGTTTTCGGACCACACGCCGGCAATCTGCACGTACACCTGCACCACTTCGTCGGCGGCTGCGCTATCGGTGCTCAATTCGGCGCCAAACGCCCCGGTCAGACCGCCCGAGCGGGTGCTGGCACGCACGGCGACATCGGTCCGCAACGACACGTCAAGGTAGGGCCGCATCCAGTTGCCGGTAAAGTCCAGGTCGCCGCGGTCCACGTCGAACACCAGGTTGTTGAAGGCGTAGCTGACCTGACTGCCCGACCCGGGGACCACTTTGGCGTGGTCGTACACGCGCATCGCCGGCAGCGTGCCCTTGACCTGGACGCCAAACTCGGTAACCAGGTCGGCCTTGACCAGCGGGAACCGACTCGACACCTCAAAATTGCCGCCGAGCACACCGAGATCCAGTTGCAGGTCAGCCAACTCGGGCCATGTTTCAGTCAGCGGTTTGCTATACGAGTCGACCGTGCGCCCACTGGCGTTGCCAACCACGCCCGACAGGGTGTCGAAGTTGCGGTAATAGATGCCCTCGCTGACCACGACCCGGCCCTTCGCCCACCAGTCGCGACGCTCGTCGTCGCTGTAATTGCGGGCAGTCAGGCGCACTGCGGGCGACACGCGCATCGAATACTGCTTGGGCACATCCACTGGCAGTTCATCGCCTGCAAACATCAAGTCCATGGAGTCAATCTGCAGGTTCTTCAAGCTCATACGCCCGTCGATCTTGAGCGTGCCGTTGTCGATCCGCATCGCCAGCTTGTTCGCCTGCGGGATGGTCAGTTGCAGCCCGCTTAGACCGCCGCCGCTGCCCAACGATGCGATCTGCAGGCGGCCGCCCTCGTCGATGGCGATTTCGTGCGGGTACTTGCGCAGCGCCACCTTGCCGGCGCGGGTCTGCAAGGTGCCCTGGACGCGCGGCGCGTTTACGGGTCCGGCCAGCCGCAGCCGTCCGCGTGCGCCGGGCGCGGCCGCCAGGCAATTCGACGCGGGATCGGCCGCCACCACCGGGTCCGGCAGAATGTCCAGCCGCAGGTCCAGGTCCGACAGCGACTCGGCCCAACCGCCCGATCGCGGAACATCGAGCGAACCGGCCACGAACATCGCCATTGACATCGCCTCGCCGTCCTTGGGCAGCGTCAGGTCGCCGCAAACCTCGAACTCGCTGCGATGCAAAGAAAAGTGGGTATCGCCGATGGCGATCTTGTCCGGCGTCAAGCGGATCTGCGCCGGGCTGGTGTTGCGCAGCTTATGCCCGCCGGTAAATTCGACCTGCAAATGCCCGGCGGCAATGGCGGTGTCCACGGCGTAGAGCGTCGCCCCTGGGCGAAGGTCAACCAGCGTGGCGATCTCGCCTTCCAGCCGTGCGCTCAATGCTGGCGGCTTGGGCAGGCCGGCCACCGCAAACGGGTCGATTTCGCCGTGGGTGCGCACCCGTAGGGCCATGGTGGTCAGCTTGCTCAGGCCCGCAAAGGCGATTTCGCTGCCTGGCTGCACGTCGAAGTGGTCGAGGTTGTCCTGGGCCGTCAGCGTCGCCGGGCCGCCGCGACGTTTGGTCAGCATGAATTCGCCGTCGCCAAGCTTGATCTTGTCCCAGCCGAGGCCGCGCAGTTGCACGCCGACTTCGCCCTCAAAATCGCGCAGCGACCCGAACAGACGGCCGGCCAGCGCCACTTTGCCGTGCAACGGCATGCTGGCGAGCGCGCGGAGCCGTGAAAACGGCAACAGCGGCACCTTGAATTCAGTGGCAAAGGTCTGACCGACGAGATCGTATTGCCCGGAGACTTCGATGTCGTCAGAGACTTCGGCGCCGTGCAGTTGCACGCGGCCATTGGCTAGGCTGCAGTCGCCGCCGCCAAAGCGCACGTCGCCCTGCACGCGATCGAGCAACTCGCCGCCCGTACGGACGTCGCGCAACGTCAGCGCCGCCGAACCGGCCATCGTGCGTGCCCAGCTCTTGGCGTCGAGGGTAAACTGACCGTTGCGAATCTCGCCCGTCCCGGTCACGCCGGGCACCAGCCGGCCGAGTTCTATGCGCTGCACGTTGGCGTTGCGCACCTTGGTCGGAAAGCTGGACCGCAACGCGCCGATGTCGCGCCCGAACACGCCGATCTCGACATCCGCCTTGGCCGTGCCGAAGGTGGCCTCAACCGCAAGGTCGTCCAAATACAGCACGCCCTGGTTCATGCGCAGGCGGCTGCGCACATGGCGAGCTTGCAGCCCCGGCACAGCGAGGTTGTCCAAAGCCAGGTGGCCAAGCAGGGTCGGGTCGTGCCAGTCGCCAGTCAGGTCGCCGCTGTCAAAGCGCAGGGCACCCGAAAGGTTCGGCACACCGAAAGGTCCCAGCCAATCCTGCAGCCGCGGAATGTCCAACTGCAGCGCCAGCCTTGTGCCCTTGCCGGCGAGGTCGAACAGGCCATCGGCGCGCATGCGAATCAAACGCTCACCGTCGTCGCCATCGGCAGTCAGCTTGAGGTCAGACAGGCCGATGCGCAGCCCGCGCTCGCCGTCAAAGTTGGTGCGCATGCCGCCCACCATGCGCACCGCTGGCAGCTTTTGCTGCAACATTTTGACAAATGCGTCGCGGCGCAGCTCAAGCTCGGCGTCGAGCGCGACGTCGTAGTCCACCGGGCGGTCGGGATACAGCAGCGTCCGCGACACCACGCCGAGATCGCCCGTCAGCGACCCCGCGGCCAATAGCGGCGTCAAGTCGCCCGCAGGCAGCCCCACGCCCTCAGCCACAAGCGGCGCGTCGGCGCGCATGCCGTCCACCCGAATCAGGCCCCGCACCCAGTGCTCGTTGCGCCCCACCGGCATCCAGTAGTCGATGCGCGGGCTGGCCATCTTGCCGCCATAGGCATGCACCTGGACGCCGGTCGAGATGACCCGCACGGGTGCCGCGCCCGGCGCACCGGTCTCCACCCGCACGTTGCCGGCGATGCGCTGCGACCAAAAGCCTGCGACGAGGCCGCCACACAGCACATCGCCCTGCAGGACAAAGCCCTGGTCGGGATCGACGCTAAAGCTGGCGTTCATGGCGGCGTGCGCTGCGTATCCGCGACCGAGCAATTCGCGCACGTGCGGGTCGTCCGAACTGGTGCGCACCAGCAGGTGCTCACCGCGGGTGGTAGGTCGCGCGCCCCAAGCGGAAGCGATGTCGGCGTTGGCCAGGACGGTCGCCGGCAGCTGTCGCAGGCCATCGCGCAATTGCAGGGGCGGCATCTGCGCCGACACGGCCGTCAAGCGCACGCTGTTCAATTCACCGTCGATGCGCGCAATCTGAACGCTGCTGTCGGGGATGGGCGGCAGCAACTGCATGGAATCGACGCGCGTGGCCACCCGTGCCGCCACCGCATCGCGCAGTTCGTAGCGGATGTCTGGTGGCTGACCAGGCCGCGTCTGCACCACGATCCCCGGGCTTTTTAGCCACAGGCCGCTGGCAAACAGCGCCGTGCCGGGCAGGTCCATGTCAAAGCGACCCTCGCGCAGCTCTGCCGCACCGATGGTCAGGCTAAATGGCTTGGGCGGCTCGGGCGGCGGCGGCTCGTCGGGGTCCGCAAAAGCCAGATTGAGCGTCAGTCGCCCACGGGCGTCGTTGCGCAGGCGCATGGCCGGTCGGTCGATCAGCAGTTCGGGGATCGACAGCCGCAGGTGATCGTTGCGAAGCCCAGTCAGCAGCGGCCACAGCGACACCCGGGCGCGCAGCGTCCGCGCCGCCATCACTTCCTGGCCGTCGGGATCGGTGACCCGCAGGTCGCGCACCGCCGCACGCATGCCCAGTTGCGCGTCGTCGAGCGTCCACCCCAAGCGCATGCCGCCCAGCACCACGGTCCCAGGCAACGCGTCACTGACCAGCTGACTCAACTGCTTGGCGGCACTTGGCGAATTGAGCAGCAGGTGCAGCGACACTGCCAACCACACCAACCCGACCGCGCCCTGGACCACCAGCAGGTAGGCCGTGCGGGCGATGCTGCGCAATCCACGAAAGATCGACGCAGAGCCGGTTGAATTAGTTGACGAATCGGGCGACAACGCCAGCCTCGCGCGGCTAGGTGCACGGCGCGTGCCGGCATTCTAGGGCCAAAACGCGCAACGCTCCATGATTTCGACGCGCGGCCGGGTTCAAGCGTTCAAGGTTGGACTGCCTCAGAAACCAAACACGCCGTCCAGGCACAGCTGAATCGGCAAACCCATGACACTACACGCGATACACACCGACTTGCACGGCACCGTGCAGCTGACTTTGCCGGGCACGGCGTTCTTGTTGGCCGCGCACTTGCCGCTGGCCGAGCAGGTGCCCGGTATGTCGAGGTCGTTGTTGCAGATGCCGCCGTCATATTTGTACGTACACGGTTGATTCGGCGAACTGAAGCAGGCCCCGCCCGAGCACACGCCCAGGGGGCAATCGCCCGACGGCGCCTTGCACGGCAGGCCGTTGCCGCCATTGGGATCGTGCACGCAGCCGGCGTTGTTCAGGCACGTGTCCTTGGTGCATGGGTTGCCATCGTCGCACAGGTTGAGCTTGCCCGATTTGCACACGCCGTTCATGCACGAGTCCTTGTCGGTGCAGGAGTTGCCGTCTTCGCAGAGCTTTCCGGTGTTGGCAGTGTGGGTGCAGTTGCCGTTGGTGCACACGTCGTTGGTGCACGGCTTGCCGTCGTCGGTGCACTCGATGCCGTCTTGCTGCGGGTGCACGCACTTGCCGTTGGTGCAGATGTCGGCGGTGCACGGCTTGCCGTCCTCGGCACACTTGGTGCCGTCGCTGGCCTGCGGGTGGGTGCACTTGCCGTCCTTGCACAGGTCCTGGGTGCAGGCTTCGCCGTCGTCAGGGCACACCGAGTCGCTGGCTTCTTTGTGCTGACAGCCGTCGATCGGGTTGCAGCTGTCGGTGGTGCACGGATCCTTGTCGTCGCAGTTCATCTCCTTGCCGCCCAAGCACTTGCCGGCCACGCACTTGTCGGTCTGGGTGCAGATCGAGCCGTCGTCGCAGGCCATGCCGCCCAACTGGATGTGCTTGCAACTGCCGTCGGTGTTGCAGGTGTCGTTGGTGCACGGATCGCCGTCCTCGCACAGCGCCTCGTCGGTCTTGCCGTCGCAGTTGTCGTCGATGCCATTGCAGGCCTCGGGCTTGGCGGGCTTACCGTCGCAGACGGGCTTGCCGTCCACGCACTCTTTGACCTGGCCCTTGCAGGTGCCGAACTCGTTGACCAGATCGCACTTGGCGCCCGCCTGGAAGTCGTCGGTCTTGCCGTTGCAGTCGTCGTCGATGCCGTTGCACTCCTCGGCCTTGGGCACGAGCGCGGTGCAACCCGACAGGCCGCTGTCGGTGCACTGGCGAAAGCCCATGCAGTCGCCATTGGCGTTGTGGTTGACGCACGGGGTCTTCAAACCCAGCGAGATGGCGTTGGCACTGCAGGTGCACTCGCCGCCCTTCTCGGGCTGGCACTGGTAGCTAGACAGCCCGGTCTCCGGGTCGGTGGCAGCATCGCAGGCGTAGCCGTTGGGGCAATCTGGCACCTTGGGGTTGCACTTGACGCCGCAGAAGCTGCCGAACTTGGCGTTCTTCAAGCACAAGTTACCCGACTGGCCGGGCTCGTTGCAGGTCACGCTCTGCTCGCAAGGATCGCAGATGTACTTGTCGCGCGAGGCGCAGATAAAGGCCTTGTCGGTGGTGCCGGGCAGCACCTGCTCGACGCATGCAAAGCCCTTGGGGCAATCGTCGGTGCAGTACTTGCTGCAGACTTTGCCCTTGGGTGAGTCGACGCACAGGCCGCTGTTGCACTCCGCGGACTTGTCGCACGGCCAGCCGAACTCACCCTGCACCGGGCCAGCGTCCACGGGCGGCAGGTCGAGTTTAAGCTGGAGACCGTCGCTGCCGCCAAAGGGATTGCTATCCAGCGATCCACCATCGGCATCATTGCTAGCGCCGCCGCTGCCAGGGACGACCGTGCCCGACACGGTGTTGTCGCTGCAGCCCGCCGCGGCCAGGAGCGCCAGCAGCCACAAAGCCTCACGGATTTTCAAAAGCCCGTTGCGTGCCACAACGGCGGGGGCCAAGGCGCAGAGGCGGTGGGTCATCGCCGGCAGGATCATGGGGCCGTTCTCCGCGCGAAATCGCGCCTTTGCGCAGGGTCGCCGTCGGGCGCCCGAACCGCCAAGAATACGCACCGCCAGCCCATCCGGCAACCGAGCGCAATGAGGTTGCGGGGCGCGCAGACCCGGCGCTTGGAACAAGTCACAATGCTCGTTGTCGCATGCGCAGCACAGCGATCGACCGACAAGGCCTTTCCGTTGTGTGCATACGCGGTTTTGGCGCGGCCGATTTCCTTGCGCTAGCTGCCGCCGCTCTGGTATCTTCGCGCGTTGTCGCGCCACGCAGTCTCAGGGGGGCTTGCGTGCGCGACTTGGTGCCACCGGCAACCGCGGCTCGCTCCGCGCCAGGCCGGCCGGTCGCGCCTCAGATTGTCCACGCCCGGGAGGGGACGCATGCGCAAGCCTTTCAACGCCGCCGCCACTGCCATCGCCATGCACGGCGCAAGCAGCAGTTACCACTACCGCTTTGGCGGATGGGCCACTGCCGCATGTGCGGTCTGGGCGCTCGCTGGCTGCACCGAGACGACCGGCGCCAAGGACGGCACCACCACCGTCGACCCCGACACGGTCGAGAACGACAGCACCGTCGTCAGCCCGGACGCTTCTGCGGACACCGGCGCGGACGTCGCTGTCGACAACGGCACCGTCAGCGAGTTGCCCGGCGGCAAATGCGCGACCGACGAGCAATGCGTCGAGGCTGGCCTTAAGGTCAACGCCGACAAGTGCGAGGCCGCAGTATGTAACGTCGCCACGGGCAAGTGCCAGATCGGCTTTGCCAAGGACGGCGCCAAGTGCAGCGACGGCTTTGAGTGCACGGTCGACGACGTCTGCACCGCCGGCAAGTGCGACGGCCCGGTCAAGTGCGAGTACAAGGATCCGGCCAGCGGCAAGCCCAACGCCTGCAAGGTCGGCAAGTGCGCCGACGACGGCACCGGCAAATGCGAGTACTTCAACTCGACCACGGGTTCCTGCGACGACGGCGATGCGTGCACGATTGGCGACAAGTGCCAGGTAGGCGGCAAGTGCAATGGCGAATTCAAGCCGTGCCCCGACGCCGACAACAACCCCTGCACGCTCGAGACCTGCAACCCAGCCAAGGCCGGCGCCTGCGAGATGGCCACTGCCGCGTCGGGCACCGTGTGCAACGACAACAACGCCTGCACCAACAACGATTCGTGTGACGCCACCGGCAAGTGCGCCGGCGCGACCGTCAATTGCTCCGCCACCGGCGGCCCGTGCGTCACGGCGTCGTGCGACACCGCCATCGGCTGCATCAACAAGCCCGTGCCTGACGGCAACGCGTGCGGCAGCAACAATTCGTGCTACACCGACGGCAAATGCGTCAAAGGTAGTTGCAGCGAAAAGGACGCCCAGGGCGTCAACGACGGCAACCCCTGCACTGAAGACAAGTGCGACGGTGCCGGCCTGTCCAAGCCCAAGATCGAGCACTTGCCGGTCGACGGCAAGTCCTGCGACGACGGCGACGCGTGCTCAGTCGGCGACAGCTGCGTCAAGGGCGCCTGCAAGTCCAATCCGCTGGTCTGCAACGACGGCAACCCGTGCACCCAAGACGCCTGCGACCCCAACAAGTGCGTTGACAATGGCGGCACCAAGGTCTGCGGACAGTGCTCGTACCTGCCGGTCAAAGACGGCGCCAGCTGCGAAGACGGCGACAAATGCACCAGCAAAGACGCGTGCAAGGTCGGCAAGTGCGTGGGCGTCGATCTGCTCGCGACCGGCGGCTGCGACGACAAGAACCCGTGCACCAACGACAATTGTCAACCCGGCGCCGGCTGTATCAACGTGCCGACCGATCCGAACAAGACCGTATTTTGCGACGACGGCGATCCGTGCACCGAAGTCGACAAGTGCGGGGCCAGCACCTGCAAAGGCGTGCCGCGCGACTGCAAGGACAGCGACCCGTGCACCAATGACAAGTGCGACCCCAAGGCCACCGACATCAAGAAGGCCTGTCTGCACGAGTCGTACGAAGGCCCCTGCGACGACGGCGACAAGTGCACCAACGGCGACCTCTGCGCAGGCGGCACCTGCGCCGGCACCACCGTGGTGTGCAACGACAAGAACCCGTGCACGATCGACATCTGTGACTCGCTCAAGGGCTGCCAGTACAAGTTCGCGGCCGGTGGTTCGCCGTGCGATGACGGGCTGTCGTGCA
The DNA here is from genome assembly GCA_005792545.1 of Pseudomonadota bacterium. Lineage (GTDB taxonomy): Bacteria > Myxococcota_A > UBA9042 > UBA9042 > UBA9042 > SXRM01. The sequence goes on along the minus strand of SXRM01000190.1, from coordinate 19,826 downwards.
CCGTCAACGACTACTGCGACGCCGGCAAGTGCATCGCCGCCAAAGACGAGTGCAAGCCCTGCGAGAGCGATTCGTACTGCAAGCAGTTCGACGACAACGACGTCTGCAACGGCGTGGTCAAGTGCGTGGACGGCGGCACCAAGGGCAAAGTCTGCGCGGTCGAAGCGGCCAGCGTGGTCAAGTGCGACGCCAGCGGCGACACCCCGTGCAGCACCAACACCTGCAACCCGGACACCGGCGTGTGCGGCGCCATCATCAAGCAAGAGGGTGTGCCGTGCATCGCCACCGACAAGTGCCTGACCGGCGCAGCCTGCAACGCCCAAGGCCAGTGCAACGGCAAGAAGCTGAGTTGCGACGACAAGAACGACTGCACCGTCGACTCGTGCGACGCCAAGGTCGGCTGCAAATTCGCGCCCAAGGCCGATGGCACTGCCTGCGACGACGGCACCCTGTGCACGCCGACCGAGAGCGACAAGTGCACCAAGGGCCAGTGCATCAACCCAACCAATACCTGCGCCTGTGCTACTGATCAGGACTGCGCCGTCTACGAAACGAAAGACGGCGACATGTGCAACGAGAAGTTCAAGTGCCTCGCGGGCACCGGCGGCCAGAAGTTCTGCAAGCCCGTCGCCGGCACCGAAACTGTGTGCGACATCAGCAAAGACACGCCTTGCGTGGTCAGCACCTGCGAAAAGGCCAGCGGCCAGTGCAAGCCGGTCACCAAGCCCGACCAGACCGGGTGCGACGACAACGACAAGTGCACGCTGGGCGAGTTGTGCACGGCCGGCAAGTGCACCTCAAACAAGAAGCTAAGCTGCGACGACAGCAACCCGTGCACCGACGACATCTGCTCGGGCGAGTTTGGCTGCGCGTCGGGCCCCAAGGCCACGGGCGCCAAGTGCAACGACAACGACGCGTGCACCACCAACGACGTCTGCAAAGACGGCAAGTGCGTGGGCAATAAGCTCAACTGCGACGACGGCAGCCAGTGTACGCTCGACCTGTGCAGCAAGATCAGCGGCTGCACCAACCAGGTCGACGACACGTTGCCCTGTGACGACAACGACGGCTGCACTGGCAAAGACGTCTGCAAAAGCGGCGTGTGCGCCGGCCCGCCGCTCAAGTGCGACGACAACAATCCGTGCACCATTGACGCCTGCGACGGCCAGGGTGGCTGCAAGAACATCGTCATCGACGGCAAAGATTGCGACGACGGCGACGGCTGCACCACCGGCGACACCTGCAAATCGGCGACTTGTGTCGGCGTGGCCAAGAAGTGCGACGACAGCAACGCCTGCACCGACGACAAGTGCGAGAAGGGCGCCTGCGTGCTGCTCGCGCTCGACGGCACCCCGTGCGACGACGGCAACGCCTGCACCGACACCGACAAATGCGACAAGAAGGGCGCCTGCGTCGGCAAGGTGTTCCAGTGCGACACCAGCAACGTGTGCATCGCCTACCCGCAAGGCTGCTTGCCGACCAAGGGTTGTTTCAGCGTGCCCAACGACGGCAAGGCTTGCAGTGACAACGACCTGTGCACTTTCAACGACAACTGCAAGGGCGGCGCCTGCACGGGTCTGAGCATCGACTGCAACGACAACGACGTGTGCACCAACGATGCCTGCGACCCCAAGAAGGGCTGCCAGATCAAGCAGAACACCTGCGACGACGCCAACCCGTGCACGACCGACACCTGCGACAAGGCCAAAGGCTGCCAGCACGCGATTCTGGACGGCGCGGCTTGCGACGACGGTGACCTGTGCACCGACCAGACCCAGTGCCAGACCGGCAAGTGCGTCGGCAAGAACGTGCTGTGCGACGACAAGAACGGCTGCACCATCGACAGCTGCGACAAGCTGACGGGCTGCGTATTCCTGCCCGACGAGGACACCAAGGTCAGCTGCGACGACAAGAACCCCTGCACCGACGACACCTGCGACAAAGGCCAGTGCGTCGGCAAGGGCAAGACCTGTGACGACGGCAACCCGTGCACCAAGGACGAGTGCAACGCGCTCAAGGGCTGCGTGACCACCGACGCCGCAGAAAAGACACCGTGTGACGACAACGACGCCTGCACCAAGGACACCCAGTGCCTGGGCGGCAACTGCCAGGGCGGCACCATGGCGTGTGGCTTGTGCGCCGTGGACAAAGACTGCGAGATCTTTGACAACAATAACAAGTGCGACGGCAAGTACAGCTGCAAGGCCGGCGCCAACGGCAAGAAAGCCTGCTACTTCGATGCGGCGCCCACCGTTTGCGAGACCATCAACGACACCGCTTGCAAGAAGAACACCTGCCAGGCGCCAACCAGCTTGTGCGTGATGCAAGAAGCCATCAACGGCGCCAAGTGCGAAGATGGCCTGGGCTGCACGGTCAACGACTCGTGCCTGGGCGGCGCGTGCAAGTCGGGTCCTGCGGCCGACTGCAGCAATGTGGCCAACGCTTGCAACAGCGCAGAATGCAAAGAGACCGGCAAACTCGGTGAGTTCAAGTGCGTTGCGCTGCCCAAAGACGGATCGCCTGCTTGCGATGCCGACGCCAACGGCTGCACGGCCAACGACTTCTGCTCGCTCGGCACTTGCGTGACCGGCACGACGGTCGACTGCAGCGCTGTCGCCAAAGAGTGTCAGTCGGCCAGCTGCAAAAGCACTGGCGCTGGTTCCTTCCAGTGCATCACGGCCAGCGTAGCCGACGGTGGCACCTGCGACGACAAGCAACTGTGCACCGACGGCGATTTCTGCAAAGGCGGTAAGTGCCAGCCGGGCACGCTACCGCACGACTGCAGCGAGCTGACCAACACCTGCGCCAACGGCGTGTGCGACAAGACCGGCAACGGCGGCCTGGGCGCATGCGTGCCCAAGCCACAAAATGACGGCAAGCCGTGCGACGCCGACAACAATGGCTGCACCGAGGCCGACAAGTGCAATGCGGGCACCTGTGTGCCCGGCGCGCCGCCTGATTGCCAGAGCGCGAGCACCAATTGCGCAGTCGGCGCGTGCAAGTCCAGTGGCGCAAGCACCTTCCAGTGCATTGGTGCCCCCAAGAAAGACGACTTGCCGTGCGAAGCCGACAGCAACGGCTGCACCATCGGCGACGCGTGCAAGATCGGCAAGTGTACCGCCGGTAAGCCAATGGACTGCTCGGCCAAGAACAGCACCGACGGCTGCCAGCTCGGCGTGTGCAAGTCGACCGGTCCTTCGTCTGGGTTCTGCGACATTGGCTTTGCCGACAAGGGCAAGGTCTGCAACTCCGACAACAACGGCTGCACCCAGGGCGACGTGTGCAATGGCTCCGGCGCCTGCCAGCCCGGCAAAGCCGTGGACTGTCTCGGCGTGACCACCGGCTGCTCGCAAGGCATCTGCAAGCCGACGGGTGCCGATACCTACACCTGCCAGGGCGATCCCAAGCCCGACGGTGCGGTGTGCGACGCCGACATGTCCGGCTGCACCAAAGACGACAAGTGCAAGTCTGGCAAGTGCGAGCCGGGCGCCAAGATCGACTGCACCGACCCCAAGGTGCCGAAGTCGCAGTGCCTGGCCGCGCTGTGCGTGCCGTCTGGCTCGACGACCTACCAGTGCGACAACGCGCCGACCAAGAACGACACGCCGTGCAACTTTGACAGCAACGGCTGCACGGTCAACGACACCTGCCAACTCGGCTTCTGCGAGCCGGGCGAAGTACAGACCTGCGCCGCACTGGCCGGCCTGTGCGCCGACGCGGCGTGCAAGTCTACGGGCGACAACAGCTTCAAGTGCGACGCGGCGCCCAAAGAGTCGTATCCGCCGCTCAACCCACCGGTCGACTGCACGCCAACAAAGGTGCCCTGCGCGACCGGCTACACCTGCACGCTGCTCGATCCGGTCACCAACCAGGGTACGTGCACGCCGACCAAGACCACGTACTGTGACGACAACGACAAGTGCACCGAAGCCGACGCTTGCTCGAACGGCAAGTGCACGGGCGGCAAGCAGAAAGACTGTGACGACAAAGACGCTTGCACGCTCGACTCTTGCACCGCGGGCAAGTGCATCAACACAGCCATTGCCGGCTGCGTCACCTGCCTGGACGAGAAGTTCGACATCGCCGGGCCGCCAGGCTGGGCCACCGACTCGACCGACGCGACCTTTGCTCAGTGGGTGTACTCGACCGAGACGCCGTTCGCGACGACCGGCAGCTACAAAGTGACCTGGAAGGGCCCAATTGCGGGCACATCCGCGCCCTCTACGGTCACGGCCTCGCTGCGCCACCGACGTCTATACGTCGCCGACACCGCGGCCGCGACACTGGAGTTCTACCTGTCGGCTGAATTCGGCATTCAGAGCTGCACCGGCGACGACCTGCTGGTCAAGGTCAACGGCCTGACTATGTGGGAGAAATGCGACAACGTTCAGCAAAAAGAGATGGTCCCGGGCAGCAAGTATCAGAAGATCTCCATTAGCATGGCCAAGTTCTCCGGCATGCCGGTCGACCTGGAGTTCATCGCGCTGGCGCGCACCGACGCGCAGTCCAAAGGCACCATCCAGATCGACAGCGTGCGCATGACCGGCGCGTGCGGGCCGGGCTGCCTTGGCACGTCGTTTGAATCGCAGACCGAAGATCCGGCGGCCGACCCGGTCGACCTGGTCGCGGCAACCATCCCGCAGCCTTGGCGCTTTGAGTCCACCGCCTCGACCTACGTCAACTGGGTGGCGGCTGCGGCATCGGGTCACTCTGGCGTGGGCTACCTCAAGGCCTCGTACTCGGGTGCGCCATCGAGCGGCAAGCAAGAGACCGCCAAATTCACCATCCCCAAGGTGTCGGCGCAGACCGGTGACAAGCTGTGGTTCGCCATGCGCGCGCCGACCGTCGGTGACGCCGGTTGCGGCAACGACGACCTGGTGGTCAAGGTGGCGGGCAAAGAAGTGTACCGGCGCTGCAACTTGCAGGCGACTTGGATCACGGTGGCCGTCGACTTGCCGGCCAATGCCACCAGCGACATTGAGATCTCAGTGGTCACCGGGTTTGCGTCGTCAACCAAGGGCTTGTTTGAAATCGACGACATCGCGGTCGCCGGCAAATGTCAGTACGCATGCTTCTCGTCCGATTTTGACACGGGCACGCTCGGCCAATACTGGACGACAACCGCGGGCCAGCCGTCGGTGTGGAAGCCATGGGCGCTGTCGACGGATCAGGCCAAGTCGCCGAAGTACTCGGCCTTCAACGGCTATCCCAACCCCGGCACGCCGTCGAACATGACCCAAAACCTGATCTCGACCAAGACGCCGACATTCATCCCGGTGGCAGGCATGACCTTCAGTTACAACCTGAACCTGTTCATCCAATCGGCCAACTGCCCCGACCCGCAGAACCAGCAAGGCCAGGCAGGCTACATTGGCATGTCAGTTCGCTGCTTGATGGGCAAGACCCAACAGCAACCGACCACCAATTCGCCGCCGCCCAAGGGCAATACCGACACCAACTTGGGCCTGGCGCAGCACTGCAAGAGCACCGTGGGTTGGGAGCCCTTCGTTGGCGAGGTCACGGACGCCAAGTACTTCGGCAAGGACTGCATGTTGGCCATCGGCACCAACGCCGACAACAACAACAAGACGTTGAAGGCCTACATCGACGACATCCTGCTGATGTGCAAGTAGGCGATCCTCCGGCGGCGGGGTGCGGAAGCTGCGCCCCCGCGCGGCCGGGCGTCGTCGCCACAAGGTAAATTGCTGTGGACGCCGCAATGCGTGCGCGGCGATGGGCTGCTGTACAGGATCGCGATGACCCGAGGTCATGTGCGATGGCTGTTCTTGCTTGCGCGGTGGGTCGCAGGCTTGCGGCTTGCAAGCCGACTCGCCGCTCCTTTCTTGCGGTGGGCTTGATTTCACCTCAAGGCAATTCTGTATCGCCTCGCGCGGTCGGGTGCGTTGCGGGCTCAGTCTGCCGGCGCGAAGATCAAGAAGTCGTGGCCGGGCAGCGTGCGGACGGTGCGCTCTAGGCGATAGCCCACGGCCTGCAGCCGACGGGCGATGCCCTGTGGCGTCAGGTAGATGCCGCGGGGGTAGACTTCGCGCGGCATGTTGTCGGGAAAGTAGGGCAGCAGCGCCGTGAACGCGACCGTACGAATCGCTGCGGTTTCCGCAGGTGTGCGTGGCGGCTGGTGCCCGTGCCACAGGCCCGTGCCGTCGAAATGGGCGTGAATCCAGGCAAGCAGCATGCGATCGTCGTCGGCGATGGCGTTCAGCCAGCCCGCGCCCAGCCCCAGCACCGGGTCGTCGCGCCACAGCAAATCTGCTAGCAGCCGCGAATCGGCGAGCATGCGCTCGAAGTCCGCCGCCAGCTCAGTTGCGAGCGTGGTGTCGATGGGCAGGTCCGCGGGCAGACTGCGCAGTCGTTCGCGCACATGCGGCTGCAAGCGGTCGAGCACCGGCGAATGCTGTCCCTCTGCCAGCAAACGCGCGCGTCGAAAGCCGACATGGAAGTCCGTGGCGAAGTACCGCGCGTGCGTGTGGCCCTGCAAGATGGCGAGCCGACCCGTGCCCGGCCGCAGCGAGGGCCGCAGTGCGGCAAAGAAATCCGTGGGTGCCTGCAGGTACTCGAACACGCTGCATAGCAGCATCCGGTCGAAGACTTGGGTCGCGTAGAACGGGTCAACGCCCGGCTGGACCAGCACAGGATGCAACGCCGTGAGGCCCTCGCGCGCAGCTTTGTCGCGCAGGACCGGCACCAGGCGCTCGTCGACGTCGGTGGCGTAGACGCGACCCTGGCCTTGCAGCGCACGGGCAAGCGGCAGGCTCAAGCGCCCGCTGCCGGCGCCGATGTCGACGACAGTCTGGCCGCGTTGGACGCCGATCTCGGCCAGAATCACCTCGGGCGGCAACTGTTGGTCGCGGACAGGGTGTTCCAGCGCGGCGATCTTGCGGTCCAGGGCCCGCTCCGCTTCTTCTTGGGCCAGCGAAGGCGCCACGCTGCCATAGCGCGTAGGGCCGGCCTCGGCAGGCTCCGGCGGTGGATCGGCCGGTAGCGCAAAGCCCAACGCAGCGCCAATGGCCAGCCCCGCTGTCGCTGTGACCCAAGGCGGCAAGGTCATGGGGGGTCCTGCGCTGCAAAGGTCCAGGCGTCGTCGGTCTTTGCGTCATCGACGCGGCGAAACCCGGCGTGTTCGATGCGCGCCCGCAGTGCAGCCGGATCTCCGTGGAGCGGGTGACCTGCTGTCAGCAGCGGACCGAGCAGCGGTGCAAGGATCAACCGGTGAATCGTGCGCAGGACGCGCGTCTGCCGGGGGTCGAGCGCGGGCCCGGCAGGCTCCAAGAGTCCGTCGTCGTCGTAGGTCAGCACCAGCCACTGCAACAGCCGGGCGTCGGCCACCGCCAGCCGGGCCACCAGCGCCTGAGCGATGCCAGAACCGCGGGCCGCCAGCGCATCGTTGAGCTCGGCCACGAGCGTGCGGTCACCCAGGACCCTGGCCAGGTCGACGCCGAGCGCCTCCTGCAAGCTCGCTGAAGCTGGCCCCACGCGCCACTGGGCAAGGTCCTGGCGGGTCTTGGGGCGCAGTCGCTTGTCCAAGGCAGCGCGCAACGCTACCTCGCCTGGATCGCCAGTTGAGCGCAGCGCTCGGTGGTACACCTCTGCGAACACCGCGCCGACTTGGAACTCGAGATGCTGACTCTGCGGCAGCACCACCAGGCGACCGCCCGGCCGCAGGGCCGCGCGTACCTGTGCCAACAGCGGCGTCGGGTCGCCCGGCATCTCGGCCAGCACCACCTGGTCGAAGGGACCCTGGGTTTGCCACTGCACGGCGACCGCTGGCCGCACATGCACCACATGTCCATTGGGCCCAACGGCAATTCGCCCCTGCGCAGCGAGCGCGCCCGAATCGTCGCCGAGCACCGCCACGCGCTGCCCGGGCAAAACCAGGGCAGCCCCGACGCGCACTGCGGCGTTCTGCTGAGCCGGTCCGCGGACCAGGCGCACAGCGGCGAACCCCACCGACGCGAACGCCACCAGCACCACCACCTGCAGGACGCCTCGCAGCATTGCGCTCACACCTCGCGGCCACCGCCGCGGCCCATGATGGCACGAATGCGCTGCGGCCAACCAGAGCGCAGGCAGGCCGCACTTGGGCTGATGCAGTTGCCGCGCAGGTCCGCGTCGGCTACGGTGGCGCCCGGTCTGCGACCGCGGCCGGTGATCCGCTGCATGCACCCAACGCTTGGCATTGGTTTGGCTCTGGTTTCGGCGCTGTCGTGGGCGTTTGGGTCGACGCTCTACAAGCGCCTGGGCGAGGATGTGCCCGCGGTTGGGCTGAACCTGATCACGTCGGTATTGGGTCTGTTGCTGCTGCTGGCCGTGGTAGCGACGAGCGGAGGCCCGAACCTGCCCGGTTCGGCGCCGTGGCTGCTTGCGTGCAGTGGCATCGTCGGCATTACCGTGGGTGACACCTTGTTTTTCAGGGCGTTGCGCGACCTCGACGCCCACGCGGTCGTGGTGTTGTCGATGCTAGCGCCGGTGCTGACCATTGGACTCGCGGTGGTCTGGCTGGGCGAACAGCCGCGGCCGCAGGCGTGGACGGGCATCGCGCTGGTGCTGTGCGGAGTCGGGGCAGTGCTCAGCACCCAGCTGGCCGGCGCGGCGACTGGGCGCAAGCGACGGGGCGTTGGCTTTGGGCTTGGCGCAGTGGTCGCGATGGCCGCTGGCACGGTGGTGGCCAAGCAGGGCCTTACTGGCGTTTCGGCGCTCGACGCGACGTGTGTGCGCGTAGGCGCGGGTACGCTCGGCCTGGTGGCCGTGGCGCTCGTGCGAGGCGGCTTGGGCGTTCAACTGGCGCCGTGCCTGCGCCCGCAGGTTCTGCCGCGCCTGCTGTTGGGTGTCGCGGTAGTGACGCTGGGCGGATTTTGGGCGCTCCATGCCTCGTTGCAGGCTGTCGACTTGGCGGTTGCGGCCAGCCTGCACGCCACCGAGCCGCTGTTCGTGCTGCCGATCGCGGCCTTCTGGCTTGGCGAGCGCGTGACGCCCCGGGCGATCGTTGGCGCAAGTGCTTCGGTCGCGGGCGTGGTGGTGCTCTATGCCGCCTGAATGGGAACTTGCGGTCGAGTGCGGCTACTTGTGGTTGGCCTTGTCGTAGGTCCGCACCCGCACCATGGCGTGCCCCCAGGCGCCGGTCAAGACGTCGCGCATGGCCACCCGCAGATCGTACCAGCGGTTGCAGTAGTACCACGCCTGGCTCGACTTGACCCCGGTACCGCCGTCGTCAAAGATGACCAACGGCCCGGGCACGGCTGCCTCGCCGACGACGTAGGTCTGCGTGCCGCTGCCGTCCTGCACGTTGCCATAGACGACGGGGGCTACGCCGTAGCCGACGATCTTGCAGCCGTCCCACAGGCGCGCCTCGACCTGCAGCTTGAGCTTGGGCAACGTCGCCCCGGGCACCTTGACCCGCATACCCGCGAAAATGTGGAACCCGCCCTGGGGTCCGTGGACCATGGGTATCCAGCCGCCTTCGACGTGCGGCTTGAAGCTGCCGTCTTGCGCCACGGCACCGATCTCGATGGCCAGTGTGGTGGCCGGCGGGGGTTTGCCCTTGAAAAAGTCGGGCGGCTCGACCGCACACGACCACGTGGGCGGCTGCGGTACGTCGCCGACATAGGTATCGGGGCCCGGTTCGCTCGGCGACGGGCAGATGTAGGCGTCGCTGCTGCCGGTGGTCGCGCTGTCGGCGGCGGTGGCGTCGTTGGCTGGCGGGCAGGCGCCGCTGGCGTCACCCGGGAGGCAAATCGCGTCTTTGAGGATCGAGGCGTCGCTGAGCGGCGACACGTCTTGGGCAACGCCCGCAGCGTCGACGACCTCGGCAGCGCTGACGGCAGCGGTGTCTGCCGTGGCATCTGTGCTGCCCGCGACGCGCTGGCCGCAGCCTAGCAGCAAGGCGGCACACACAACCACCGCGGCGTTGACCGACCGCCAACCGACAAAACCACCCTCCGCAGCTTCGCGCTGTTCAGGCACCATCATCCGTCGAGGTCTCCGATGCTTCGCTGTGTACCCGGAATCGATGGCTCGCTCGTCCAAGCAATTGTGCAGATGCGCGGCGAGCTCGGCTTGGGGGAAAGTTGGCTCACGTTTCAAACGGCGACCCCACGGCTGCGACAACGCAAATGAATGTCGCGGACCGCAGCGCGGGCAAGCCCATCGTGGCGTGCGCCCCGGGCGCTGTCAAATGCAAACGAGCGGCGGCCACGTTCGCTTGGTGCAAAGCGACCGCGATTGACTCTGGCCGTGCCTGCCGTATTCTCATTTGGCGTGTGGGGCCTTTGCATTGGCGCTCCCGCAAGTTCAGGACCTGATGACCCACGGCGCCGCCCTGCGCGGTTGCACGAGCGTGCTCGCCTCGCGGAATGGCCAAAGCGTGCTGCAATGCGCGATGGCCGCGGCGCTGTGGCTGGCGTTGCTCGCGTCCGTGGCGTGCAGCGAGGCCGGGACGGCCACGCCTGATTCGCCTGACCAGACCGCCAAAGACGCGCAAGTCGCAGAGACCAAGCAAGCCGACGGTGCCGTAGTCGACATCGCGGATGGTCTGGCGGCAGCGGATGCGCCTCAGACCGATACGCCGGATTCGGAGGCGGGCGCGGGCCAGACCGAGCCGCTGACCGACGCCGCGACCGCGGACGAAGGCCCGGTCGATGCCGCAGCCCAAGCCAGCAGCGCAACGGACGCCTCGGTGGCGGCTGACTTGGATGCGACAGAGACCGTGGATGCTGGCGACGTCGTCTCCGTCGACGACGTGCCGGACAGCGGCGCACCGACCGACCTCGCCGACCCTGGTCAGCCAGCGGACACCGAACCACCCGCAGACACCAGCGACGCCGACGAGGCCACGGCAGACGTCGGCCCTAAGGATCCGACGCTGCTGCCCAAAGTCGCGTTTGCCGACATCACCGCCGACTTTGCGATCGATCCGGCCAAGGTCCACGGCGCTTGCGTTGGCCTTGGCGACTACGACGGCAATGGCCACGACGACTTCGTCGTCATCGAAGTCGACAAGACCAAGGCGACGATCCACGCAGTGCTGCTGGGCGGGGCCAAGGTCCAGCACGTGTTCACGCCGGTGGACACCACGATGCTGTTGCCGACCACCGGGTGCTCGGTCGTCGATCTCGACAGCGACGGCAAGCTGGACTTGCTACTCGGTGGCCATGCCGGCGCGGCCTTCTATGCCGGCGACGGTAAGGGGTCGTTTGTCGACCAGTCGGCGCAGTGGTTGCCGTTCATCATGGACTTCGCGACCTTGACGTTGGCTCCAGTCGACCTCGACGGCGACGGCGACCTCGACCTGTTCGTCGGCGCAGGCGTGACGCCGGTGACGCCCAATGGCGGCGGGCCGGCCTGCGGATCGCTGCAGTGCGCGTACGAAGAAACCGACTTCATCTGCACGATGAAGTTCCCCTTTCCCGATGCGCCGGCCAGCCTGCAAGACCGGGTGTTGATTCAAGGCCCTAAGCTGCCGCTCGTCGACCAGACCGCGCAGTGGAATGTTCCGCCTGGCGGTATCTGGTCCAACGCGCAGGCTGTGGACATCGACCTGGATGGCAAGATGGACGTGCTCGTCGGCGACGACTTTGGCGCGCACCGCTACTTGCGCAATGTCGGCGGCCAGTTCGCGGCCTACGCCACCGACATTGGCTTTCACAGCTACGGTCACGGCATGGGCTGGGGCGTCGGCGACTTCAACGGCGACGGACTGCCCGACCTGGTCATGGCCGACGCTGGACCCAACCCGCTGTTTCTGCAAGTCAAACCTGGGATCGGCAAGCCCGTTGGCTTTCAAGATGTCGGCGGCAATTGGGGCCTGTGGGGGCCGACCTGGATGGCCAGCACCTGGTCGCCGCTGGTCGCGGACTTCGATCAGGACGGCAACGAGGATCTGATGATGGGCGTGTCGATCTCGACGACCGACCCGGCCGAATTCCCCAACGTCGCGGCCGGCTGTGCGGGTTCGGTGGCCAAGCAGTACGACGGCTATCCCAACCCCGATGTGCTGTTTCTGTCTGGCGGCAGCGCGTCGAGCTGGCAAGCGTTTGCGTTCCCGTCCGGGCCGTATTCGCACTTTGCGATGGTGACGCAGGGCACCATCGACCTGGACGGCGACGGCGACCTCGACCTGGTGCAGACGCGGCCCAACGCCAAGATGACGTCGATGGTGCGGCTGGTGCGCAACGACCTGCCTGGTAAGGGCAAAAGCCTGTTCGTGCGCGTCTTGGGCAAGAAGGGTAACCTGGACGCCCTGGGCACCACAGTGTCGGCCAAGATCAACGGCAATCTGCGGACGCGCTGGCTGGTCGGCTCGGGCGGAACCGGTGGCACCCGCAGTCGCGTGGCCCATTTTGGCTTGGGCAGCGGCGACACCGCCAAAGACGTGGTCATTCGCTGGCCTGACGGCAAGCAGACCAAGCTTGGCGATCTTAAGGCCGGGACCACCACCGCTACCACCTGGCCCTGACAGCCGGGGTGTGGTTCACGCACTGGGGTCCACCGCCCGGAGCGCACAACTCACGTAACTACAGGACGTTCGTCTTGAACCCGGCGGCTGAAGCCGCAGGCTCAGGATGCCAAGCCCGGCCTACGCCGGGCTGCGATTTTGTTTTTGATTACTTAGCCTTGCGCAGGCACGGCTTTGCACGCCTAGGCCGCGGCTTCAGCCGCCGGCCGTTTTCGCGAGGTGAGCCTGAGCACCATCGCGCCGGTTGCCCCCATTTTAGGAACCGCACCCTGACAGCCGCCAGACGGCAGTGGGCCACGTGGAATTATTTCCAAACCACCAGCTGCGTAACCCCGGCCGCCACGTCGCCCACGGCTGTTTGCGAGCCGTTTGGCCAGGTGACGACGACGCCGGTCGCCTTGGTGGCGCCGCCCAGCCCAAACTCGGCGATGCGGGTGCGGTTGCTGCCAAAGCCGCCGCCGCCGGTCAGCCAGCGCGTCCGCGTCTTGCCGCCGATCTGGGCGGTGACGATGGCGCCGAGCGCATCGCGGTTGCCGGGCTTGCCTTGGACGACCACGCGGCAGCTGCCGCCCTGCTTGGGCAGGTCGTTGCGCCATACCCGAATGCGCGAAGTCAGGTTGAAACCGGGGCGTGACTGCAAGAGATCGAGATCGCCATCGGCATCGAGATCGACAACGGCCTGGGCAATCGCCATGAAGTGCGACTCTGGCCCCGAGGCAAACCGCTGGGCGAGAAACCCGCCGCCCGGTTGGGCCATGTACAGCATGTCAATGTTGGGGTGACCGCCAAAAGGCAGAATGCCATTCTTGGTGCAGCCAGCGGTCACCGCCGGTAGGTCCTTGGGCGCGGTGTTGAGCGCGCCGCCGACCAGGATGTCTTCCAAGCCATCGTGGTCGAAGTCGGCAACCATCGGCGACCAGATGCTCGCGCTCCATGACGGTCCCCAAAAGCCCAATTCGCCGCCCTTGTCGACGAACGCCACCGGCAGGTTTGGCGCTGCCTTGACCTGCATGTAGACCGGCGACGGCCCGACGTCGGGGAGCACGAGGTCCGGCAGCCCGTCAAGGTTGAAATCGCCCATGCCCCAGCCCATGCCGTGGGCGTACGGGTAAAAGCCGATGTCGACGTCGTGGCGTTCGAACGCGCCGCCGAGGTTGCGCAACAGGTAATGCTCGCCAAAGTCGTTGGCGAGGTACACGTCCATCTTGCCGTCTTTGTCGACGTCGAAGGGCAAGGGCGCCGACAGGATCCCGGCCGGCGGCACGTCCCAAGTCTTGGTCTGGTCGACCATCGGCAGCTTGGGGCCGCGGATGAGCACCCGGTCCTGCAAGTCGGCGATGTTGGGCTCCTTGGTCGCCAGCGCACACACGAAGTCGTTGTCGAAGTAGCCGCACTTGTTGCTGCCGCAGGCCGGGCCGGGGCCAGGATTCGAAGTATCGAACGACGGCGACCCTGCGCCGATGAACAGGTCCAGGTCGCCGTCGGCGTCGAGATCCACGGGCGCAATGGCCCAGGCGGTAAAGTTCATGACGTACGGCAGCCACTCTGCGCTGGCGTCGACAAAACCGCCTTTGCCGTCGCCGGTGTAGAGCGCCGCACCTGACGGCCCGCCGACCAGCAGGTCGGGCTTGGCGTCGTCGTCCATGTTCACGAGCACGCAACCCGAGGTCGGCAGCAGCATGGTGGTGTCAAATTCGGTCCACACGTGCACCGGTTGGCCGGGGCCTAGCAGGATGGTGTGGACCTTGGCCTTGGTGCCGGTGCGCTCGACCATCAACAGGTCTTCGCGGCCATTGCTGTCGAGATCGGCCACCGCGACGCAGATGCCGTGCGACTTGTTGGGGTCGATGCCATAGTCTGCCGTGACATTGGTGAAGGCGGCAAACGGCAGGGTCTCGGGGTCGATGGGTCCGATGACGACGGGGGCTGCGTCGACGGTGGTCGAGGTGTCGGCGGCGAGGACCTCCGCGGTGGCCGCATCGGCAAGATCCGGAAACGCGTCGCCGTCCGACAGTTCAACATCCGGAGCGGTTTCCGGCGGGACGTCGAGGTCCGCGGCGGCGCCGGCGTCCAAGTCGCCTCCAAGGTCGCTAACCGCGTCGCCATCGTCCGCTGCGGCGCTCGCGTCGGCGGCAGCGTCCACCACGCCGTCCGCAATCGTGTCGGCCATTTGCTGGGCCTCCGCTGATCCGGGATCGGCGACCACGGGCGCATCCGCCGTTGCTGGCGTATCGGGTTGGCCCGTTTTGCCCGAGTCGACGGCACCGGACCCCAGTTCGCTGGTCCCAAGGCTCGAGTCGGCGGACGGCTGTTGTTGGCTGCAAGCCAGAAGCAACGCAAAGCAGGCAACGGCAAGGGCTGCGCCGCGATCCTGCTTCCGCTTGCCTTTGAGCATACGCGCCGCCTTCCGTTGGTCCAAGCCGTCGCTGCCGGCCCGTAACGCGGCTGGCCAACTGGCTGGCTGGCCAGGATACCAGGGTGACGAGTGGACCCGCAAAGCTACCGCGGCCTTTGCCGCAGGCCGCGCAACATCAGCAGCGCAGCGAGGCCAACAACGAGGCTGAGCACCAGCAATCGCCACCAGAGTTCGGCGTCCGCCTGGCTCGCTTTGGTGGCGTCGATGGCCTGCGGATCCCATCTTGCTGGCGCGGCGGTTGTCGCACTTGCGGACGGTGGCGGGTCGGCTGAAACCGGTGTAGGCGCGGGCGGCGGGGCGTGCACGATGGGCGGTTGCACCGGTCGGGCCGCGATGAGATGCCAGTAGTCCGCAGCGGCATCGGCGGCCAGCGCGCGGTGCAATGACGGGGCTTCTGGCGGTTGCGCGCCCGTCCACACCACGCACCAGGGCCCGGCCACAACGCCGCGGCAACTCGCCGGGTCCAGTAGCACCAGGCCGTGGCAGACCGGATCCACGCACGCGCGCACGTCCACGCGGTCGCGGGCGATGGCGGCCGACTCCAAGCGCCAGGTCGGCGCGGCGCGGTCGAACGCCGCTTGCAGGCGCGGGGCCGCGCTGGGTAGCAGCACCCGCTGCGCCTGGTCGGGTCCGCCGAGCGATTCGTTCGCGGCGAGCGATGCAGGCAGCAGTCCACCCACCAGGATGGCCGCAAGCAGGCTGCGCCGCGAGTTGAAGTCCAGCAAAGCGATCACACTCTGTGGCTGCCAGGGCCACTGGCAAACGGGCGACACCGCGCCGGTGCGGTGTTTGTGCTGAGTCCTCTTGTCATTTCAATAGGGTCGCTGCCACTTGGTCATTGAGATCTTGGGCGCGAAGGCCACCCGGCCAAGACTGCCAAACCCGGCCCCAGATGTACACGGCCTGCCCGCCCCCGCTGGCGTTTCAGCGCGCAAGAATCTGTCGTTGCAGGCCACGCCGGTCCGGACCTATGGCCAGCGCAGAGGGTGTCCGCTACGATGCGGGAGCAAGCCGCGGCCCGCCGTCGTTCCAGCGGCGGCTGGCAGGCGGACGGTCGCTCGGGTTCCCCTGCCGGCGACCGATCCACGAGGCCCGGATGACCTTTGTTCCAAGCGCCGCCGATGTGGCCGCTTACCTCGATCAGCACATGGGCCGCGAGCCCGGGACCAAGATCCAGTACGGGCACCCCTCGCCGCGGTTCTGGCAGGTCCGAGAGGCGCCGCTTAACGAATTGCTGGCGCCGCTCGACCCGCACAAGCCGCTGAACCTGTACCTGCACATCCCATTCTGCCCGCCGACCGACCCCGAGGCCTGCGGCTTCTGCCTGTTCGCCCGCGAGGACTATCAGTCTTACCAGGCGGTCGATGCCTATGTGACCGACCTGCTGGTCGAGCTGGGCCACGTCGCCGCCCGCGTCGGCAGGCGAACGCTGAGGACCCTCTACTTCGGCGGCGGTACGCCCAACCTGCTCAACGAAGCCAGCATCCGCCAGATCTTTGCGCGGCTGCACCAGCTGTTCGACATCCCGCCGGGCTGCGAGACGACGCTGGAGGGCACCCCAGGCTTGTTCACGCCGGGCCGCTTGGAGGCGCTGCACGAGGTCGGCGTCAACCGCATCAGCATCGGCGCGCAAGTGCTCAAGGCCCACCTGCTCAAGTACAGCGGCCGAACTCAGCGCAACGAGCACATCGTGCGGACGGTCGATTTCTGCAAGGCGCGGGGCATCCACTGCTCCGTCGACCTGATTACCGGTTGGTTCGAGCAGACCCCAGACGACGTGGTCGATGACGTCCGGCTGCTGCACGGCTGGGGCGTCGACGGCATCGTCAACCACCCGCTGACGCTCGGCGGCGACTCGGAATTCGCTCGCAACAAGCACCGATTGCCGCCCATCGAGGTCAGCCGCGACGCGTTCCTCGCCGGCCGTGCGACGCTTTTGGAGCTTGGCTACCGTGCCGACAGCTACACCGACTATTGCCGCGCCGACCTGCGGCCGGTGCAGTTCCTGGAGATGTACCGCGACGCGCTGCACAACGACCGTCTGGGCGTCGGCTATGGCGCCAACTCGTTGTTCGCCGGCACTGTGGATCGGCCGGGGCACACCTACAAAAACGTGGTCGGGCGCGATCCGTACCATGGGCGCCTGAGCGCCGGTCGCAGCGCGGTGGAGTCGGTCTTTGACTTCAATCGCGTGGACCTGCAGCTCATCTACGTGCTCAAAGGCCTGGAGGGCAGCCCGTGGCTCGACGCTACCGCCTATGCGCAAGAGTTCGGCAGCAGCCTGGCCGACGACTTCGCGCCGTTCTGGCAGGTGCTAACCGAGCGCGGCTGGCTGACCTGGAACGACGGTCACCCGCAACTGCAAGGCGACGGTATCTTCTACACCTCTGAGGTGCAGCGGTGCCTGTCCGAGCCGCGCAACGCCGGTCTGCGCGGCGCTGCCCGCCGCCGCGAACCCGGCAGCCTGTCGCTGGGAGCCGCCGCCGCGCTCGACGCATGAAGTCCTCGCAGCGCATCGCGCTGGGCGTGGGTGCGCTGTTTCCGCTGCTGGTGCTCGGCTTCTGGCCGCGCTATTTCGCGGACCTGTCGCAACCGCGCCCGGCGATCCACTGGCACGCCGCGCTGGCCTACCTGTGGGTGGCGGTGCTGGTGAGCCAGGCGCTGCTGGTCGGTCGGGGCATGCTGCGCTGGCATCGGATCATCGGCTGGGCGGCCCTGGGGCTGGCTGCCGCGCTGGTCTGGACTTCTTTGGGCGTGGCGCGCGCCTTCGTGCGGGCAGGGCCGCTGGACGCGGATCGGCTGCAAAACCTGGCGCTGCCGGTGGGTGGGCTGCTGGTGTTTGCGGTGGCTGTCGCGATGGCCGTGGTTCACCGTCGCAACCGCGACCTGCACGCCCGCTGGATGGCAGTGACGGCGCTGGGGCTGGCCGGCGCTGCGCTGCATCGGGTGTTCCTGTTCTACATTCCGGGCTTCGGCACGCCGATGTGGGCGGGCCATGGTTGCCTGCTGGTGCTGGAGGCGACCTGCGCCGTGATGCTGGCCTGCGAAGCGGGCCAGGGTCGGGTGAGGCCTCCTTTTGCTGTGGCCTTGGGCATGCTCACTGCCAACCACGCAGTTTTTGCGGTGGCCCCGACGTCGACGGTCTGGCGCACAGCAGCCGAGAGGCTGGCGGCACTCCCCGCCGCGTTCCCTTAACGCCGCGATTGTCCAGCAGTCATTGTTGCGCTGGCTCGGCGGCTTGGTCGGCACGCAGCCGCCTCAGTCAAGGCGACGCGGCAAAGTATGAAAGTTGAAATTCCTTTGTAACCGTGCTGCCGCGCGGGCGCCAAGAACGGGCCATGCAACGGCATGATGGCACCGCGCCGACTTGTTGCGGCGCAGTGGCCTGCCCCCCACAGGTTCGAAGACGGAATCGGCCCTTGAGAGCGCCGGTTGCAGCTTGTCCGCGCGCAGGGGAAGCAGACGGGAGGGCGTGTGCGCGTTTTTGTCGCGGGACTCGGTGCCGCTTTGGCCTGTCTGTTGGTAGCGGCCTGCTCGCGTCAAGCCGCCTCGCCCGATGTCGATATGCCACCCGGCGGACCACGCGCGGACCTCACCGCGGCGCAAAAGGCGGCGTTCGACCGCGGCCTCGCTGCGTTCACCCGCGAATACGCACCCGCAAGCGGCCTGGGCCCCCACTTCAACGCGCCTTCGTGCGCGACCTGTCATAACCTGCCGACCGCGGGCGGCGTGGGCCCGGACTCCATCCTGGTCCAGGTGTTGTTCGACAAACAGACCGACTTCGTGGGCGTCTTGCCCAACCAGCACATTGCGGGTCGCCAACCGCTGCCGGTGCCCGCGGGCGGCATCATCGACCGCCGGCGCGGACCGCCACTGTACGGCCTGGGCCTGCTGGAGCAGGTAACCGACGACGAAATGCGCGCCAACTGTGATCCGGACGACAAGGACGGCGACGGCGTGCGCGGCCACGTCAATGTCAATCCGCACTACGACGGCCGACCCGGCAAGTTCGGCCTGCAGGCGCATACGTCGTCCATCCGCGACTTCATCGGCAACGCGCTGGCCGGCGAGATCGGCATCACCAATACGGTCAACCGCGACCCCGTCAAGCAGCGCGATGATGACGCGGTGCCCGATCCGGAGGCGGCAACGTCGGTAGTCGACGACCTGACTGCCTACGTCGCCGGCATGGCGGTGCCCAAGCCTGCACGCGCCGAACCAGAGGGGCTGGCCGTCTTCAGCCGCGTCGGCTGCGCGACCTGCCACAAACCCGATGCGGGCAAGCTGGCGCCGGGCGCCTACACCGACCTGTGCGTACACAGCATGGGGCCAAAATTCGATAGCGGCATCATGGACTTCTCATCCAGGGGTGACGAATGGCGTACAGCGCCCCTTTTTGGCTTGCGATTCCGGTCCACGTATTTCCACGACGGCCGCGCCAAGGATCTGCCCTCGGCCATTGCCATGCACGGCGGCGAGAGTGCGGGGTCAGCGCAGCGGTACTCGGCGCTGGGGCAAGCGGATCAGCAGGCTTTGCTGCGGTTTCTGGCCGCGCTCTGACCGTCGCACGCGAGGCCAATGCCTTGCCTGGCGCGGTGGGCGACGCGGCGATGGCTTGCGCTACAGCGGGATGTTGCCGTGCTTGCGCGGCGGGTTGTGCGCGCGCTTGCCGGCCAGCATGCGCAGGCCCTGAATCAGCCGCGGCCGGGTGTCTTCAGGCCGCAGCACCTCGTCCACGTAGCCCAACTCAGCGGCCTTGAACGGGTTGGCGAAGGTGTCGCGATAGACCTCAGCGTAGTCGCGCGCGGCCTGCGCCGGGTCGCTCGACTTGGCCAGCTCTTGGCGGTAGACGATGTTGACCGCGCCCTCTGGCCCCATCACCGCGATCTCGGCGGTGGGCCACGCGAAGTTGAGGTCAGCGCGCACGTGCTTACTGCCCAT
>SXRM01000189.1 GCA_005792545.1 Pseudomonadota bacterium | reverse complement strand
TTCGTCTATGCGGTCAAAGGGATCTGGCAAAACTGGCTTGGGCGCAGGTCCGGCCACGCCAACCGCAACTGGCAATGGTATCACGCGCTACTTCGGCGTCTGCCTTTGCCGAACCCGTACATCGCACACAAGGCGGTGTTCCAACGCGCAGCGAAACCATACGGCGACGAGCCGGATGCGGGAAATCCGCACGTCCGAATCAGTGGGATCCGCAGGCGGGCAACCGCCTGCGGTGACCCGGCCGCCCGCGCGGCACCGCATCCGTTCCGCCATCCGCCCACTCCATGCTATGCTGCGCCCCCTTTGCGCCCCAGCGGAGTGCGATGCCCCCTGTTCCTGCGATCCTCGACAACGGCACCGTGCTCGCAGACTCCTACGTGGTCGAGCGGTCACTGGGCGGCGGTGGCATGGGCCACGTGTATCTGGCGCGCGATCTGCGGCTGGACCGTCTGGTCGCCATCAAGCTCCTGCACGCAGAAGTCGCCGCCAATGAAGACGCCGAGGCGCGCTTTCGCCGTGAAGCCCACGCGCTGTCGCGGGTGTTGCATCCCAACGTCGTCGGTATTCACGCCTTTGGCCGCCACGTGCAATCGTGGTTTCTGGTCATGGAGTTCGTCGAGGGGCAGAGCTTGGAGCAACTGATGACCAGCGGACCGATGCCGCTGGAGCTGGTGCTCGACCTGACGCGGCAAGTGGCCGCCGGCCTGTCCGAAGCGCACGCTCTTGGCATCGTACATCGCGATATCAAGCCGGGCAATGTGCTGGTGCGCACGCTGGCGTCGGGCGGCGTGCTCGCCAAAGTCGCCGATTTCGGTCTGGCGCGCTCGATCGCGTCGGCGGGGTCGGTGGCCGTGACGCGCGCAGCCGAGATCCTGGGTACGCCGGCGTACATGTCGCCGGAGCAAATCCAGGCCCAGCACGTCGACGGCAAAAGCGACCTGTATTCGCTGGCCGTCATGGTCTACCAGATGCTGACCGGTCAGCTGCCGTATGCGCGCGAGACCGTGCAGGCGATGCTCATCGCGCATCTCATCGACGACCCGCCGCAGTTCAGCCCGACCATCTTGCGGGCGGTTCCGCCAGCCGTCGAGCGCGAACTGCGCAAAGCACTGTCCAAAAAGCGCGAAGAGCGCCATGGCGATGTGTTGGCGTTTGCACGCGCACTCGAACGAGCCGGCGGCCGCAATATGGTCTCCGGTGCGATCGAACTGGCCGACTGTCCTGCGTGTCTGCAGGCGGCGACGCCTGGCGGGTTTTGTACCCAGTGCGGCAGCGCCGTGCCGGGCGTTCGCTGTTCGGCGTGTGGCACGGAGGCGGCTGGCGAACGATACGCCTGCGACAGCTGCGGTGCGTCGCTGTTGGCGTGGCCATCGGCGGCCGGCGCACTGGTGGCCGGCCTGCGCGAGTCGAGCGTCGTGCTGCTGGCGGCCGAGCTGGCGGCGACCGGTATCGAAGGCCAGGCCGATCGCGCCGCCCTGTTTGCCACTGCCGTCGCCCGCGAGGGTGGGCGCCTGATGGCGCTGATAGGCGGTGACGCTTATGCCGTTTTTGGCATGGGCGGGATGCGCGACGGCGACGCCGTGCGGGCGGTGGACGCGGCGCTGGCCTTTACTGCGCTGGCGGGCGATGCCGGTGGCGCACCGCGTGCGGCCGTCGAGATCGGCGCCGTGGCCAGCCGCGGCTCCGGTGTCGCCTGGGGCGTGGCGATGCTGGGTGGCCCGGTCATCGCCATGGCGCGCGATCGCCTGCAGCACGCGCAACACGGCGGCGTCGTGATTGGCGAGGCAGCCTATCGCGAGGCGCGCGGCGTGTTCGAATTCCGCCACGACGCTCGCGAGCACGTTCGCCATGTGCTGCGGCGGCGCGATGCCTCGCTGGCCTTGGCCGACTACATGGCGCGCGAGGTCGCAAAGCCGTTCGTCGGCCGCAACCTGGAGCTGAACCTGGCGCTGCGCGCGTGCAAAAAGGTGCGGCGCGAGGCGTGTCTGAGCGCTTTGGTCATCGTGGGGCCACCCGAAGCCGGCAAGTCGCGGCTGGTCGGCGAAATGCTGCGTTCGCTTGAAGAGGGCGGAGAGCCGTGGCGGTTCGAGCTGGTCCGGTGTAGCCCGGTTGAACTGACGAGCGGTTGGCAGCCATTTGCCGATCTGGTGCGCGACGCCATGGTCGGTGGCGAAGAAATTGCCGTGCGCCTGTCGCGCCTGCCCGGACTGCAGGACGCCGACCCCGAACGGGCAGTGCGCCGTGTGCAGGCCCTGATGCGGATGTTGGGCCTGGATCACGACGTCGCGCAGGGCCAGGCGCCAACACCTGCCGGTGACGCCGAGATCCAGGCGGCGTTCGAGGCCTGGGCGGCGATCGTCCGCGGCCTGTGTGCGCAGCAGCCGATGGCGTTGGTCATTGAGGACCTGCAATACGCTCGGCCCGTGGTGCTGCAATTGCTGGCGCACATCGCCCGCAGCTGCGAAGACGTGCCGCTGTGCCTAGTGCTGCCGCTGCGCAGCGACCGCGCCGAGAACGTGCTGCAGTCGCTACACCTGACCACTTCGCGAACGGTGACCGTCGAAGTCGAGCCACTGGAAGAATCGGACACCGAGACGCTGGTCGCCGAGATGCTCGAAGGCCTCAAGCCGCCGGTCGGCCTGGTGTCGGCACTGCAGCGCTTTGCC
Organism: Pseudomonadota bacterium; assembly: GCA_005792545.1. Lineage (GTDB taxonomy): Bacteria > Myxococcota_A > UBA9042 > UBA9042 > UBA9042 > SXRM01. The sequence continues at coordinate 18,975 of SXRM01000189.1, read as the reverse complement.
GAGGGCCTGCCGGGTCGCGTCGAGCAGGCGCTCGATACGCTGATGGACGAGCAGCTGCTGGTGCTGTCGGATGCTGGCTGGAAACTGTCGGCGGTGGCGGACGTCTCTGGCTTGCTTGACCGCTCGCTGCAGGACCTGCTGATGCGGCGCATCGGCCGTTTGGCGCCTGCAGACCGCTGTCTGCTTGAAGCTGTCGCTGTCGCTGGTGGCACTGCGCCGCACGGCATGCTGAGCGCGATGTTGCAGCGGCAGCTGCGGCCCGCCGACACCGAGCGCATGCGGCAGACTGGCATGCTGGTCGAGTCGCGCACCCAGCCCTTCGCTGGCCACCGCGAGTGGCAGCTGCGGCCAGAAACACTGACCCAGGTGTTGCTGAACGGCATGCTGCGCAGTGCGCGCGTCGACATGCACCAGCGCGCGGCCCAATGGCTTGAGCTGTGGCCCGGCGCGCGGCCGCCAACTTTTGGGGCGCGCCTGGCCCACCACCACCTGGAAGCTGGCGACGTCGCCGATGCCGTGCGGCATTTGCTGCGCAACGCTGGCAACGCCGTGCACTCGTTCGCGACGCGCGACGGCTACGACGCCTACACACTGGCGGCCGACGTGGCGAGCGGCTGGTTCGAGTCGGGTGACGACCAGGCCCGCCACCCGCTGGCTTGGGCGCTGGTTGGCCAGGCGGAGACTGGGCTCAAGATTGGCGAGTTGCCCGCCGCGCTGGCGGCGACCGCGCGCATCATCGATCTGGCGAGCGACAGCGCCGGCATGGCGACGCTGCGCATCCGCGCCCGCTGCTTGCGGGGCCAGGTGCTCGACAGCCAGGGCAACCCCGAAGAAGCGCTCAATGTGCTGCGCGCCGCTGTGGACGACGCGCGCCGACGCGAAACCGGCTTTGGCGCTTCGGTGTTTGCAGTCAGCCTCATTGCCATGGTGCTGTTGCGCACTGGCCGCGCCACCGAAGCGGAGATCATCGCCCGGCGCGCGCTCGACGAGTGCGAAAATGCCGAACTGACCAACGACAATGAACTGAGTCTGGGCATCGGCCGCCTGCACACCTGGATCGGCCACGCGCACGCCCGCAAGGGCGACCACGCCAGCGCGCAGAGCCACTACGTGGCGGGCCGCGTCGCCTTCTTGCAGGCGCACGACGAACTTGCGGCCGTCAACGTAGAGCTGTCGCTGGGCAACCTGGCATGGCGTGCCGGCCGGCTGGCTGAGGCGGAAGACGCGTATCGCAAGGTCGGCAAGCGCTTTGAAGGCCTGGACGATGCCTTGGGGACCGCGACTGCGCTGGCCAACCTGGGCAACGTGCTCATCGACCAGGGGCGCGCCAAAGAGGCGCTCGGCGTCCTCAAGGAGTCCGAGCGCACCCAGCGCCGCGTCGGCCGCCTTGAGGTCCTGGCAGAAACATTGCGCCTGCAAGGTCTTGCGCTCAAGGGCTTGCAGCTCGTCGAAGAGGCCAAGAAGACTGTCGCCGCAGCGCTTGCGCACGCGGAGAAGACCGGGCAGTCCGCGGCTGCCGCAGCTGCTCGCGAGACGCTGGTCAAGCTCGCGACCTGAGCCAATTGCGGCTTGACCGCCGTCGGCACTGGCCAATTCCAGCGAGAGAGCAAGGTGACGTGCGCAACGGATGCCCGCATAATGCCGCCTGCCGCGCCGTCCCAAGTGGCCGAGGTACCCGTGAGCGCCCAAACGGTCCGTTTCGATACCTTGCCGTTCGCGTTGGCTGAACTGCGACCCGAACTCGACGCGGCCATTGCGGCCGTGCTCGACCGTGGCCAGCTGGCGCGTGGGCCGGAATTACCTGCTTTCGAAGCGGAATTCGCTGCTGAGTGCAATGCCCACTATTGCGTGGGTGTGGGCAGCGGCATGGACGCTTTGGAACTGATTCTGCGCGCCTACGGCATCGGCCCGGGTGACGAAGTGCTGGTGCCAGCGCACGCGTTTGTCGCGACCTGGCTCGCCGTTTCGCACGTCGGGGCGACGCCCGTACCCGTCGAGGTCGACCCGCGCACGTACTGCCTCGCAGCCCCGTCGGTGCGCTACACCGGCCTTGTCGATGCGCTGACGCCGCGGACAAAGGCCTTGGTTGCAGCCGACCTCTACGGCCGCAAAGTGCCGACGCGCCACTTGGCGCCATTTTGCAAGTTGCACGGCATCGCGCTCATTATCGACGCCAGCCAGGCCCACGGTGCCCGCGCAGTCGATGGGACCGAGCGGGGTCTGATCGGCGACGCGGCGGCGTTTTCTTTCCACCCGACCGCCAATCTGGGCTGCCTGGGCGATGGCGGCGCCGTAGTCAGCGACGACGCTAGCCTCATCGAGCGCGTCCGCCATCTGCGCGGTTACGGGGCTACGGTCGACGCCGGCAGCGACGTGCACGGCCTGCACTCGCGCTTGGACGAGATCCAGGCGGCGGTGCTGCGCGTTCGGCTGCGCCACCTCGACGACTGGAACCGCCGCCGTCAGGACCTTGCAAGCAAGTACCTGGCCATTCTGCAAGGGCAGGTCGAGGTCCTGTCGCCGCCTGGCGATGCGGCCAGTTGCGACGTCTGGCACAACTTTGTCGTCCGTACCAGCCGGCGCGACGCGCTTGCCGAGCACTTGCGCAAAGCCGGCATCGAGACCGCTGTCGACCCCAAAGTGCCCTGCCACCAGAGCGCGGCCTATGCCCGCGAGTTTGCTGGCCGCTCATTCCCGGTCGCCGAAGCGCTGGCGGCACAGTGCCTGAGCTTGCCGCTGTCGCCGCACCACACTGCCGACCAGATTGGCTATGTCGCGGCGGCGGTGCGGACGTTTATCGCCGCTCGGTAGTCGCTTGACCTACAGCGACGGCCAGCCGTTGGCGCCTTCGGCTCGATCCAGTTGGCCCAGGTCGTGCACGCGTTGAAAAACCGCTTCCGTCGTTGCAGCCGCGTCCAGGTCCAGCGCCTGTAGGTCGCCCGCGCGCACCGCCGCGCCAAACCGCACCCGAATCGGCTCGCCGCGCTTGCCTTTGGGGCGCAGGTTGCGGCCGAATTCGGCTCGCACGCTTGAGCTCATGCCGGCGATAAAGACCGGCAGAATGCACACGTCGGGGTCGACTTCGGCGATGAGCATGCCCAGACCGGGCTTGACGGGCAGCAACGCGTACGGGTCCGAGCCCTTGCCGCGCGTCCCCTCCGGGTGGATACCGATAACGACCCCGGGCCCAAGCGCTGCCGCCATCTGCCGAAAGCCCACGGCATTGAGGTGACGCTTGCGGTCGTCGCGAAACACCGGTGGCCACATCACCGCACCAGAGGCGGCAAAATTGACGATGGTGCCCAGCGGGTGGGTGTAGAAGAAGTTGGAGCGCACCGGAAACAGCAGTGCTTTCATCAGCGGTGTGTTGTGGGTGACGTAGGCGCTGATGACGTACATGTCGAAGAACGACCGGTGGTTCGACACCATGACCATGCCCCTGGGAGCCTGTAAGCCCTTGATGTGCTCAAGGCCGCGCGGCTGCAACAGGTTGCCCATGCCGACTAAAATCGTCATGCCATTGAACTTGCCGAGCGTGGCATGAATCGCGCGCACGACCCGCGGGCGGCTGTTGATGCCCTCGACCAAAGGGACGGCGATTTTTTCAAACCCGCGCAACTGGTCGCGGGGCATCGGTGGAATGTCTGGCATCGGAAGAAGGCAGCCGACCCTGCGCGGCGCAGCGGCGAATTGTTGCGATGCCGGTCCGCACGTCAAGCGCCGCTCACTTGGGCGCCAGGGCCCGCACCACTTGCCCCACCGCGGCCCGTGTACCACACTTGCGGTCCGCGGCCACTGCGGCCGCTGCCTGAGGCGCCCCCGACCTATGCTGCTCGCCATTCACGAATTCGAGCGCAAGCCGCGCCACGATGCCCGCGCGATCAATGCGTTTCTTGCCAATCACCAGTTCCCGCTGGTCGAGGGCCAGAGCGTGACCTTCATCTTTCGCGGCCAGGCCGACGAGGTGCACCTGCGGCACTTCATCTTTGGCCTGCAGAGCGACCAGCCGATGACGCGCGTAGGCACGAGCGAACTGTGGTACGTGGTGCTTGATGTGCCGAGGCGGTCGCGTTTTGAGTACAAATTCGATGTCCACCGCGGCACCAAAAGCACCTGGGTGCGCGACCCGCTGAACAAGCGCATGGCACAGGACCCGTTCGGCGCCAATTCGGTGTGCGTGACGGAAGGCTACGAAGCGCCAGACTGGGCCGAATTCGACCCCGAAGCGCGCGAAGGCCAGGTGGTCGAAACCGTGGTGCCGCACACGCCGTGGGGCGACACCCGTAACCTGTCGGTCTATTTGCCGGCGCGCTACCGCGAGAGCCGCCGCTATCCGCTGCTGGTCGTGCACGATGGCGGCGACTACCTGCGGTTTGCGCGCATGAAGCTGGTGCTCGACAACCTCATCCACCGGCTGGAGGTTGCGCCGCTGATCGTCGCCTTTACACACCCACGCGACCGCATGACCGAGTACCCGGACGATCCCAAGCACCAGGCGATGATCGTTGAGCACGTGGTGCCGTTCGTGGAGTCGCGCTATCCGACCTACGGCACGCCGGCCAACCGCTGTTTGATGGGCGCCAGCTTTGGCGGCGTCGCCAGCTTGAGCACGGCCTGGCGGCACCCTGGCGTATTCGGCAAGCTGCTTTTGCAGTCGGGCAGTTTTGCGTTCACGGACATCGGCACCCACAAGCGCGGGCCGGCGTTCGACAAAGTCGTCGAGTTCGTCAACGAGTTTCGCGAGAACCCAGGTCGGCCGTGCGATCGCGCGTATCTGAGCTGTGGCACCTACGAGTCGCTCATCTACGAAAACCGCTCGATGGTGCCGTTCTTGCAAGGGATCGGCCTGGACGTGCGCTTTGAGGAGGCCCGCGACGGCCACAACTGGGAGAACTGGCGCGACCGACTGCGATCTGCGCTGAGTTGGCTGTTTCCGGGGCCGCTGTGGATGGTGTACGAGTAGCCACGGCAGCGCTACCGCTGCTGCTTCTTGCCTGTGCGCAGCGGACCCCTGTGCCCGTCGCGAAGCCGGATGTTGCGCCGGTCCGGCCGCTGGTGGCCACCGGTACTGAGCCGCCTGCGTCGGACTCGTTGCAAGCGGCCCTGGCAGCCTGCGCTGTCTGTGCGCTGGGCGACGAAGACATCGACCCCGCCTGCGGCCAGGCGACGGCGTGGGCGTCGGCGCGGACAGCCGAACTTGGGCGCGCTGGCGGGCCGCAGCATGTTGCTGCGGTTGGCCGGTTGATGCTGGCGAATCCTGCGACTCCGGTCCGATTGCTGGCCGCGCGCGCAGCCGCGTTGGACTTGCCGGGCAGCGCGACTGCCTTGGTTGGCCAGGCCGCGCGGGAAAGCGACCCGCGTGTGCTCGCCGTCCTTTGGTCCCTCTTGCGCGGGTCACCCGCAGAGCCCGCGCCAGTTGCCGTCCGCGTGCAGGCGGCTGAGAGACTCGTCAGCGCAAACGCGCCGGCAGTCCAGGCGGCGGCCGTTGGCGTGCTCGATCCGCTGCTGGATGGCCCGGTCCTGCTGGGTGCGTTGGCGACGGCAACCGACTCAGCCAAGGCGGCAGCGTGTGAAAAACTCTACGCGTTTCGTCCCGCGGTCATTGCCGACTCCGCTGCCGACCCGTTGCGCAATTCGGCCACTGTGGCGCCGGTACGGTTAGCGTGCCTGGTCGGTGCGGCGCGCGCGATCTGCTCGTTGGAGCAGGGCGATGCCCGGCACGCCACCGAGGTCGTGCTGGCCGCTTTGCGGGCTTCGCCGCCATGGCAACTGGTCGCGGCGCTCGCCTGTGTCAAAGCCATGAGCGACGAAGCCCGGCAGGCTTTGGCGCGGGCTTTGCGGCCGGTCGTGGACGATGAGCAGTCCGCGCCGTTGGCTCGCGCAGAGGCGGTGAGGACGCTTGCCGGCATGGGTGCCCCTGCGCCCTGGTTCGGCATCTGGCGGCAGCGCTATGGCGGCGCCAAGTTTGGCAGCGAGGGGCTGATTGGCGCTGCGCTGCAGGCGGTGGTGCGGTGAAGCGCGAGGAGGCGTGCGCCGGCCCTGCAGCGGGTGGGCGAACTCGGTGGGGTTGCGCATGACCACTGCCGATTCCGCTGAGCGCGTCTGCCCCCAATGCGGTCAGGTCTGTAGCGCTGAGGTGTGCCCGAGCGATGGCAGCCGGACTCTGGCCGCCGCGAGCCCCGACCTCGCCAGCCCCGGCGAGGTGATCGGCGGACGCTATCGCATTGTCGGCAAGGTCGGCGAGGGTGGCTTTGGCCAGGTCTACGCGGCCGAGCACACGCAAACGGCCCACAAGGTCGCCATCAAGGTGTTGCGGGATCACCCAAGTGCGCCGGCCGTAGCAATCGCGCGCTTTGCGCAAGAAGCCAAAGTCTGCGGCCAGTTGCGCAGCCCCCACACCGTGCGCATCGCCGACCATGGCGCAACAGACGCGGGGCGCTTGTACATTGCGATGGAGTTTCTGGCCGGCGAATCGCTGTCTGCACGGCTGCGCAGGGTCGGCAAGCTGCCGGCCCGTGAGGCCGTCCACATTGCCGTCCAAGTCCTGCGGTCATTGCAGGAGGCTCACAGCCTTGGACTGGTGCACCGCGATCTCAAGCCCGACAATATCCTGCTTTGTGACGTCGTCGGCGCCCCGGATTTCGTCAAGGTCATCGACTTCGGCGTGGCAAAACTGTGCGGTCGCGAAGATGGCCAAGATCTGACGCGCACGGGTGTGGTCGTCGGAACACCGCATTACATGAGCCCGGAGCAGGTCCAGGCGGCCGCCGTCGATGGGCGGGCCGATCTTTATGCATTGGGTGTCGTGCTGTTTGAGTGCCTGTGCGGGCGCGTCCCGTTTGCCGGCGAGTCGGCCCTCGCCAGCTGTCTGGCTCACCTGACCGAGCCGCCGCCCGCTTTCCGCCAGTGCGACGGTCCCGCCGATGTGGTGCTGGAGGGGTTGGTTCAGCGGGCGTTGGCCAAGCGCCCCCAGGACCGGTTTGCCACCGCGGTGGACATGGCGACGGGGCTGGAAGCATGGTTGGCGAGGGCTAGAGTTGGCGAATGGGCGCCCATTGTGACGATCGTCGAGGCTGGGCAGAGCCAGGTTGGCGTCGTCGACACCACCGACGAGTGGCTACCTACAAGTCCCTTGCGCGCCACGCCTGCACCACCCTCTACGCCGTCGGCGACTCCGATTTCGCGGCAGGAACCTCCGAACGCGACACCGGTGGTCCCGGAGCGATCGTTTCGTTGGCCATGGGTGGCGGCGCTTGCGCTATTCACGCTCGCACCGGCGGTTTGGGTGGGTCGTTGGGGTGAGCGCGGAAACCCGCCCGCTGGCGTTACGACATCTGGTGGCGCCGGTGCGGCGCTCTCGCCTCTGCCCACCGTCATGGCACAGCCCACCGCTGACTCGCTCCCACAGGCGATGGCCGAGTCGGGCGCAGGCAATCCGGTGGCCGACTCTGTCGCCAAAAACGCCGTAATTCGTGCCAAAGCCGTTGCGCCAACGGTGGCGCCAGTGCCGGCTGCGGCAACGGCAAGCGCGGCAGCGGATTCTCCAACGCGAACGGCAGGCACGGCGACGTCACCTCCGGGCAAACGTGATCCGCGGCCGGCGCCGTCTGCGTCGGCAAAAGCCTGCGCACAGCCAGCCGGCAGCCGCCTGTGGTGTTTGAGCTGCCCGCAGGCCAGCACTTTTGCCGCCGGCACGCCGCCAGACTGCGCGTGTCGGCAGACATTGGCGATCGGCATCGGCGACGCCACCTGGTGCGCTTGCTTCCCGAGCCACACCGCTTGCGCTGCCCGCTGCGCGCACGCGCGCGGCTCGCTCGCCTGGTGCGAAAGCTGCCCGGACGCCAAGTTGGTAACGCCCACCGGCCGCGACGGCTGCGCGTGTCGGCGCGCCCAAGGGGTGCTGCGCCCGGGCGACGCCGACTGGTGCGTCTGCTTTCCCCGCGATCTGGTCTGCGGTACACCGACCGGTTGCGATGCGATCCGTCTGAGCCCCCAATGGTGTCGCAACTGTGCAAAAGCAAAGCTTGCAAGCGCGTATTCGCCGGACTGGTGCCAGTGCCGCAAAGCGCTAGGCGACGACGTGCGCGGAAGCGACATCTGGTGCAGGTGCTTCCCGACCGACAGTCATTGCCCGCAGGATCCGAACGAAAGCGCGCCGTGACTTGTCCCAGTCCTGCCACGGGACATCGGGCTGCAGAGGCGTGATTGCCAGGCTGGCGGCTGAGCTGAAAGATAATTATTATCAATAGTTGCGAAGCAGCCTGCCATTGGCACGCTCCTTGCTTGGTCTTAGGACCAGGGTGTTGCCCGCGGGTGCGGACCGACGCCAGTGCCACCAACCCCGGAGCATTCCATGCGCAAATTCATCTCCACCGTGTTCGTACTCAGCCTGGTCGTTAGCGGTAGCGTCGCTCAGGCTGCGGAGCCCGCACACGCTGCAACTCGAGCCAGAACGTCGCGGATCCGCGGCGGCGCCGGCGGCGAGATTCGCCTGGCGCCAGCGAGCCAAACCGGACCCACGGAGCTTGAGCCGATCCTGGTCGACGGCAGGATCGCCAAGCCGGGCGTGTTCTACGTCTTGTCGCGCGCTTCGGTGCGCTGGGCGGACCTGCAGACACAGCCCGATTTCGTCAGTCGCATCGCGCGCGATGCCCTTCGCCACGCGCCCTGAGAACAGGCGCCTTCTGTGGTAGGCTTGGGCGGCGCCAGCGCCAGCGACTGTGTACCCTGCCGATGACCGCCACTACCCAGACCGTGCCCCGCCGCATAGCGAACTCGTCGATCCCCGCACCCTGCGGTTGGCAGCTGCATGTGCTGTGCTCGCCCGACCTTACCCAGGTCGGCAGGCCGCAGACGCTGCGCCCGGGCACGACCGTCATCGGCCGCGAGCCTGGCAGCCAGACCAGCGCAACACACTACTTGCCGATTGCGGATAGCGCGCTGTCGCGGTCGCACGCGGCGATCCTGCTGCGCGACGGTAACGAGACCTTCGAAGTTGAGGACCTAGGCAGCCGCAACGGCACCGCGCTCAACGGTCGGCCGGTCGCCGGGCGCGCCACGGGCCAGCATGGGTCGGTTTTGCGCTGTGGGCAGATCGTTGCCGTCGTCGAAATGCAGCCCACTGCCAACGCGAGCCAGCCAACCGAAGCCATTGCCGGCTTGAGTGCCGCTGCCCAAACCATGCGCGCCGCAATCGCAGCCACAGCCGTTGACGCGCGTCCGGTCGCCATCTTCGGTGAGACGGGCGCCGGCAAAGAGCGCGTAGCCGAGGCCGTGCATCGCGCCAGTGGCCGCCGCGGCCCTCTCGTTCGCGTCAACGTGGCCGCAGTGCCCGATTCGCTGTTTGAAGCGGAGTTCTTTGGCCACGCAAAGGGGGCGTTTTCAGGCGCTGGCGAAGCGCGCGCGGGCTGGGTGCAACAAGCGCACGGCGGCACCCTGGTCTTGGACGAGATGGGTGAGCTCAACTTGTCTCTGCAGGCCAAGCTGTTGCGGGTCCTGGAAGACCGCGCTCTGCGGCCGCTCGGTGCCCGGGCCGACGTGGCCATCGACGTGCGGTTCGTCGCGAGCACCAACGCCGATCTGGCCGCGCGCGCGCAAGCGGGCACATTTCGCGCCGACCTGCTCGCGCGGCTGCGGGCCCACGAGATCGTCTTGTCCCCCCTGCGCGACCGGCGGCCCGATCTGGCTTCGCTGGCGGACTTAGTCGTGCCACTGCCAGCGGGCCGACATTGGCACGCGAACTGGACGGCCGACGCAGCCGAAGTGCTTGCGCTGTACGACTGGCCCGACAACCTGCGCGAATTGGACCGCGTCTTTCGCAAGCTCGCGCTCCTGCCGCGGGTCGTCGATGTCGGCGACTTGCCACTCGCGCTGGTCGAGGCTGTCAACCGCGCCGCGCGCGCGCCCGCCGCCGTGTCGCCAGTGCCCGACCGCGAAGCGCCGACGCGCGAGGTATTGCTGGAGACGCTGCGCGATTGCGGCGGCAACGTCGAGCGAGCCGCGCGCGAGTTGGGTCGCGATCGCAAGCAGCTGTACCGGTGGATGCAACTGCACGGCGTGGATGCGCAGATGCTGGCGGGGTTTCGCGAGCGGGTAGGGTAGCCGTACGCATGGCAATTGCTGAAGTCGGCACTTGCGGGCCATCGTTGCGCTGCGCACCATGTCCAAGCGGCCAGCGCATGCCGGAGGTCGAGGATGGTTCGCATGGAACTGGACGCCGTGGCCGACGCCACTGGCACCATTCATGTCGGGGGTGTACCGCCAGGCGCGGTTGTCCGCGTAGTGGTCGAAGGCAACACCAGCGGATCGGCGCGTCCGTTGCCGCGGGACCCGGCAGAAATCGCCAGTGCATTCGCCGCTGCCGATGCTTTTCGCCGGGCAGTGCTCAAAGACGCGTGGGTATCTGCAGAAGAAATTGACGCCGCAAAGCGAGAGGGCCGCGCTTGATCGTCGTTGACGCAAGCTTTGCCGCGTATGTCTTCGCCCCCGGATCGCAGCCCGACCGTTCACCGCGCTGCTTGCCCAAGCAACTGTTCGCACTAGCAAAACGGCGCGCCGCCTTCGCTCAACTCGGAGTCCATCCTTGTCCACTCTGCAACAACCGCCCGCACAACAGCCCTGGCTCCCACACCACGACGCCCTCGGCGCGCCGCTCAGCGACGCGACCCATGTTGGACTGCTGCTGCACGGCATCTTCGGCGCAGCCCGCAACCTGCGCACCTTCGCGCAACAACTCTGCGCCGCGACGCCCGGCTGGGCGTGGATCGTCGCCGACCTACGCAACCACGGCGACTCGGCCGGCGCGCCGCCTCCGCACGACCTCGACACGTGCGCCAACGATGTGCGCAACCTGTGGCAGGCGCTCGACGTGGCGCCGACCGCGGTCGTAGGCCACTCGTTTGGCGGCAAGGTCGCCATGCACCTGTTGGCCGAACCCTGGCCCGAACTGCGCCGAGTTGGTGTGCTCGACACCCATCCGCATTTGCGCTGGAACGACGAGGGCGGCGCCGATGGCGTGGAGCACGTGCTGCGGGTACTCGGTCAGGTCCCGCAGCCTTTGGCGCAGCGCGCAGACGTCGTGGGTCACCTGACGGCGGCTGGCATCGACCAGCCTGTGGCGCAGTGGATGACCACCAACCTGCGCGCAGCTGACGACGGCTACCGTTGGAAGTTCGATCTGCCGGCGGTCATCGCCATGCTCGACTCCTACTTCACGACGGACAGCTGGCCGCGCCTGCGCGCCGTGCCGCCTGGCGTGGTCGTGCACGTGGTGCGCGCTGGCCGCTCGCCGCGCTGGACCCCGCCCACGGTGGCGGCATTGGAGTCACTGGCGCCCGCGGTGCAAGTCCATACTCTTGCCAATGCGGGTCACTGGGTACACGTCGACGACCCTGCTGGCCTGTGCGAGATCCTGGCAGCCGCCCTCGGGGGGCTGTAGTGGTCGCGGTTGCTCTGTTCAGCGGCGTTGATCCCGGCGGTCAGGCTGGCGTTGCGGCGGACCTGCACGCTTGTTTCGCCAATGGGGCGCGCGGCTTGCCGATCGTGTGCGGTCGCACCGTTCAGGGCGATGGCCAGTTCATTGCCGCCTGGCCGACACAAGCAGCCGAATTGGCGTTGGTGCTTGCGATGCTCACCGCAGAGCCTGTCGCGGCCGCCAAGACGGGTATGCTCGGGTCTATCGCCAACCTGCGCGCGGCAGCGGCTTGGGCCAAGCAACGCGGGGTACCGCTGGTGGTCGATCCGGTCGCCCGCACGACTTCTGGCGGTTGGCTCTATCCCCAAGAGCAAGAAGGCGCGGTGCGAGGCGCGCTGCTGCGCGACCTTTTGCCCGCGGCCGCTGTGGTCACGCCCAACTGGCACGAACTGGCCTGGCTGACCAGCAGCAAGCCCGCAACAACAGAACGTGAACTGGCTGCCCAAGCCGCCCGGCTGCCCTGTCCAGCCTGGGTCAAGGGCGGCCACGCTCCGCTTTCGTTGGCTGGGCAAGACTGGCTCTGGACGGGAGCGGCGCTGATCGCGCAGCCGCCCCGTCTGCCATGGCCGACGACGCCGCGCGGCACGGGCTGTCGACTTGCGACGGCGATCGCCATTGGCCTGGGAACTGGGCTCGATCTATCAGCGGCAGGGGCCCAAGCGGAGCGCTGGCTCGACGCGTGGGCTCGGCAGACCGCCGGTCCTATGGAGAGCAAAACAATAAGTTGAACGCTCTCAGGATCCCGCGGAGCCGCGAGTCGGCCTTCAAGGCTGCGAACTGGCGACCCACGAAATAAGCAAACGGGCGACGGAAATGATTGAGTAAATCATTTCCATGGGCTTACGGCTTGAAGCTCCACTTGGAGAAGTTGGCCTCGACTTCAGCCTTGGTCGGCTGGTGCGTCTTGGTCACCTTGGCAACCTGGAAGTCACTCATCAAGTCGACGATCGACTTGTTGCTCTCGATGTCCTTGGCGAACACGGCCGGCACCTGATCCTCTTCGTAGATGGCCTTCCACGGGCACGCGGGCTCGCAGTTGGTGCAGTCGATGCACTCGTCCGGGTTGATGTACAGCTGGTTCTGCCATTTGTTGGCTGCGCTCGCTTTGACTTCGTAGATGCACTCGACCGGGCACACGTCGGCGCATGCGGTGTCCTTGCAGTCGGTGCACAGGCTCGTGATGATGTAAGGCATTGGGTTTTCTCCGTTTTTCGACGAGGTTCCGTGGGCGGTTCGAGGCTCGGGCGCAAGGCCTAGGCGGCGCAATCATGGCGGGGGACGGTCGCGTTGTCGAGATGGGGGGCGGCCCGCAGCGGCGGGGAGGTCGGTTCGGCTCGTGAACGCCGATTCAGGCACCGGCACAGGCACAGGCCCATGCACAGCGCCAGCCTACGGCCCGTTGCAGTTTGGGAGGCCGGCGATCCAGTCGGACACCAGCTTTGCGCCCCCCGCGTGTGGCACGGCGACGGCCAGCGGCGGCATTTGGTTGCCGCTCTGCGGCGTCTGCAGCATACGCTGCACCAGCACCGACTTGGCCGCCGAACCCGGCGCCACGATTTGCGCGGAGGCGATGCCCAGGTCGCCGGCCTGGGGCTTGAGCCCGCATGACTTGGTCTGGCCGAGCGGCAACGAGTAGCGCAGATCCAGATCCGACGGCGACCCGCCGCCCGGACGGTGACAGTGTGCACAATTGCTGTGTAGATAGGCGCGCGCCGCGGGCCCCAGTGCGCCCGAGTAGGCGCTGCCTGAATCCAGCCCCTGCAAATCCGCGAATTCCGAAATCGACCCTGCATTGACGCCCGCCTTGGCGAACAGGCCGGCTTTGGCAAAAACATCGATCTGGTTCAAGCCGCCGAGCTTGGCGCTGACTCTATCCAACTGCGCGGACTGCACGCCGAGCACCAGACCCTCTTGCGTTGCCGCGCGGTGGCACTGACCGCACTGGGCCTGGCTCGGCAGTGTCCAGGTCTTGCTTTTGTTGACGCCACCCTCGGTCACGGCAAAGGCCTGCTGACCGCCGCCCAGCCACAGGTCGGCGTCCTTGCCGTCGGCCTGCCAGCGGAAAGTCCAAAACGACCAACTGGTCGCATCGCGACGCAAGATGCGCGTCTCCACCGGCGTCGCCCCACCGTCGCCGAGCGCGAAGTGCTTGATGAGCAGCGTGCCCACCGGCAAGTTCCAGCTTTGCGACGGGTCGTCCGGCACGCCAATCGGACCCACACCGCCAGGCTTTGGCGTCGCGCCGGTCGGCAGCACCAACCAACGGCGCTTGTGCGCGCCGTCGCTCCACAGTGGTGCGTTGAGGTCGTAGGGCACCACGCCGGCTGCCGGCTGCAGAGTCTGGAGATTGGAAAAGCAGCCCGTCTCGCTCAGCTTCTTGGGCAGCGCCGGGCCGGGCGGCGCGGTGGTCGTCTGCTGCACCACCTTCCAGATCTTGGCCGGAAAAATCTGCGCGACATACAGCTCGCCGTCGCGGTCCTCGCCAAAGGTCACCGGGTGGTCGGCGGTGTCGAGAACTTCCTTGGTCGTGTACCCGCCGTTGCCGTCCGGCACGGTCGTCCAGTACTTGCCGGTGTCGTAGTCGCCCGACAGGTAGGCGCCATACAGCGCCGGGTTCTGCGAGCCGCGATACACAAAGCCGCCGGTGATGGAGTTCGACTGGCCGTGCGGCAATTCGGCGACTGGCATGGTCATGCCGGTGGAATCGCAGTTGGTGGCCGGATTGAAGCAATGCTTGCCTTCGAGGATGCGCCAGCCGTAGTTCTTGCCACTCTGGACGATGTCGATTTCTTCCCACTTGTTCTGGCCGACGTCGGCAGCCCAGATCTCGCCGGTCAGACGGTCGACGGTCACGCGCCACGGATTGCGCATGCCGAGTGCGAAGATCTCCGGCTTGTACGCGGCGTTGGCGACAAACGGGTTGTTCTTGGGAATCGCATACGGCTTGCCGCCTTCGGCCTTGTCGACGTCGATGCGCAAGATCTTGCCGAGCAGCGTCTGCTTGTCCTGGCCGGCGTTGAGCGGGTCACCGCCGGAGCCACCGTCGCCCATGGCAATATGCAGGAACCCCTCGGTGTCAAAGTAGATCTGGCCGCCGTTGTGGTTGGTGTACGGCTGCACGATGACGATGAGCTTCTTCTCCGTCGCCGGGTCCGCGACCTCGGGATCCGCCGCCGACATGGTGAACTCGCTGACCACCGTCGAAAACGTGCCCGTCGAGGTGTAGTTGACGTAGAACTTTTTGTTCTGCTTGAATTTCGGGTGAAAGGCCACCGACAGCAAGCCACCCTCGCCGGCGGGATTGACCTGGCTTTGGATGTTCAGGACAAGCTTCTGCGTCTTGACGTTGGGATCGTTGGCGAAAAGGTTGATCTGACCCGGCCGCGACACCACCACCATGCGATCGGTGCCGTCGGGAAAGTGCGTCATGTGGATGGGCTGCGACACCGTCAGCTGGGTGAACCACGGCACCAGCGCAATCGACGAAGCCTTGGGCAGATCGCCGACTAGCTTACACGGCGATGCACCCACGCCTGCAGGCAGCGCTGCCGCGCAGGCATTGGGGCCGGGTTTGCAGACGCCCGCCGTGCAAACGTCGATCTTGGTGCAGGCATCGCCGTCTTCGCACGCCTGACCCTCGGCCTTCGCTGCGGTGGCACACACGCCGTTTTCACACACCGCGACCTGGCACTGCGGCGCCGGCGGACACGCGGCTGAGTTGCACGCCGGGGCTGCATCGACTTCAGCAGTGTCGGTCGCCGCGTCGGCCTGGGCGTCTGCGTCCGCAACGGGCACCTCCGTGCTGGCCGCATCGCTGTCGGCAACGCCCAGGTCTGCGGTGGCGTCGTCGGCGTTCGGCTTGGCGACATCCGGCGCAGCGGGGCTGTCCGCACTGCCAGCGTCAATTTGGCCGGCGGGCGCCGTTTCTGTGGCTGCCGCATCGCTGACCGCGACCTCACCGACGCTGGCGAGACTGTCTGGGCCACTCAAAGTCGCGCTCGTAGTCGTGCCGCCGTTGACACAGCCAACCAGCAGTGCCGCTGCACCGCCCATCCACACGCCCAGCTTGTCCATGGCCCGACCTCCGGCGCGCATGGTAGCGGCGGCCGGGGTCGAAGCAAGCCCTCATGGCCGCCAGCACTGAGGTTCGATGGTTTTTCGACGTCTAATTGGGCGCGCCGGCCGCGATCCACGCCTTGAGCGCGGCGATGCCGCAGTCGGCGTCGACCGGCTCGCTCGCCCCTACCGGCATCAGCTTGCCCTGGCCCGGCTGCAGCGCCGTGACTTTGATGTAGAGGAACGAGTCGTCGGGCTTGCCCGGCTCCACGCGCACAAACCCGGCAGCCCCAGGGTGCAGCGCTTGAACACCAATCAACTGGCCGTAGCTTTTGCCTTCTTCGAGGACCAGCTCACCTGCGTGCTTGGCGGCCGAGTGACACGGTCCAAACGCGCACGAGGCGGCAAAGTACTCCTTCTCCAGCGACGCGAGCGTGGGCTTGACTTGGCACGGTTTGGCGTCGGCGGCTGCGGCGTCGGCGACCACAACGTCGGCGTCCCCGGGCGTCGTCGAGCCATCGTCGAGTACCGTCTTTGCCGCATCAACCGCGGCTACTTCAGCGCTGGACTGCGCGTCCTTGACGCCGGTCGCCTCCGCACCGGTAGACGCGTCGACAGCGGCTGCGGCAATCTCCTGGTCAGCTTTTGGTGTGGCCGTCGCACAACCAACTGCGGTCGCAAGCGCAGCGGCGGTCCAGGCCCACGGTGCCGCCACGCGCACGACTACTCTTCGAATCCGATGGCCGCCGCGTCGGACTTGGACTTGAGCAGCGCGCGGTAAAGCGTCTCTTGAATCTTGCGGTTGATCCGCGGCCACGACACCACCACCTTGGCAAACTGGCTGGGATTGAGCACCTTGCGAAACGCCGCGGTCCGCTCGTATTCGATGTCTTCCAGGCGTTTGCGGCCCGCCAGCAATTCGTCGACCAGCCGCGAGATCGCCACGTCGTTGGGCTTGGGGTCTTTGAGCAACTTGTCGAGGTCGGCGCGCCGCTGCCGCTGATCCTGGCGCGTGGCGATCACCTTGTCTTCATAACCGGCTGCGATCTCGACAACTTTGGCGACCGCGGTCGCGTCGGGCTTGAGCACCTCGGCCAGTTCTTGCGCCCGCAAGCCGCGGATGCGCTGCAACAGCTTTGCCCTCGCTTCTTCGCGCTGCTTCGGATCGACCTTTTTGACGAGCGGCTTGGCGCCTGGTGGCTTGGCTGCGCCGACTGCTGGGTGGGGCGGCACAGGCGCGCGTCCGGCCGGAGCGGCGGGTGGCGCGGGGCGTACGGCAGTTGCGGGCGCAGCGGGCGCCGGCGCCGGTCGCGTCGGTGCAGGGGCCGGTGGGGGCGTCTGCGCGTGGGCGGAAGCCAGCAGCGTCATGCTGGCGATGGCTGCCCAGACGGGATGCAGCACCGTGAAAGGTGGCCGCCGACGCAACTTGGCCGGATGCCTGGTGACGGCAAGGAGCCTTTGGAAAGTGAACACCCTTTAAGCTCCCTGACCGTTTTGCGCTTCATCGTCCAGTGCCGTGCCCAGCGCATCTAGGTCGATGTCGTCGAGGTCTTCCAGTTCATCGAGCGTGTCCATTGGATCGTCGTCGCTGGCCGCCAGATCGTCAACGAAGGCCCGGTCGGTCGCCACAGCCTCTTTGGCCGAGCCCAGCAGCGCTTTGGCGTCCACCTGCTCCTCAGCCTGCATGGGACCGCCGGCAAGCCAGTGCTGGACCGGCGTGACTGCCAGTGCGACCAGGGCTGCCGCCAAGGCCAGACCGCCTGCCCAGCGCACCATGGCTGGCGCTTGCCACCGACGCCGCGCAGGCAGCGCATCGACCGCCGCTAGCACGTCGGCCTCGAACTGTCGAAAGTCGGCCGCGCCAAGGTACGGGCGATCGCTCTCGCCGACGTCGCGCACACCCATCAGAATCGTCCGCAGCTGGCGGACTTCGAGGGCGCAAGACGGGCACGCGCGCACGTGGGCCGCTACGTCTGCCGCTTCGCGGGCGTCCAGGGCGTCATCGGCAAAAAGCGCCAGCTGCGGTTCGCAACGAGCGCAATCGGCCGGCATTGCGTCGACGGCTGGCGGATGCAGCAACGGATGGGGGTCTGAATTGCGGATCATGGCGGGGCTCCGGCGATCAATGGGCGGTTGGCGCGAGCAGTGCGCGCAACCGTTTGAGAGCATGATGAAAATTGGCTTTGGCTGCGTCTTCGCTGCTGGCGGTGGCTTCGGCCACCTCGGCGAACGACAGGCCTTCTTGCACGCGCAATTCGACCACCAGACGCTGCCGCGGCGGCAGAGTCTCGATGGCGCGGGCGACCTGGGCTTGGGTCTCGGCGTCGCCAAGCACTTCGGTGGCCAGCGGCGCCGCGTCACCGGCGTTGTCGTCGAGCGGGTCGGCGCGCCAGCGACCGCGATCACGCACGTGGTTCAGCGCCAGATTGCCGGCGATGCGCAGCACCCAGGTCCGAAAGCTGGCGTCACCGCGAAAGCTGTCGGCGTTCTGCCAAGCGCGCACGAAGGCGGCCTGAGCGATGTCCTTGGCGTCTTCGTCGTTGCGCACCACGCGCCACACCACGGCAAAGGCCGTCCGCTGGTGGCGCCGCACCAGCTCGGCGAAGGCCGCGCGATCGCCCTTGCGAAACCGCTCGGTCAGCAACGCTTCGTCGCTGGCAATCACGCGGGGCTCCGTGCAAGCACGCTGCGGAACTGCCAGCGGCGCAAGCCCAGCGGATCGCGTCGACCCCGCGCTAGGTGCGTCCGTGGCGCCAAACAGCGGCGGTGCGAGGTCGCGGGCATCGGGCACATTGGAGGCCAGGTCTGCGAACGCACCGGTAGTAGCGAAATCGGACATCCAGCGACTCCCGCCCCACAGACACCGCGCGGCGCAAAAAGTGAAATCGCCGCCGCCAGCGACCACGCATCTTGCAGGGGGGGCAACACAATTGCCAACCTCCGCGCAGCCGTGGCAAAACGCCGCATGGGCCGCGGCCCGGGAACACCATGACCAAGGACAACCAGACCGGGCGCGGCGGTGGGTTCAAGCCCGATGCAGGGGCCAAGCCAGGGGTGGCTAACAAGCCCGCGGCGCCGGCTCGTGCCCAGACGCCGTCGGCCGTCGCGGACGCTGCCGCGGGCCATCGGTACCAGGGGGCCCAAGCCTTGCGCTCCGCTCGACCCGAGGCGACGCCCGGCGCCTTGCCCGCCACGGCGGCCCAGCCGTTGCAGACGGAGATGCACCGCCAGGCCGCCGAGCTGCGCGACCAGCACGGCGCGCGTTTGCAGGATGGCGCGCGACGGCTGGGGGTGCCCGAGTCGTCGCTGGCGGCGATCCTGTTGACTGAGCGGCAGTACCTGGCGCGCCCATCGCCAGCCACCGCCGACAAGATGCCGCTGCGCTTTGAGCCGTTCGTGTTCTTCAGCCAGACCGGTCGCTGGCTGGTGGCCACGCACCGCGATCA